>NZ_CAJGBM010000023.1:0-308801 GCF_904426495.1 Pseudomonas sp. OF001 | reverse complement strand
AGAACCAAGGTGGCGGCCTCGCGCTTGAACTCTGCGGAGAACGTACGTCGCTGTCTGCTCATCGAACACCTCTCTAATGGCGATGATTTTCGCCTAAATCGGTGTCCGGGATCAGTAGACCACTACAGGCGGTGCAAAGGATTTTTTCGAGCAGATTGCGCCGAAGGTTGGGCTGACGGCCGAGCAGTTCAAGAACCTGAGCGGGCCGGACGCCCTTCAGCTCTATGTGCGCGGCTTGGAAAAGGCCAATCTCACGCAGGATCAGATGATCTTCTATCTGGAGTCGCTGGCGAGCGACTCGAGTCTCCTGCTGCCCCTGCTGAGGGATAGCGGCGCTCAGTTGGAGGAGATGGGCACGCAGGCCGAGAGGCTTGGGCGCATCCTCGACGAGAAGACTACCCAGAACATCAAGGCATTCAACGGCGCGCTGAAGAACCTCGATAGCGCATCGGAGACGTTCAAGCAGCAGGCGACCGGCGTTGTCGGCCAGCTCGATACCATGACCGGGGCGTCGAATACTGCTGCCGGCTCTATTGATCGCCTCTCGCGCGGATTGAACAAGGTGTCATCTGCGGAGGCGCCTGGCTGGGTTGATCGATTCCTCAATACCTTCAAGTTACTGAGTGCGGCCCCCGTGCTTGATGCAGCATGGGGTGGAGACGCCTACAAGAAGCCCGCTGACTCGGCCAAGAAGTCCGCCAGCACCATTATCGATTCGGCCGCTGCCGTGGAAGAGGCAAATCTTCGCCTTGCCAAGTTGACCGCAGAGCGCTCGGAAGCCATGAAGGGCGAATATAAGCGACTCGCGGACTACGCCAAGGCCAGGCTGGCCGAGCTTGGCCGCGCAGAGCGCAACGCCGTTGTTGATCTGGAGAAGATCAGGTCTGACAGGCTCGCGATAGAGCAGCGCTACCAGCAGGCAATCGCCGGGCTGCAGGGTGGCGGTGGGGCCACTTATGGGGCTGCGGAGGATCTCAGGATCAAAGCGCGTCAGGCGCTGGCAGCTGGCGACATCACCGCCGCCAAGGCAAATGCGCAGGCCGCGCTCAAGGTGATCCAGGACCTGGCCGCTGCCGGGGAGAACACATACGGCTTCGAGGGCTTCATCAAGTCCCTGCAGCAGATCGAGCTGGCGGCCAACGGCGTCGAGCAGACCGCGGCCGAGGAAAAGATCCAAGCGATCAGGGCAGAGCTGGAGCACACGAAGAAGTACGCCGACCAGCTAAAGAAGATCGACATCAAGACCGAGCTGGATGCCGAGGCCATCGCCGCCACCCAGGCGCAGATGGAGCAGCTTGCCAAGCAGCTCGGCGCAACCATGCGAATCCCTGTTGTCCCAGTGGTTGCCGGTACGCTTGAGCCTATCGCGCAGAACACCAACGATGTGAGCGGGTACGCCACCGGCGGCTACATCCGCGGCCCCGGCACCGGAACCAGCGACAGCATCCTGGCCCGCCTGTCCAACGGCGAGTTCGTCATGCGCGCCGCTGCGGTCAAGCACTACGGCCCGCAACTGCTCTCGATGATGAACGGCCTGCAGCTGCCCAAGTTCGCCGACGGCGGCCTGGTCGGCAGCCTGGAGCCGTCCATGCCGCACCTCGGCAGCCTCGACCTCAACCTGGGCGGCCAGACGACCACCGTCTACGTCGAGAGCGGCGGCGCGCTCGACCTGCGCCGCCTGGCGATGAAGAAGGGCCGCACGCAACGCTGATCCAGCCCGCTCTGACGGGCTTCGCGCCGGTAACCGCAACTGCTCCACCACCAAGCCCTGGCATCCGCCGGGGCTTTTTCGTTTCAGCAGCCTAGGGCCGATCACCCGAACGGCCGGTGTCCGCTCATGCGCCGGCCTGGCTGCGCCCATTCGGCCATGAGCGAGGTATCGATATGAGCAACGTGATTCCGTTCCGTTACCGTGGGCAGCCGGTGCGCTTCAACACCGATGGCTGGATCAACGCTACCGAGGCGGCCAAGCACTTCGGAAAGAAGCCTGCCAAGTGGCTTGAGCTGCCGAGCACGCAAAGCTATATGGCGGCGCTGGCAAGCGCTCTCGGCCTTGCGAGCAATGTCCGAAATTCGGACTTTGGTCTTGTCAGGTCTCAGCGTGGCGGCAAGACCCCGGGCACTTGGTTGCATCCCAAATTGGCCGTGGCCTTCGCTCGCTGGCTGTCCGACGAATTTGCCGTCTGGTGCGACCTTCAGATCGACGCGCTGATTCACGGCGACGTGCCGGCGCAGCAGCAGTTCAACCGCGCGTGCAAGGCCCTGGCCGACGGGCATGCAGCCGCCAGCATCAGCGGCCAGAAGCTGGCCGAGTGGCGCTGGCGGAAGCCGGGGCTGGCGCGCGAGGTAGAGCACTGGCGCGAGCAGCTGCAGATGACCCTGGCGCTTGACGCTTCCTGATACTCGCCCGGAGCACCCCATGACCCACCCCCGAATCACCCTCGGCGGCGTGCCGATCGTGCTGCATGCCGGCGCGCCGACCGAGAGCATCGAGCCCATCGGCGGCGCGACCGTCCTGCGCATGAGCGACGGCGCCGCGCTCAAGCAGCAGCACTGGGAGCGGCTGGCCGGCAGCATCAGCGCCGAGGGCTGGATGCCGCCGGGGCTGTCCGGCCTCGACTACAGCGGCCCGCTCGAACTGCGCTCGACGCAGGTGCTCAACCTGGTCGGCCCGGGCCTGGTGTTCGAGCTGCCCGGCACGCCGCGGCCGGACGTTGCACCCTGGGGGCACGCCATGGTCGGTGACCAGTGGGTGCGCACCGCCTGCACCTACGCCGCCGGCGTGGCCACCCTGACCGCCGTCGCCGGCGCCACGCTGTACCAGGCCTGCTGGATGCCGCTGCTGTCGGTGTTCGCCAGCCGCCCGGCCCAGAGTCAGGGCGGCGGCGGGCACGGCTGGTCGATCAGCTGGGAGGAGGCGTGATGCTCAACGGCTCAACGCTCAACGGCTCCGCCCTCAACGGCCCCAGCGCCCGCCGTGCGCCGGCCGAGGCGGTGCGCGGCCAGGCCTACACTTGGCGGTTGCGTCTGCTGGTCGGCGGCGATGACCTGACCGCCCAGCTCACCGGCGGCGTCGACATCGACCGGGAGGAGGGCGCGGCCGGGGTCGCGGGGTTCGCCCTCTACCTGCCGCCCGGCGAGCCGGTGGTGCCGACCGACTGGGTCGGGCGCAGCGTGTCCATCGACTACATCAGCCGCAACCGCGCCGGCATCGTCACCGAGTCGCGGCGCTACACTGGCCGGCTCGAACTCCCGGCCTGGGACCCGATCAACCGCCTGCTGCGCTGCGAGTGCAGCGACGGGCTGCAGCAGCGCGTCGAGGGCATGAGCGTCGAGGCCATCGATGCGCTGGTCGGCGGCGCCTGGTCGGCCGACCTGTTCGAGCCGGCCGACGGCCGCTCGCGCTGGGACTACGCACTGGAGCGCCTGGAGAGCCGGCCGGCCAGCCTCGACTGCTCGCCGGCCGGCGCGCTGCGGGTGACCAGCTGGTACGCGCAGCCCGTGCCGCACTTCATCTTCGGCGCCGGCACCGTGATCGACGGCAGCCTGCAGATCGAACTGCAGCCGCTCGGCTCGATGACCAACTGCGTCGAGATCGAGGTCGGCTACCGCTATCCGCGGCTGTGGCAGTACAACCAGTCGTGGAGTTGGGAACACCCGGAGTACGGCAGCGACGGCCTGCAGGGGTTCTGCCTGTGGCGCGTGTGGGCGACCGAGCTGCCCACCACCGACATGATCGAGGGCGCCGTCAGCGGCGCCGGCATGCAGCTGGTCGGCGGCATCGACGGCTACCGGCTGCCGCTGACGATGGCCAACCCCTGCGGCGACGGCAACCCGTGGATCAACAGCTTCGACAACCTGTGGCTGTCGGTCGAGGTCACGGGCGCGCGCCGCTGGGTGCAGACGGTCACCGAGCAGTACACCCTGACCGTTACCGCCCCGGGAGGCGAGGCCGAGGCGACGCGGATCATCGCCCGTGACTCTGCCAGCATCGAGATCGATAGCCAGCGCGCGGACGACTGGCCTGACAGCACTCCCGGCGGCAGCCCGGGCGCGCAGGATCTGTCCGACGAGAGTCGCCGGCAGGCCGCGCTGAGCTGCCTGCTGCAGGGCGCGGCCACGACGTTGATCGCCGCGCACCGCGGCACCACCGTCAGCTGGCAGACGCCGACCGACCTCGCCCTGGGCGTGGACCTGACCCACACCCTGCGGCTCGATGACAGTGTGCGCGCCCGCGGCAAGTGCCGGCGCATCGTGGACGCCTTCGACTTCGCTGCCGGGACGGCGATCACCACCCTGAGCGTCGCCGTGATGCGCGGCGGCGGCGCCTCCGACCCGCTGGTCGTGCCGGATGCGCCTGCGACGGGCCTTGCGCCACTGTCGCCGGGAGACAGCGTGTTGCCCACGCAGCTCGGCGGACGCCTCAACCACCCGATCACGGGCGAGCCGATCCCGCCTTACGACGAGGAGCTGGCCGGGTTCAGCGGCAACTGGGACGCCAACGACGACCCGGTGGCCGATGATTTCCCGCGCGAGTTCGTGCTCGACGCTGTCGAGATCCCCGCCGAGTACACCGACGAGCGCATCGGCGAGACGGCTGCGGCCTATGCCGTGGGCATCCCCAACGACCTGCTGGAGCTGTGACATGAGCAACCAAGAGGATCGCCGCCGGGCTATCGGGCGGCGGCTGACGGACGAGCGCCGCGCCATCGGCCAGCGCCTGGTCGATGAGCGCAGGGCCATCGGCCAGGCGATGATCGATCGGCGCACCGGCCAGTCGCAGGCCGACGAGATCAACGCGCTGATCCGCGAACCCAGGAAGCGTCCCGGCCTGCGCACCCCGGAGCCGCGCGGGGCCATCGCTGCGCAGCGCGGGCGCGGAATCTACGACCCCGTGGCGGCCGGCCACTCGGGCGGCGGCGGCATCGCCAGCCCGCTGACGGAGGGCGACTATGCCGCGCGCACATACTGGGGAGAGCGGTCGATCACCAGTAGCGACGGCCTGCTGACGATCAGGGTCAAGGCGATCAAGGCCCTCACCATGACCGATGCCAGCGGCGCGGAGGTCATCCAGAAGTTTGCGGAGCCGCCGGCATGATCGAATCCCCACTGGATGGCGGTGAAGTGGTGCGCGTCGGGAATACCCTGCACGGGCTGATGAACGCGACGACCCAGCGTGTCGCGATCGGCGGCGTCGAGCGTCCGCTCCCCGACGCCTACCAGGCATGGCGCGACTTTTCCGGTTCGGCTGGCATTCAGGGGGCTGACTTCGGCGACACGCACCTGGTTCGCGTGCCTGGCGTCGCCCCGCTCGGCATGAGCCTGGAGGAACTGGCGGCCGAGCTGGCGGCGGGCCGCGCGTGGCAGAACTATGCGCTGCTTTCCGGGCCGCACCAGATGGTCTTCGGTCACCCGCTGTCGGGCTGGATCTACATCGACGAGGCCGGCGGCCGCTGGCTTGTCCGCCAGTCGGGTGGGCCGAGCATCATCAACTACGGGCAGGTCGGCGTCGCCCAGTCGCTCGGGATCACGCTGTCGATCACGCCGTTCGGCGACATCGGAGCCGAGCCGGTCAGTCCGATCCACGTCCAGGCGTCGCTGGCCGATATAGGTCAGGCAAACCCGCCCGGCGTCACCGCCGAGCGCGGGGACGTGCTGCATCTTCGCGTCACCAGCATCAGCAGCCATGGCCGGCGGGCGATCATCGCGCTCTATCCGCTGCGCATCGCCGGCACGCAGATGATCGACTACGACCCGCGCGACCTGCCGTATGGCTGGCTCAGCCTCGAGCTGTCTGGCAGCGGCCAGGCAATCGCGGCCACCCTGGCAGTGCTCCGCACGCGGACGCAGGCGCTCGGCCAGCGCATCCGTTCGACGCCGGTATCCCAGCCCCTCAAGGCCGCGCTGACCCTGACCGGAGGGTGCAGCATCAGCGGTGACCGAGTCGTCGGAAGCTGGTCGGCATCCGCCGAGCTGGTCCCGCACGGCGCCGGCCTGCCGAGCTTGATCGGCACCGACACGGGCTACTTCTACAACCACCAGCTGGAAAACAGGGACGAGTTGGATCACCGGATCGTGTGCCTGGTCTTCGACGATGCAGACGATGTGCGGGAGATATCGGTGACTGCCACAGCGGTCACGCTCGAGGTCGCATCGACGGAGCTGTCGGCCGGAGGCAGCTACGCCATCGACAGCGTCCTGATCAACGGCGTCCCGGTTTCCGGCCGGCCGGTGACCGGATCGGTATCGCTGTCGATCACGCGCGGGATTCAAAGGGATACCGAGGTCTCCATGGCGATCATGATCGACGGGGTGATCGTGGATTCCTACTCGGTCGAGTCGACAGAGTCTGCCGTCGAGTCGTACTCGGTGGAGCTGGGCAGCGAGTTCAGCGGCACCCCGGCGCAGATGTACGGCCACTACTTCGGCGGATCGGTTTTCTACGACATCAACTCCGGAACGGCAACGGACATGCGCGGCGTAAACGCCTACACCGACGCCATCCCGCCATCGCTGTTCGAGAGGGAGACGGTCGTTTCGCACGGCCAGTCGATCATCGACGCCCACGCAGACCTGGCCAGCACGCAGATCGTCGGCATCAGTGCGCCGTTCTCGCGCGTCGGGATCCGGCACAGCCGGGACGGGCTGGCGATCGAGATCATCATGCAGCGGCTGTGCAATCAGCTGCTCATGCCGCGCATCGAGCGATTCGTTGGCGCGGCATCGACGCCGTCCAGCGCCGAATCGTATGCAGTGATCACCCCGCACGGGGCAGAGTTGGCCGCGCAGCCGGGCGGCATCAGCCGGCGCCTGGTGCGTGGCAGCTACGAGCCGATCATGCGGCGGCTCTACGCGGGGCATTCCAACGACCAAGGCCAGCTCGGCTGGCACCTCTGGATATAGGGAGCATGCATGCAGCTATTCATCAACAACTGGTCGGCCTCGCTGCTGCAGCCGCTGGCAGCTGATGCGACGACACTCGCCGTCGATCCCGCCGCCGCCGTGCGGCTGGACGGACTTGGCAACGGCGACCACTACCTGCTGACGCTGGCATCGATAGACGATTCGGGGCGGGAGTCGGCGTGGGAAATTGTCAGGGCGATAGCCGCCGCGGATGGGGAAATCTCCATCGAGCGCGGCCTGGAGGGCACATCCCCGGAAGCCTGGCCGGCCGGCACGGCGATTTCGGCGCGGCTTACCGCAGGCTCAGTGGCAGCGCTGGCCGGTGGCGGCGCCGCCCGGATTGACATCGGTCGGCTGGTGACGCAGGCGCCGGACCTGGGCTACTACTTCGACGCAGACGTCGGATACGCCTTGTGGGCACCGTTCAGCGCGCTCGCCGGACTGGGCGCCTATCAGGGCCAGCCGGCGGCGGTACTCGGCGATCCCAACAGCATCGCTTGCGCGGTGGTACGGGGCGCCACAGCGGTCGACGGTGCATCCGGCGTGGTGGTGCAGGTGCCGACGGACCCGGAGAGCGAGACCTACGCAGGCACGCCAGCCCTCGTGTCCTACGGCAACCCGCTGATGGCCAGCCCGCACGCCTCCGCGGCGGTGTTCCCGGCGGACGCGGTGTACTCCAGCATCGACATGCGCGCCACCTTCGGCTACAGCGCACCGCTACCGGACGATATCGCGTTCTCGCTGTCGTTCTCGCTCGCCGGGCACAGCTTTGATCTGAGAAAGTCGGACGGGCAGTCGGCGTGGGTGATCGGCTACACGGACGAACTGGGCGACTACGTCGAACTCCCGGTACTGCCGGCCACGATGTGGAGCGGCAGCACAGTGGCCTTCCGCGCGCTGGGCTCCACAGACGGTGCCGACCCGATCAGGATCAACTGGACGATCTACCGCGACACGCTGTCGTCCGACTCCGTGGTGTCCGAGGAGGTTGCCACGCTGGCCACCGTCGATCCGGGCAGTAGCACCGACCAGCTGTGGCGCCCGAACGTCAGCGCCACGCTGATGCGCGGCGTGGACGTCACCAGTGGCGTGTTCACGTGGCGCATGCAGAGCTTCTTCATCGAGGCAATTCTCGCCTGATCCGCGCCTTCGCAGCCGTGCGCCAGTCGTTCCCCAGTGCCCGCCCCGCGCGGGCTTTTTCATGCCCGGAGAAACCCATGATCTTCGCCGACAAGACGCAATTCACCAGCGACCCTATACCCCTGCAATACCAGTTCGCCACCGAGGCCTACGTCACCGTTACCGGCCCCGGTCCCGTCTACATCGAGCTGTACGAGGAGGATGGGCAGTGGCGCCGCTTCCCCGAGCTGACTCTCTACGGCCCGACTGCCCAGCGCGTTGATCTGCCGCGCGGCGAGTTCCGCGTTGTCGTAGATGCGCCGGCGCCGACCACCGTAGGAGTGCGCGTATGACCAGCGTATCCCGCCCGGTGTCCGGCATCACCGGCCCGAGCCTGCCGCTGCTGGCCCGCTCGATCTTCGCGAAGAGCGACTCGATGCAGCCGGCATTCCAGCCATCCGGCGCCCAGCTGGTCACAACCCAGACTCTGGCTGCAACCGTCGCCGACCGCGTCCACCAGTTGCCCGCCGGCGCCGCCGTTACCCTGCCGGCGCTGGTCGCCGGCAGCGACTACGCGATTTACCTGACCCGCGATGGCCGTCTGCTCGCCGACCTCAACTGGTCGGCACCCAGCGGCGAGCCGGCCGGCTCCACCCGCCAGCTGGGCGGCTTCCATGTCGCGCTGACTGGCGAGATCTTCCGCTACTCGTGCTGGGATCTGGCCTGGCGCCCGAAATGCCCTGACCCCCGCGGCATGGTCTGCATCAACGGCATGTTCTGGGCGGATATCTACCTGCTCGGCGTCAACCACCACGTCGACGGCACCAGCCGCGCAGGCGCGACCATCGCCGACGGCAGCAGCCCGCCGAAGATCCCGGCCGCCTACAACGGCGATGGCTCTGCGGCCTACCCGAACCTCACCTGGTTCGTCGCCCAGGACGTGCTGCAGAGCCACGGCAAGCGCTGCCCGAGCTGGGCGGAGTTCTCGATGCTGGCCTTCGGCGTGACCGAGGCAACCTCGGTCGGAGCCGATCCGGTCACCACCAAGCACGACTCAGCGAGGCGCAGCCGGTGGGGAGTCGAGCAGGCGACCGGCAACATGTGGGTCTGGGGCGCAGATATCCAAGGGGTGACCGGCGAGACCGTGGCCACTGCGTATCAGGCCATCACTGGAGGCCGCGGCTCTGTCTACGCCGGCACGACGCGTGCCGTCCTGCTCGGCGCCTGCTGGTACAACGGCGCCGCCTCGGGCTCCCGCGCGGCGAGCTGGTCCGGCTCGCCCGGCAACTCGAGCGACATCATCGGCGGGCGCGGCGTCTGTGACCACCTGCGCCTGAGCGCGGAGCGATAGCGACGTGAGCGGAAACGGGTATTCGGGAAACACCAATGCGCTGGCCATCGTCGAGCGCTACGACCAGGCCGTGAACTACCTGTACCCGATCATCCAGAACCTGCCCCGCAGTCACGGCCAGTTCCGCGATCGCCTGCTGGGCACGCTGTTGGCGGTGCCGGGGCAGCTGTACACGGCCGCCAAATCCAACCAGGCCAGTCGCATCTACGTTGTGGATGCATCGCTGGCCGAACTGCGCTGGCTGCTGCGCTTTGCCGTGCACGCCCAGCGCAAGTTGATAACCCCGCACCAGCATGAGGTGGCCAGCGTCCACCTGGCTGAGACGGGAAAGATGCTCGGCGCCTGGATGAAATCCAAGCGCTGAACATGGGTAGCGCTCGGATCGATGCCGTCCTGCTCGGCGCCAACTGGAACAACGGCGCCAACTCGGGCTCCCGCGCGGCGAACTGGAACAACTCGCCCAGCAACTCGAACAACAACATCGGCGGGCGCGGCGTCTGTGACGACAGAGCAACACCACCGCTGGCTCCGTTATGGCGGACCAGGGCGACCCATGTGGTCAGCCGTGCGCTACCTCCTTCGGGGAACACACGACCAGGTCCGCGAGAGCGGGGCGTAGTGAGCCGGCAACGGCAACATCGAGACCCGCGCGCGGCGCCTCTCACAGGGACAGGGAAAGACGTGGGAAAGCGACACCGCAACCTGATCGAGCAGATCCTCGATCCCGACAACTTCCGCGAGGCCTACCGCAAGGCAGCCCTCGGCAAGCGACGCACGGCGGGATACTTGGCATTCAAGGAGCACAGCGCCGCGCATCTGGCGCACCTGCGCGAGGCCATCCGCGAGCGCCGTTACCGGCCGGCACCACCGCGCCAGTTCTGGGTCTACGAGCCCAAGCCGCGGCCGATCACCGCGCTGCAGTTCCGCGACCGCATCGTCCAGCACGCGCTGGTCTCCGTCATCGGCCCGATCTTCGAGGCGGCCATGCTGCCGCAGTCCTACGCCTGCCGCCCCGGGCGCGGCACCCATGCCGGCGCCATCCGGGTTCAGGCCATGATCCGCCACCTGGAGCGCAGTGGCCGCCCGGTCTATGCCCTCAAGACCGACTTCTCCAAGTACTTCTACAGCATCGATCGCGCCAGGCTCTGGCGGCGCATCGAGGCCAAGGTCAGCTGTCGCCACACCCTCTGGCTGATCGAGCAGTTCACCCCGCGCACCGGTGACGGCCTGCCGATCGGCAACCTGACCAGCCAGCTGTGGGCCGGCGTGTACGGCACCCAGGTCGACCGCTTCCTGTGCCAGACGCTGAAGATCCCGACCTTCGCCCGCTACATGGACGACATCGTCGTGCTGCACAACAGCCGCGCCGTGCTCGAGGGCCTGCGCGACTTCCTGGAATGCTTCTGCCTCAACCATCTGCGACTGGAGTTCAGCCGCTGGTCGATCCTGCCGGTCGAGCAGGGCATCAACTTCCTCGGCTACCGCATCTTCCCCGGCCACAAGCTGCTGCGCCGCGACAGCGTCCGTCGCGCCAAGCGCCGCATCCGCGCCCTGACCAAGGCTCGCGACAGCGAAGCCCTCAAGCGCTTCCTCGGCGCCTGGCTTGGCCATGCCCGCTGGGCCGACAGCCACAACCTCATCCGCCACCTGGCGGCAACTCGCAAGGAGATCCTGCATGCAAATCGTGCAAACCGCCCATGACCTGGAGGCGCTGCGCGCCGCCAACCCCGTCGCCTACCGCGAACAGCTGGAGCGCCTGCTGGGAGCCAGCGTTGTGCGCAGCAACGTCGCCGAGTACCCGGATGACTACGACCACAGCCTGCAGCCCGGCGACGCGGGGTACATCGCGCCGCAGTGGCAGGACCATGATGATCTGGCGGTGATCCAGCGCTTCGGCTTCGCCGATCGCGACGCCCTCGAGGTCGCCCTGGCCGAGGCGGAAGCATGATCCGCCTGGCACTGATTATGACCGCAGTGATGCTCGCCGGCTGCGACCAGTTCGACCCCGATCCGCCCAAGCGCGTCACAGACGTGTCGACCATCACCATCGACGTTGACCCACAGCTCGAGACCCCAGGCTGGGCGGAGTGGCGCGGCAACGTCTGCCGCATCACCCTGCGCCGCTACCCGGAGTGCCTGGCCCACGAGGTCAGGCACTGCTTCGAGCACGACTGGCATCCGGGGCGTAGGACTGGCGAGGACTGTTGAGCGCCACGCAACGCCAATCAGGCCGCCCATGAGGCGGTTTTTTCGTTTCTGGAGATCAACCCATGCAGATCACCGAACAGCAGCTGCGGCAGATCATGCCGCTGGCTCGCGGCCGCGCGGCCGTGTTCCTGCCGCACCTCAACGCTGCGATGGCCCGCCGCCAGATCAACACCCCGCGCCGCGCCGCGGCCTACCTCGCCCAGATCGGTCACGAGTCCGGCCAACTGCTCTACGTGCGCGAGCTGGCCAGCGGCGCCGCCTACGACACCGGCGCCCTGGCTGTGCGCCTGGGCAACACCCAGGCGGCCGACGGCGACGGCCAGCGCTACAAGGGGCGCGGCCTGATCCAGATCACCGGCCGATCCAACTACCGCAGCTGCAGCCTCGCCCTGTTCGGCGACGAGCGCCTGCTGCAGCACCCCGAGCTGCTCGAGCAACCCGAGTGGGCGGCCGAGTCGGCGGCCTGGTTCTGGGAGTCGAAGGGGCTCAACGCGCTGGCCGACGCGATGGACTTCAGCCGTATCACCCGGCGCATCAATGGCGGCCTGAACGGCCTGGCCGACCGCCTGGCGTTGTGGGGCAAGGCGCGCGAGGTGCTGGCATGACCCTAGCCAGCCTGCGCCCCCTGCTGGCGGCCGCGCTGCTGTTCGCCGCCGGCGCCGCGCTCACCTGGTGGGGGCTCGCCCCGCGCATCGATCTCCAGTCCGATCGCGCCGATCGGGCGGAGCAGATGGCCACCGATCGCCAGCAACTGATCGACCTGCAGGCTGGCGTGCTCGCCGAGCAGCAGCGGCAGATCGGCGCCGTCACCGACCTCGAGCAGCAGATGCGGCAGCTCGGGCTGACCGTCACCCGTAACGCACAGGCGCAGAGCCGCGCCATCGAGGAGCTGAAACGCCATGACCGGGAAACTGCCGAATACCTGCGTGCTGCTGTGCCTGCTGCTCTCGGCCGCCTGTACCAGCGCCCCGAAACCACCGACCCCGCCGCCTACCGTGGCCCCGATCCGCTGCCCGCTGACCCCGTGCCGCCTGCCGGCGCGGCCGCCGCTGGTGGTCAATGACGACTGGAGGAGGGCGGTCGACGAGCTGGAGGGCGAGCTGCTGGGCTGTTCTGCCCAAGTGCTTGACTGCATTGAGCGGCAGGGGGGTGGTCAGCCCTCGCCAGGCGATGCTAATCGCTGATTTCGCCCTGCGAGCATCCAGGCGTTTGCGCGCACGCCCCATCCTGGCGGCTTGGGTGCAGACGCTGCTCGTAGCAGTGCGGATCTTGTGCTCGGGTGCGCGAGCTTGCCGCGCTTGCTGGCTGCCATCTTGGCTCTGCTCTCCGGCTCTGCAGCGGCCTTCCGGCCCCGTGCGGCGGCGTCTGCCGGCACCCCAGTCCGCTCCTGTAGCAGTCGGCGCGTGCCGGAGGTCACTCGCCCAACGCCGAGCGCCTGGCGCCATCGCCAGACCGTGACCGGACCGACACCCCACCAGTACTGGATGGCCTCACTGCTCTCCGTCTGCACGGCGCGGATCAGGTCGCCTGCCAGGATCGGCGAGTGTTTCCCGGTCTTCTTGCGGCGCGGCCATGGGGTGGGCGCAGAGGTCCATCCTCCTACCTCAAGGAGTCCGTCGACAGCGTCATCGAGCCAGCCGCTTGAGCAATCTGGCGGCGAGTATGGACCTCCAAGCAGCTCAGGCTTTCTCGTCAGCATGCTCAAGATGACTGGCTTCGGCCAAGCGCTCAAGGGCGTACTGGTCAGGGTAGCGCCACCTTGAGCGGCCCTTCTGCCAGTCGCGGAGACTGGTAAAGCTGACGCCGATTTGCTGCGCGACAGCCCTCTGACTCAGGCCGTGGGCCTCCTGAGCCTTGGCAACAAGCCCGGCGATGTACTCCGGACTGTCGTTGTAGCGGGTTGCGTCTGGTGTCATTTGATCCTCATCAGTTCGCCGTTGACGTGCATTTGCTCGCGCGCACGCTCTCCTGCCGTCATTGACTTGTAGGAGGACGCCTGCACCCTCCAGGCATCGCCCAGCGTTTTTGCCTCGATACCCATCTCGGAAAGCTTGCTGTAGTCGCCATCCATCGCCGCGCAGGCTGCCAGGTAGACTGCTTCGGCGCCGTGCTCGCGGACTGCGTGCTGGATCTTGATCATGGTGTGCTCCTTGCCTGATCAGGCGGCGCGGCGGATTTGCGCGTGGCGGGCGGCGTGGCGGGCGTCATCTTCGCGGCGGGAGGCAATAGCGGCTTCCAGCTTGGCGAACAGCTTGTGGGCCTTGGTCAGCTCTGCGCCTTCCAGGGCGACGCTGATGCGGCGGTTACCGGCGGCGCCCGCGGACACGATGAAGCGGCTCTCGAAGCCTTGGGCGGTCTTGACGGCATTGAAGCGGATCGAACCGCAGATAGCGACGATTTCGGTGCCGGTGTTGGTCAGCTTGATGACCTTACCGGTCACGCTGGTAACGGTGGTTTCGTTGGTCAGGATGCGCAGGGCTGCGGCAAAAGTGACAGCGTAGTTGTCGCCGGCCTGAATGGTTTCACGGGTGAGCTTGTGGGCTGTGCGGAAGAGTTCGGACTTGGTCATGGTGGATTTCTCCGGGTGGTCGCCGCGCCGTTGTGGCTGGCATGGGTGTTACTATAGTGTCGGATTCCGGCACTCGCAAGCGTTTTTACATCCACCCCCAAATTTTGATCTTGAAGGTGCTCCGGCGCGGCTCACGACGCTGCGGGAGCGTGTGATGGCTGTTTCGGGTATTGGGGATTGATCTGCCCGGACGGGCGGAGGAGGGATCGCATCCTTGGGCCATTTTTGGGCCACTCGTGCGATTTTGAGGTGGGCAGACACCGCTGCAGGCCGTGATTTGCCTACCTCTGACCACTGCAAAACACCATCGTATACTGCATGGTGATGTTAGCGGTGGAAATCAAGAGGCTCTATCTCGCGGGTTGTAGCTGGGTGTCGTTGTGAGCTGTACCACTTTCGTACCATCCGGCGCTTTATCAGTGGGCTTGGCCGGTTCCGTATCGAGCTTGTCGAGCTCATGCCAGTCGGTCGTGGAGTCGATCCAGTGGGCGTAGGTGGACAGCAGCATCTGGACGCTGTGCCCGAGCTGGAACACGATGAACGCGGGGCTCATCCCGCTCATCAGGCACATGGTCGCGTAGGTGTGGCGAGCATTGTACTGCGGACGGTCCCGAATCCCTAATTTGGCCAGAGCCTGCTTGAAATAGCGATCAGTCGTCGACGACTGGGTGATCAACTCGGCGATCTTCGCGGGCGGGAAGGCGTAGCGCGACTCCGGGAATGCCTGGTCGCGCTCCAGCGAGCGGCTGGGGAACGACGGCAACCATGCCGAGCAGCATGAGGATGGTGCTGCTATCGACCTTGAGCGCGGGAAGTCTCCTGCTGGCGATGCGAGAGCGGGGGGGAGGATAGGCAGGACCGCGGGCGATATGCCGGGGCCTGATTTCGGCGCCGGCGAAGAGCTGCAGGGTGAGGGGTGATGCCCCGAAGTTCGGGCAAAAAAGGCCCCGCACGATGGTGGGGCGTGAAGTGACATACAAGGACGTCGTTATCGTCGTAACGAACTGATCGGTGAATGTCTTCTGATATGAATCGTGTAGAGGCGCGGCGAGCGCAGTCAGTCGCTGGACACCTTCAATTTGGTCCATCCTCGAGAGCTGAAGAATCGCCCGCTGCTGCCGAAGAGTGCGAAGCGGGTCGCATGCCAGGCTGACGATGTGCTGCGGCAGCCAAGGCTGCGGATCTTGCGGTATGCCCACTTCCATCGCTTGAGCAGCGAGGAGGAGTGCTGGGTAGAGGGTGACTGCGTTTCGGTTTTCTTGGTGTTATTGCTCAGCATGGTAGTCCCTGAAGTTCCATTTGCGGGATTCATGAAGCGTGACGAACATCCGTTCGCAACCAAGAACTATGTCACGATATCCGTTGGCATGATGCTGACGTAGATCATGGATTCTCAAACCTATCGATGTGTTGCTGCAGGTATTGCCCGAGCGGCGTGGACCAGTGCAGAGTGCGACTCACGGTGCTTCAGGGGAGCGAGGGAGGCGCAGGCGGAGTGGTCCAGCCTTGCCTGCCGGCGCAAGTCACATGGCGTCGGCGGGATGAACTGCCAACCAATCGAGGTGGAGTATGAGCAACGATCATTCCGGTATCGATCTGGACAGCCTGCTGGAGAACAAAGGCGTTCCTCGAGCGCCTTTTCGAAAAGCTGCTGCCCATGATCGAGGCTCGTGAGCAGGCGTCAGCCGAACACGATGCCGTGAAGCTCAGGGAGTTTTCTGGGCAGATGCGCGCATTGCGTCAACTAGACCTAGGCAGGTCTCAATAACCGCATCCGAGGCGACTGATGGGCCCAGCACGGCCTCAATGCGAAGCCGGTAATCTGCCAGGAGGGCATCGACCTTCTGGCGATCAGGGTGGGTTTCGATGAGGACATGCAGGACGTTGCGCATCCCTACGATCTGGGCATGAAGGTCCAGGAGAAGTGGGGCGAGGTCTTCGGTGTGGTTGGACATCTGTGCTCTTCCTTGAGTAGTGGCTGCGGCCAGCTTGCGTTACGGCGAAATGATCGCGATGTATGCCTTCATGACCCGCTCCTCAGCAGTGGTGGACGGCGAGATTCGCGCCCAGTCGCCGAGAGCCTCATGGATCGTGGCCAGCTCATTCATCTTGAGTCGCCGAATTCTTCCAGCGCTCTGCGATGGAAGATCCATGGCATAGGCGGCATCGGTCAGCGCATTGGCAGTCCGAAGCTGTTCGATGGCCGGAGTAGCAGTGCCCGGGGGCGGGCTTGGGGTGTCGTCAGCGAAAGCTGATCCGACAACGGCACCGGCGCCCACTGCAGCCTTCGTCGCTGCGGCCGTCCCGCTGTACTGCGCATGGCTGATATGCCGCCAATTGTCGCACAGGTGCATCGGCAGTTGTACGCGGGCCGATGACGGGTGTCCGGGCAGACAAGGCTGCGCCGCAGCGGTAGCGTGAGCCGGGTGTGCTGGCGAGGCAGGGAAGGCGGGGTGCGGCCCGGAGCGGGCCGGCACCTCGCCAGATATCCTTCAGCAGGAAAGGACTGCTGCCGAATCGATGAAGTAGCCCGCATGACCGACATGCAATCCCTTGTCTATCGGTTCGCCGGACCGGCCGAGGAGAAGCGGCGCGCTACTTCGCGGCATCTTCAGAAGGATATGACCTTGTAGACGATTTCGGCGAGCAGGCGATATCCGGGGGAGTCGCTCTCGTACATGTCGATGAGTTTCTCGCCGTCGGTACTGAGGATCTGCCCGTCCGCATTGATGAAGGCCTCGCAGACGAGGGTCTTGGGCTTGCCGGTGTGATCGAGGAGGCTGGCGGTTATTCGGCCGCAGATATCCCCATTGAGCACTCTGGAGGTCAGCCCGATGGCGAACTCCTTGTTGCCCAGCGTGGTGGCGAACAGGCGCGTATCGCCAGGCTTGGCGGGGGTGATGGCGAGCATTCCCGAGAAGTGCTGCGGTGCAATCTTGTGCCAGAGTTCGGCGTTCTCCTGAAATATCTGTGAGATGCGATTCCACTTTCGCTTGAATTGATCCAGCTCTTTAGCAATTTCAATGGCTGACGAGTGCCTGAGTGATTGCATAAAAGTCCCTTTCGTCTGTTTTGTCTGGTTGGAATGGCGCATTTTCAGCGCGCGCAAACTCATAGCATGGATCCAACTTTCCCCGGTATTGATCTGGGTCAGTGGGTGTCCGGTTTTTCCGGGAGGCGGTCAAGCGCGGGCTTTCCGTGACCTGCCCGGTTGTGGCGGCAGTCTCGACAGACTGGTTGCCGGCTGCGTGCTGCAGGCTTCTGCGCGGGGCGGGCGGCGGCGAATGCCGCCAAATGATCGACGGCTTCTCAATCCCGACATCTGTGACGAGAGTCACGCATTCACTTGATGCAGAATGATGGCCTTTTCAGATCAATCGGTTATGGCGGTTTTCTCGATGGACATCACGGCAATGCTGCGCATCCTGGCCAGCCAGGATGGATCGGACCTCTACCTGTCGACCGGCGCGCCGCCCTGCGCCAAGTTCAACGGAGTGCTGCGCGCCCTGAACAAGGACGTGATGGCACCCGGCGATGTGGCGAAGATTGCCCACGAACTGATGGACGCCGAGCAGCGGGCGGACTTCGAGCGCGAGCTGGAGATGAACCTGGCGATCTCGCTGCCCAACGTCGGGCGCTTCCGGGTCAACATCTTCAAGCAGCGCAACGAGGTGTCGATAGTCGCGCGCAACATCAAGCTCGACATCCCGCGCTTCGAGGATCTCAAACTGCCGCCGGTGCTGCTCGACGTGATCCTCGAGAAGCGCGGCCTGGTGCTGTTCGTCGGGGGTACCGGCTCGGGCAAGTCGACTTCGCTGGCGGCGCTGATCGACCACCGCAACCGCAACCACAGCGGCCACATCATCACCATCGAGGACCCGGTGGAGTACGTGCACCGGCACAAGAAGTCGATCATCAACCAGCGCGAGGTGGGGGTGGATACCCGCAGCTTCCAGGCCGCGCTGAAGAACACCCTGCGCCAGGCGCCGGACGTGATCCTGATCGGCGAGATCCGCGACCGCGAGACCATGGAGCACGCCCTGGCCTTCGCCGAGACCGGCCACCTGGCGATCTCCACCCTGCACGCCAACAACGCCAACCAGGCGCTGGACCGCATCATCAACTTCTTCCCCGAGGAGCGTCGCCCGCAGCTGCTCAACGACCTCGGCAACAACCTCAAGGCGTTCGTTTCCCAGCGCCTGGTCAAGACCGTCGACGGCAAGCGCCGCGCGGCGGTGGAGGTGCTGCTGGGCACCGCGACCATCCGCGATCTGGTCAAGCGCGGCGAGTTCAGTCTGATCAAGGAGGTCATGGAGAAGTCGCGGCCGCTGGGCATGCAGACCTTCGACCAGGCGCTGATCGATCTGGTCAACGAGGGCGCGATCGACGAGGAGGAAGCGGTGAAGAACGCCGACTCGGCGAACAACGTGCGCCTCAAGCTCAAGCTGCACCGCGACGGCGAGGGCAGCCAGGCCAAGCCCGACGATACCTCGACCTGGAGCCTGGCACCGACGGCGGACGAGGAAGAGGAGCCGCAGTTCTTCTGAGCCGCGGCGGGGGGACAGCGCAGGGCCGGAACCGGGAAACCGCTTCCGGCCCTGTCGTTTCAGCTGCGGAAGTACACCAGCACCAGGTGCCAGCCGAACTGGGTCTTCACCGGTCCCTGCACCTGGTGCAGCGGCTTGCGGAACACCACGTTCTCGAACGGCTTGACCATCTGCCCCGGGCGGATCTCGCCGAGGTCGCCGCCGCGCTTGCGCGAGGGGCAGAACGAGTGGCGTCGCGCCAGGGTGGCGAAGTCCTCGCCCTTGGCCAGGCGCAGCTTGAGCTGCTCGGCCTCGGCGGCGGTCTTGACCAGGATGTGGCGAGCCATGGCGATGGCCATCGGGGGACTCCTCGGGATGCTTGCGGGGCGCGCAGTGTAGCGCGCCCACCCCGGCCGGTCATGTCAGCCGGACGGAAAGAGGCCGCTGGCACCGGTGGTGGCAGCGGCCTCTGCGGCGCAGCAGCGCTGGGATCAGTACACCCAGACTTCCACGCGGCGGTTCTTGCGGCGGCCGTCCTCGCCGTCGTTGGCGGCCACCGGCAGGGCGTCGCCCAGGCCGTCGATCGAGCGCACCAGCACGCCGCCCTTGACCAGCTCGCGCTGCACGGCCATGGCGCGCAGCTTGGACAGCAGCAGGGTGCGGTCGCGGTCCTCGTGCTTCGGATCGCCGAAGCCGACCAGCGCCACCTGGCTCATCAGCTTGTCGTTGTCGCGCAGATAGCGCAGCACCCGGCGCAGGTCGCGCAGCGCCTTGTTGTCGAGCTCGGCGCTGCCCTCGGCGAAGCGGAAGTTGACCGCCAGGCGCTGGGCGTTGTTCACCAGTTCGCGGTAGCTGTCCGGCATCTCGCCATGGGCCTCGACCTTCATGGCCTTGACGGTCTGGGCGATGAAGCCGCTCTGGGCGACGATTTCCTGGCCGCGCGGGCTGTGGGCGAAGCGCACCAGCTCCTGGGCCCAGGGGTTGCCTTCACCCGGCTTCATGTAGAGGAACAGGCGCCGCGACAGCGGGTAGTCCTCGGTGGCCACCAGCTCGGTGCTCGGCAGCATCGGCTGCGAGTCGCCGGCGCTGATCGCCAGCGGCCTGGCCTGGCGGATGTAGGGCAGGCCGATGAAGCCAATGCCCTGCGGGTCCTGGCTGACCGCGTCGGACAGCCTGGTGCTCGATTCGAAGCGCTGGGCGCCGGCGGCCAGGCTCTTGCCCTGGCTGGCCAGCACCAGTTCCTTGAAGGTGTCCCAGGTGCCGGAGTTGTCGTCGCGGGCGTACAGGTGGATCGCGCCGCCGCGGCCGCCCAGTTCCTCCCAGGTCTTCACCTCGCCGGCGAACACCCGGGCCAGCTGCGCCACCGACAGGGCGGCCAGCGGGTTGGACGGATGGAGGATCACCGCCAGGCCGTCGATGGCGATCACCTGCTCGCCCTCGGGGCTCTTCAGGTCGCCGAGGCGGGCGAGGCTGGCGGCCTCGCTGTCCTTGATCGGACGCGACGAGGCGGCCAGTTCGGCGCTGTCGTTACCCAGGGCGACGAAGCCGGTGCCCGAGCCGTGGGCGGCCACCTCGATGCTGACCAGACGGCCCTTGGCATCGAAGCCGGTGACGCGCTGCTCGTTCTCGCCGCTGTTCTCGATGCGGACCTTGCTGAAGCCTTCCTTCTCCAGCAGGCCGCTCACCAGCGCCGGCCCCAGCTTGTCGCCGATGGTGTTGGAGCCCTGCATGTGCAGGGCCGCCTTGCCGTCGGCGGGCAGGGGCAGGGCGGCGAGGCTGGTGGCCGGCAGGGACAGGGCCAGCAGCCCGCCGAACAGCAGGCGGGCTGGGGAAGCGAACGGGCGGGAGAAGCACGACATGGCGGCAGGAAACCTTGTTGGTCAGGTCTGGAATGCCGCGCAGATTAAGTCAGTACGATGACCGTTCCGTTACATGGTGGCGGAATGAGCGTGAACTGCGTCACATCAGCTCGAGCCACACCGGCGCGTGGTCGGAGGGTTTTTCCATGCCGCGCAGGTCGTAGTCGATGCCGGCTGCCTTGAGGCGCGGGGTCAGGCCGGCCGAGGTCATGATCAGGTCGATGCGCAGGCCGCGCTTGGGCTGGTCCTCGAAGCCGCGGCTGCGGTAGTCGAACCAGCTGAAGCGGTCGTTCACTTGCGGGTGCAGGGCGCGGAAGCTGTCGACCAGGCCCCAGGCGTACAGGCGCTCCATCCACTCGCGCTCCTCGGGCAGGAAGCTGCACTTGCCGCTGCGCAGCCAGCGCCTGGCGTTTTCCGCACCTATGCCGATATCGAGATCCTTCGGCGAAATGTTGAAGTCGCCCATCACTACCAGGGCCTGTTCGGGGCTGAACTGTTCCTCCAGCAGGCGCTGCAGGTCGGCGTAGAACTGCGTCTTGGCCGGGAACTTGACTGTGTGGCTGCGGCTCTCGCCCTGCGGGAAGTAGCCGTTGAACACGTGCAGCGGCTGGCCCTGCGCGTCGAGGAAGGTGGCGCCGATGAAGCGGCGCTGCGATTCCTCGCCGTCCCATGGGAAGCCCTTGACCAGGTTCTGCGGCGCCTGGCGCGACATCAGGGCGACGCCGTAGTGACCCTTCTGGCCGTGGTACTCGACGTGGTAGCCCAGCGCCTCGACTTCGGCACGGGGGAACTGCTCGTCCGCCACCTTGGTTTCCTGCAGGCCGATGACGTCCGGCTGGTGGCGCTCGATCAGTTCAGCCAGTTGATGAGGTCGTGCGCGCAAGCCATTGATATTGAAGGAAACAAGTTTCATGCGGTGCGGGTTCCGTGCGAGGTGTACGGCGGCGATGCTAGCCGATCCGGCGTGCGGGCGGCCACCGCCGGTACCTGCGCAAACTGCATGGATTTGCCTGCGCTGCCGCGTGCTAGGCTTTGCCGGCACACCGCCGGCGCGCCGGGGTGAGGCATGAATTCTCGTGCGGCACTTCAGGTTCCGCGCTTAACTCTTTGAAGATAAAGGATAAAAGCAATGTCCCAAGTGACCCTCAAAGGCAACCCGGTACGTGTCGACGGCAACCTGCCGCAGGTCGGCAGCCAGGCCCCGGCCTTCCGCCTGGTGGGCTCCGATCTGTCCGACCGCACCCTGGCCGACTTCGCCGGCAAGCGCAAGGTGCTCAACATCTTCCCGAGCGTGGACACTCCCACCTGCGCCACCTCGGTGCGCAAGTTCAACCAGGAGGCGGGCAACCTGGACAACACCGTGGTGCTGTGCGTCTCCGCCGACCTGCCGTTCGCCCAGAAGCGCTTCTGCGCCAGCGAAGGTCTGGACAACGTGGTCAACCTGTCCATGCTGCGTGGCCGCGAATTCCTCGAGGACTACGGCGTGGCCATCGCCGAAGGCCCGCTGGCCGGCCTGGCCGCCCGTGCCGTGGTGGTGCTCGACGAGCACGACAAGGTCCTGCACCGCGAACTGGTCGCCGAGATCGCCGACGAGCCGGATTACGCGGCGGCGCTGGCCGTGCTCTGATCCGCCCTCTCCCGATGGGCTGCTTGGCGGCCCATCGGGTTGAGCTGCCGGGCATCCGTGATCGGCGCCTGTCGCCGGCCCCGTGCAGCCGCCGATCCATCAGCTAGCGTTTAGAGGAAAGTTCAAGCTGAAGGGGCGGAGAGAATGGCCAAGGGCAAGAAGAAGGACGTGGCGGCTATCCCGGCGGAGCGGGAAAGACTGGGTCGCAAGGAGTACGAGGAAGAGCTGCGCAAGCTGCACGTCGAGCTGGTCAAGCTGCAGCAGTGGGTGGTGGCCAAGGGCCTCAAGGTCTGCGTCGTCTTCGAGGGGCGCGACGGCGCCGGCAAGGGCGGCACGATCAAGGCGCTCACCGAGCGGGTCAGCCCGCGGGTGTTCCGCGTGGTGGCGCTGCCGGCGCCCAGTGACCGGGAAAAGACCCAGATGTACGGGCAGCGTTACCTGGCGCACCTGCCGGCGGCCGGCGAGGTGGTGATCTTCGACCGCAGCTGGTACAACCGCGCCGGCGTCGAGCGGGTGATGGGCTTCTGCAGCGAGGAGCAGGCGGAGCGCTTCCTCAACGTGGTGCCGCTGTTCGAGAAGATGATGATCGAGTCCGGGATCATCCTCATCAAGTACTGGCTGGAGGTCAGCGCCGAGGAGCAGGAGCGCCGCCTCGCCGACCGCATCCACGACGGGCGCAAGATCTGGAAACTGTCGCCCATGGACCTCAAGTCGTTCAGCCGCTGGGACGACTACACCCGCGCCCGCGACGAGATGTTCGCCGCCACCGACACCTCCTGGGCCCCCTGGTACGTGGCCCGGTCCGAGGAGAAGCGCCGGGTGCGCCTGAACATCATCAGCCACCTGCTCCAGCACGTTCCCTACAAGGATCTCAGCCAGGAAGAGAAGGTCAAGCTGCCCAAGCGCAAGGTCGGCCATTACCAGGGCGCGTCCTATCCGTTCCGGATGGTCGAGGAGCGTTTCTGAGGCGGCGGCACGCAACGGGAAGAAGGCCCGCGGGCTGATGCCGGCGGGCCTGCTCCGGGCACTGACGCTCAGCGGAAGGTCACGCCCGCGCGCTCGGTGCTGACGCGGGTGCCGGCGCGACCCTGGACGATGGCCTCGATCTGGGCCAGCGAGCCGATCACCGCCACCCGGCCGGTGAGGCGGGCGAACTCGCAGGCGGCCTGCACCTTGGGGCCCATGGAGCCGGCGGCGAAGCCGAGGCGCTCCAGCTCGTCCGGATGGGCCTCGGCGATGGCCTTCTGCGTCGGCTGGCCCCAGTCGACATAGGCCGCGTCGACGTCGGTGGCGATCACCAGCAGGTCGCAGTCCAGCTGCCGGGCCAGCAGGGCCGAGCAGAGGTCCTTGTCGATCACCGCCTCCACGCCGTGCAGCTTGCCGTCGCGGTACAGGGTCGGGATGCCGCCGCCGCCGGCGCAGATCACCACCGAACCCTTCTCCAGCAGCCACTGGATCGGGCGGATCTCGATGATCCGCTGCGGGCGCGGGCTGGGCACCACGCGGCGGAACTGGTCGCCATCGGGGGCGATGCTCCAGCCCTTGTCGCGGGCCAGGTGCTCGGCTTCCTCCTTCGAGTAGACCGGCCCGATCGGCTTGCTCGGCTTGTGGAAGGCCGGGTCGGCGCCGTCCACCACCACCTGGGTGAGGATGGTGGCGAAGGGCACCTCGGCCGGCAGCAGGTTGCCCAGTTCCTGCTCGATCATGTAGCCGATCATGCCTTCGGTCTCGGCGCCGAGCACGTCGAGCGGGTAGGGGTTGGCGGCATCGTAGGCCGCGCCCTGCAGGGCCAGCAGGCCGACCTGCGGGCCGTTGCCGTGGGCGATCACCAGCTGGTTGCCGGTGGCTACCCTGGCGATCTGCGTGCAGGCGATGCGCACGTTGTCGCGCTGGTTCTCCGCGGTCATGGCCTCGCCGCGACGCAGCAGGGCGTTGCCGCCCAGGGCTATGACTAGTCGCATGCGGCTTCTCCTCTCAGACGTCAGCCAGGGTCGCGACCAGGATCGCCTTGATGGTATGCATGCGGTTCTCCGCCTGCTCGAAGGCGATGCACCAGGGCGACTCGAAGACGTCCTCGGTCACCTCGATGCCGTTGGCCAGCTGCGGGTACTGCGCGGCGATCTGCTTGCCGACCTTGGTCTCGCTGTTGTGGAAGGCCGGCAGGCAGTGCATGAACTTGACCCGCGGGTTGCCGGCGGCCCTCATCAGCTCCGCGCTGACCTGGTAGGGCAGCAGCAGCTTGATGCGCTCGCCCCAGGCTTCCACCGGCTCGCCCATCGACACCCAGACGTCGGTATGCACGAAGTCCACGCCCTTGACCGCAGCTTTGGCATCTTCGGTGAGCGTGATGCGGGCGCCGGTCTCCTCGGCGAACCGGCGGCAGGCGGCGACGTGCTCGTCGCTCGGCCACAGCGCCCTGGGTGCGGCGATGCGCACATCCATGCCCAGCTTGGCGCCGATCAGCAGCAGCGAGTTGCCCATGTTGTTGCGCGCATCGCCCAGGTAGGCGTAGCTGATGTCGTGCAGCGGCTTGTCGCTGTGCTCGCGCATGGTCAGCACGTCGGCGAGCATCTGGGTCGGGTGGTATTCGTCGGTCAGGCCGTTGAACACCGGCACGCCGGCGTACTGCGCCAGTTCCTCGACGATTTCCTGCCTGAAGCCGCGGTACTCGATGGCGTCGTACATGCGCCCCAGCACGCGGGCGGTGTCCTTCATGCTCTCCTTGTGGCCGATCTGCGAGGAGGTGGGGTCGATGTAGGTGACGTTGGCGCCCTGGTCGTAGGCGGCCACCTCGAAGGCGCAGCGGGTGCGGGTCGAGGTCTTCTCGAAGATCAGTGCGATGTTCTTGCGCCTGAGGTGCTGCTGCTCGGTGCCGGTGTATTTGGCGCGCTTGAGGTCGCGCGACAGGTCCAGCAGGTAGCGCAGCTCGCGGCTGCTGTGGTGCATCAGGCTGAGCAGGTGGCGGTTGTGCATGTTGAACGCCATGACGGATCACCTCGTGAGAAAGCGGGAGAGGACCGGTAGGGGCTCGGAGTGGCGCGGCGGCCGGCGGGGGCCGCCACGCCGCTCCCTCAGTAGTCGACCGCGTCGCGGATGATCGGGCAGGTCATGCAGTGGCCGCCGCCGCGGCCGCGGCCCAGCTCGCTGGCGCTGATGGTCACCACCTCCACCCCCGCCTTGCGCAGCAGGGTGTTGGTAAAGGTGTTGCGGTCGTAGCCGACCACCACGCCGGGGGACAGGCAGACCACGTTGTTGCCGTCGTCCCACTGCTCGCGCTCGGCCTCGTAGGCGTCGCCGCCGGTCTCGACCACGCGCAGCTGCTTGAGGCCGAGGGCCTCGGCGACCACCGCGATGAAGTGCCGGTCCTCGCGGCGGATATCCATCCCGCCCGGCTTGCCGGGGTCGGGGCGGATGCTGAACGGCACGATCTGGTTGACCACTTCGGGGAAGACGGTGACCAGGTCGCGGTCGCAGAAGGTGAACACGGTGTCCAGGTGCATGGCGGCGCGCGACCTGGGCATGCCGGCGACCACCACCCGCTGGGCCGCGCCCTTGGCGAACAGCGCCCGGGCCACCTGGCCGATGGCCTGGCGCGAGGTGCGCTCGCCCATGCCGATCAGCACCACGCCGTTGCCCACCGGCATCACGTCGCCGCCCTCCAGCGTGGCGGCGCCATGGTCCTCGTCCGGGTTGCCCCACCAGATGTCGAACTCGGCCTTGGCGAAGTCCGGGTGGAACCGGTAGATCGCCGTGGTCAGCAGGGTTTCCTGGCGGCGCGCCGGCCAGTACATCGGGTTGAGGGTCACCCCGCCGTAGATCCAGCAGGTGGTGTCGCGGGTGAACTGGGTGTTGGGCAGCGGCGGCAGGATGAAGCTGGTGTGGCCGAGGAAGTCGCAGAGCATCTTCACCACGCTGCTGGCGCCGAGGCCCTTCTGCAGGTCGGCGGCCGAGACGCCGCCGATCAGGAAGTCGGCCAGCTGGCGGGCTTCCAGGCCTTCCAGCCAGCTGCGCATTTCCTCGCCGAAACCGACGCCGACCTGGTTGGCCGACAGCTTGCGGTCGAGGATCCACTTCAGCGCCTCCTTGTCCTGCAGGGTTTCGGCCAGCAGGTTGTGCATCTCCACCACCTCGACGCCGCGGTCCTGCATCTTGGCGGCGAAGTCGAAGTGGTCGCGCTTGGCCTGGGACACCCAGATCACGTCGTCGAACAGCAGTTCGTCGCAGTTGTTCGGGGTCAGGCGCAGGTGCGCCAGGCCCGGCGAGCAGACCATCACCTTGTGCAGCTTGCCGGCTTCGGAATGAACGCCGAGTTTTCGCCTGGACATCGAGATCCCCTCTTCGCGTGGAGCTGATGAAGAGCAAGCGTAGAGAGGGCTGGCGACAATGCCAGCAGCCACGCCACGCGGCTGACGATCGGCCCTGTCACGCCGGCCGGATGCGCGCAGGCGTGCCGGTTCAGGGCGTCCAGTCCACCCCGTGATCGGCCAGATAGTCGTCCACGCCGGCGCCCACGGTGGGCTGGAAGACGTTGTCGCCGAACACTTCCAGCAGCCCGAAGCGCTTGAACTTGTCCTTGACCGGGTCCTTCATCTCGGCGAAGTGCAGCTCGATGCCGCGCTCGCGCAGTGTCTGGCACAGCTCGGCGAGCATGTCGGCTGAGGTGACGTCGATGCTGGTGACCGGCTCGGCGGTCACTACCACCCGCCTTACCGCGCTGGGCGACTCCTCGATGGCCTCCATCAGGCACTCGCGGAACAGCTCGGCGTTGGCGAAGAACAGCGGCGCATCCCAGCGGAACAGCACCAGGCCGGGCACCCGGCGCGCGTCCGGATAGCGCTTCACATCGTGATAACCGCGGATGCCGGCGACCCGGCCGAGGATGGCGTAGTGCGGGCGCCAGCCGTCCCACAGGTACTCGAGCACGGCGATCCCCACGGCCAGGCAGATGCCGGGAATGGCGCCGAACACGGCGACTCCGGCGAAGCAGGCCATCGACAGCCAGAACTCCCAGCGCTGGATGCGAAAGATCCGCTTGAGATCGGCGAACTCGAACAGGCCGAGCACCGCGGCGATCACCACCGCGGCCAGGGCGCTGCTCGGCAGGTAGCGCATCAGCTGCGGAGCGACCAGAAGCAGCGCCGCCACGGCGAGGGCGCCGACCACGCCGGTCAGCTGGGTCTGCGAGCCGGCCGCCTCGGCCACCGGCGTGCGCGAGGAGCTGCTGCTGATCGGGAAGCCCTGGAACAGGCCGGCGGCGAGGTTGGCGGCCCCCAGGCCGACCATCTCCTGGTTGGGGTCGACCGGGGTCTGGGTGCGCGCGGCGTAGGTGCGCGACAGCACGCTGGTGTCGGCGAAGGAGACGATGGCCACGGCGCAGCCGCCGAGCACCACGGTGGCGATGTCCACGCCGCTGAGCCAGGGCAGGACGAAGCTGGGCAGGCCCTGGGGCAGGTCGCCCAGCACCTTGACGCCGTGCTTGTCGAGATTGAGGAGGCCGACCGCCACGGTGGCGAGGATCACCACGATGAGGATGCCCGGCAGCTGCTTGAACGGCTTGAGCAGCAGGATCAGCGCCAGGCTGCCGCCGCCGACGGCGAAGCTGTACCAGTTGGCCTGGTCGGTGGCTATGGCTTCGACCAGGTGCCAGAGATCGAGCAGGGGGCCTTCGCCCTCGATGGAAATGCCGAACAGCTTGGGCGTCTGGGCGATCAGCACGATCAGGGCGATGCCGTTCATGTAGCCGTAGCGGATCGGCTTGGACAGCAGCTCGGTGATGAAGCCCAGGCGCAGCAGACCGACGGCGATGCACACCACGCCGGAGACCACCGCCATCATGCTGGCCAGGGTGATGGCGCGCATCGGGTCGCCGCCGGAGAGCGGCAGCACCACGGCGAGGATGGGCGCGGCCAGCGAGGAGTCGGGGCCGAGCACCAGGATGCGGCTGGGGCCGAACAGGGCGTAGGCCAGCAGCGGCACAATGGTGGCGTACAGGCCGTAGATGCCCGGCACCCCGGAGGCCTCGGCGTAGGCGATGCCGACCGGCACCAGCATGGAGGTCAGCACCAGGCCGGCGGCCAGGTCCTTGGGCAGCCATTCCGGCTGGTATTGCCTGAGCATCAGCAGGCCGGGCAGCCAGCGCAGCCAGGAGCTGGGGGTGGAGCGGGGCGATGGCAACGGAGGCGGGGAGCGCATGACGGAAGCGTCCTTGGCGAGCACAGGGAGCCGGCTCGAGGGGCTTGGCGGTTGGGCATCGATAAGAAGGCTAGGCGGAGTTTCGCCGTCATGCCGGCTCGCCGCCCCGTGGCAGCGCGAGTTTGCAGTCGTTCAGGGGGGGCGGAATGACAAACGCCCCGAACTCTGTCGGGGCGTTTGCTGGTGGTCAGCCCTTCGGGGCTTTCACACGGCTTGTGGCGTCGGGCGATGAGCCCGGGGCGTTGCTCAACGGCCCATCTTGTTGCCGAGAGCGCCGCCGGCCGCGCCGCCGAGGCCTGCGCCGATGGCGCCGCCGGTGCTGCCACCGATGGTGTTGCCGAGCAGCGAGCCGCCGGCCGCGCCAAGGCCGCTGCCTACGGCTGCCTCGGTCTTGCGGCCCTTCTTGGCGGTCACCGCGCCGCCGGCGGCGGCGCCCAGGCCGGCGCCGACCGCGGCGCCGGTCTTGCCGCCGACCGCCTGGCCGAGGACGTTGCCCAGGGCGCCGCCGAGGCCGCCGCCGACCGCGGCACGGGTGGTGCCATCGGCCATGGCGCCTTGGGCGCACAGCAGGCTCAGGGTCAGGACGGAAAGTGCTTTACGCATGGTGCGAACCTCATGGACGAAAACCGGGTGAATTGTCCCGACCCGTCCGGCATTTGTCCAACGCCGGGCGAGCCGGATGGAAACGGGTTCACGGTGGGACAACTGCCAGGCGGAGAGGTTCGCTTTGAGAACAAACTTGTCTTGGTTGCCTGTCGTATGCCCGCCGCCGGCAGGTAAAGTGCCGGTAAAGAACCTTTGCGTTCCAACTGAGAAGCCTTATCGTTCAGGCTCCCAAGGAAAGTGACCTGCACCATGTCCGAACTCGACCTCCCGACCCGTTCTTCCCGTAACCGCTGGCTGGCCGGCGCAACCCTAGTGCTGCTGGCCGCCGCGCTGGCCGCCGCGCTGGCCTGGTGGCTGTGGCCAGTCGACGAGCAGGACGCGCAACCGGGCGGTGCCCGCGGACCGGGCAGTGGCAGCCTGAGCGGGCCGCCGGCGGGACGGCCGCGTTTCCGCGACATGGCCGGCGGCACGGTGCCGGTGCGCCTGGCGGAGGCGAAACTCGGCGAGTTCCCGGTGGAGCTCAAGGCCCTCGGCACCGTCACCGCCTACAACACCGTCAACGTGCTGCCGCGCGTCGACGGCCAACTGGTCAGGGTGCTGTTCGAGGAAGGCCAGCAGGTCAAGGCCGGCCAGGTGCTGGTGCAGATCGACCCGCGGCCGTACCGCGCCGCGCTGGACAAGGCCGAGGGCGACCTCGCCGAGCGCCGCGCCGAGCTGAAGAACGCGGAGCTGGACCTCAAGCGCTACCAGGGCCTGTACGCCGAGGACTCCATCGCCAGGCAGACCCTGGACAGCCAGCAGGCCACGGTCGAGCAGCTGCGCGGCAGCCTCAAGAGCCTGCAGGCGGCGGTGGCCGAGGCGCGCCTGAACCTCGAGTTCACCGAGGTCAAGGCGCCCATCGCCGGTCGCCTGGGCCTGCGCCAGGTCGACGCCGGCAACCTGGTCACCTCCGGCAATGCCACGCCGCTGGTGACCATCACCCAGACCTCGCCGATCACCGTCAGCTTCACCCTGCCGGAGGCCGAGCTGCCGGCTCTGCTGGCCCGCCATCGCGCCGGCGAGCCGCTCAAGGTCGAGGCCTGGGACCGCGGCGAGCGCCAGCGCCTGGCCGAGGGCATGCTGGCCAGCCTGGACAACCAGATCGACACCGCCACTGGCACGGTCAAGCTCAAGGCGCGCTTCGAGAACGCCGACGAGCGCCTGTTCCCCAACCAGTTCGTCAACGTGCGCCTGCTGCTGGAGACCCGCCGCGACGCGCTGCTGCTGCCGGCGGCGGCGGTGCAGTTCGGTTCGGCGGGCACCTTCGTCTATGTGGTGGGCGAAGGCAACAAGGTGAAGATGCGCCCGGTCGAGGTGGCCGCCAGCAACGGCGAGCAGAGCCTGATCGGCGCGGGCCTGGCCGCCGGCGAGAAGGTGGTGCTGGAAGGCACCGACCGCCTGCGCGAGGGCAGCACGGTCGAGGTGGTGGAGGGCGCGTTCAAGGAAGCCACCCCGCCGGTCGCACCGGGCAAGGCCGAGCCGGGCGCCAACCCGCGCGGCGAACGGCCGCTGCCGGCTGACGGCACTCCGGCACGGAAGCCCACCGCATGAGCCTGTCGCGCCCGTTCATCCTGCGCCCGGTGGCGACCACCCTGCTGATGGTGGCGATCTTCCTCGCCGGGCTGATCGCCTACCGCCAGCTGCCGGTGGCGGCGCTGCCGCAGGTCGACTATCCGACCATCCGCGTGCTGACCCTGTATCCCGGCGCCAGCCCCGAGGTGATGGGCAGCGCGGTGACCGCGCCGCTGGAGCGCCAGTTCGGCCAGATGCCGGGCCTGGCGCAGATGTCCTCGACCAGCTCGGGCGGCGCCTCGGTGATCACCCTGCGCTTCGGCCTCGACGTCGAACTGGACGTCGCCGAGCAGGAGGTGCAGGCGGCGATCAACGCGGCCAACAACCTGCTGCCCAATGACCTGCCGGCGCCGCCGGTCTACAACAAGGTCAACCCGGCCGACACCCCGGTGCTGACCCTGGCGATCACCTCGCGGACCCTGCCGTTGCCCGAGGTCAACGACCTGGTCGACACGCGCATGGCGCAGAAGCTGGCGCAGATCAGCGGCGTCGGCCTGGTCAGCCTGGCCGGTGGTCAGCGCCCGGCGGTACGCATCCGCGTCAACCCGCAGGCGCTGGCCGCCTACGGCCTCAACCTGAGTGACGTGCGCAGCCTGATCAACGCTGCCAACGTCAACCAGCCCAAGGGCAACTTCGACGGCCCGACCCGCGTCTCCCAGCTGGATGCCAACGACCAGCTGCGTTCGGCCGCCGAGTACCGCGACCTGGTACTGACCTACAGCGCCGGCGCCACCCTGCGCCTGGGCGACATCGCCGAGGTGGCCGACGGCGCCGAGAACGAGCGCCTGGCCGCCTGGGCCAATCAGAACGCCGCGGTGCTGGTCAACGTGCAGCGCCAGCCGGGCGCCAACGTCATCGAGGTGGTCGACCGCATCCAGGCGCTGTTGCCGCAGATCACCGCCAGCCTGCCGGCCGGGGTCGAGGTGGCGGTGCTCAGCGACCGCACCCAGACCATCCGCGCCGCGGTGCGCGACGTGCAGTTCGAGCTGCTGCTGGCCGTGGGCCTGGTGGTGCTGGTGACCTTCCTGTTCCTGCGCCGCCTGGCCGCCACGGTGATCCCGTCGATCGCCGTGCCGCTGTCCTTGATCGGCACCTTCGCCGTGATGTACCTGGCCGGCTTCTCGATCAACAACCTGACTCTGATGGCGCTGACCATCGCCACCGGCTTCGTGGTCGACGACGCCATCGTCATGCTGGAGAACATCGCCCGCCATCTGGAGGAGGGCGAGACGCCGCTCAACGCCGCGCTCAAGGGGGCGAAGCAGATCGGCTTCACCCTGGTGTCGCTGACCTTCTCGCTGATCGCCGTGCTGATCCCGCTGCTGTTCATGGCCGACGTGGTCGGGCGGCTGTTCCGCGAGTTCGCTATCACCCTGGCGGTGGCCATCCTCATCTCGCTGGTGGTGTCGCTGACCCTGACGCCGATGATGTGCGCGCGCCTGCTCAGGCATCAGCCGCAGGGCGAGCAGGGCCGCTTCTACAAGGCCAGCGGCGCCTGGATCGACTGGCTGATCGCCCGCTACGACGGAGGTCTCACCTGGGTGCTGCGCCATCAGGGCGTGACCCTGCTGGTCGCGCTGGCCACTCTCGGCCTCACCGTGCTGCTGTATCTGGCGGTGCCCAAGGGCTTCTTCCCGATCCAGGACGTCGGCGCCATCCAGGGCATCAGCCAGGCGCCGCAGAGCATTTCCTTCAAGGCCATGAGCGAGCGCCAGCAGCGCCTGGCCGAGGTGATCCTGCGCGATCCGTCGGTGGCCAGCCTGTCCTCCTACATCGGCGTCGACGGCGACAACGCCACCCTCAACAGCGGGCGCATGCAGATCAACCTGGTGCCGCACGGCGAGCGCGATCTGACCGCCGCCGAGGTGATCGAGCGCCTGCGCCCCGCGCTGGCGCAGGTGCCGGGCATCGAGCTGTTCCTGCAGCCGGTGCAGGAGCTGACCATCGAGGACCGCGTCAGCCGCACCCAGTACCAGTTCAGCCTGGAGTCGCCGGACGCCGCGCTGCTCGAGGAGTGGACGCCGCGTCTGGTCGAGGCGCTGGAGCCGCTGGCCGAGCTCAGCGATGTGACCAGCGACCTGCAGACCCGCGGCCTGCAGGCGTATCTGGCCATCGACCGCGACCTGGCCGGGCGCCTCGGCGTGACCATGAGCGCCATCGACAGCGCGTTGTACGACGCCTTCGGCCAGCGGCAGATCTCCACCATCTTTACCCAGACCAGCCAGTACCGCGTGGTGCTGGAGAGCCAGGGTGCCCGCGACCGCGGGCTGGATGCGCTGCGCGAGATCCACGTGGCCGGCACCGATGGCGTGCAGGTGCCGCTGGCCAGCCTGGTGCGCGTCGAGGAGCGTGCCACCGCGCTGCAGGTCAACCGCATCGGCCAATTCCCGGCGGTCACCGTGTCGTTCAACCTGGCGCCGGGGGTGGCGCTGGGCGAGGCGGTGGCGCGCATCGAGCAGGTCAAGGCCGAGATCGGCCTGCCGGAAGGCGTGCAGACCCGCTTCCAGGGCGCCGCCGAGGCGTTCCGCGCCTCGCTGTCGAGCACCCTGTGGCTGATCCTCGCCGCCATCGTCACCATGTACATCGTGCTCGGCGTGCTCTACGAGAGCTACATCCACCCGATCACCATCCTCTCGACCCTGCCCTCGGCCGGGGTCGGCGCGCTGCTGGCGCTGCTCGTCTCCGGCAACGACCTGGGGCTGATCGCGGTGATCGGCATCATCCTGCTGATCGGCATCGTCAAGAAGAACGCGATCATGATGATCGACTTCGCCCTCGAGGCCGAGCGCTACCAGGGCATGGACCCGCAGGCGGCGATCCACCAGGCGGCGCTGCTGCGCTTCCGGCCGATCCTGATGACCACCCTGGCCGCGCTGTTCGGCGCCATCCCGCTGATGCTGGCCTCGGGCTCCGGCGCCGAGCTGCGCCAGCCGCTGGGCCTGGTGATGGTCGGCGGCCTCTTGGTCAGCCAGGTGCTGACCCTGGTGACCACCCCGGTGATCTACCTGTGGTTCGACCGCCTGAGCCGGCGCTTCACCGGGCGCAGTGCGGCGGGGGTGGCGGTATGAGTCGGTGGTCATATGCGGGCGCAGGGGCGAAGCCGTGCGCCTGCCGGCCTGGCGCTGGGCGAATGAATTCGCCCCTACGGAGGGGCCGAGCGTGTAGGGGCGAATTCATTCGCCTGACGGGGTGGCCGGCATGAACCTCTCCGCCCCCTTCATCGTCCGCCCGGTCGCCACCCTGCTGCTCAGCCTGGCGATCCTGCTGGCTGGCGCCTTGAGCTTCGGTCTGCTGCCGGTGTCGCCGCTGCCGCAGATGGACTTCCCGGTGATCACCGTGCAGGCCAGCCTGCCCGGCGCCAGCCCGCAGGTGATGGCCTCCAGCGTGGCCACGCCGCTGGAGCGCTCGCTCGGCACCATCGCCGGCATCAGCCAGATGACCAGCCGCAGCAGCCAGGGCTCGACGCGGGTCATCCTGCAGTTCGAGCTGGGCCGCGACATCAACGCCGCCGCCCGCGAGGTACAGGCGGCGATCAACGCCGCGCGCAACCTGCTGCCCAGCGCCATGCGCAGCATGCCCACCTACCGCAAGGTCAACCCCTCGCAGGCACCGATCATGGTGCTGTCGCTGACCTCGCCAGTGCTGGAGAAGGGCCAGCTGTACGACTTCGCCTCGACCATAGTCGCGCAGAAGCTGTCCCAGGTACCGGGTGTCGGCGAGGTGCAGATCGGCGGCAGCTCGCTGCCGGCGGTGCGCGTCGAATTGCAGCCGCGCCTGCTCGAGCAGTACGGCCTGGCCCTCGACGACGTGCGCCAGGCGCTCAGCGACGCCAACGTGCGCGGGCCCAAGGGCGCGCTGGAGGCCGGCGCGCGCCACTGGCAGGTGGCCAGCAACGACCAACTGGAGCAGGCCGCCGACTACATCCCGCTGATCATCCGTCACCAGGACGGTGCGGCGATCCGCCTGGGTGACGTCGCCACGGTGCGCGACAGCGTGGAGAACCGCTACAACAGCGGCTTCTACAACGACGAGCAGGCGGTGCTGCTGGTGGTCAACCGCCAGGCCGACGCCAACATCATCGCGACCATCGAGGGCATCCGTGCCGAGCTGCCGGCGCTGCGCGCGGTGCTGCCGGCCAGCGCCGAGCTGGCGGTGGCGATGGATCGCTCGCCGACCATCCGCGCCACCCTGCACGAGGCCGAGCGCACCCTGCTGATCGCCGTCGGCCTGGTGATCCTGGTGGTGCTGGCCTTCCTCGGCCACTGGCGCGCGGCGCTGATCCCGGCGCTGGCGGTGCCGGTGTCGCTGGTCGGCAGCTTCGCCGCCATGCACCTCCTGGGCTTCTCGCTGAACAACCTCTCCTTGATGGCGCTGATCATCGCCACCGGTCTGGTGGTCGACGACGCCATCGTGGTGCTGGAGAACATCGCCCGGCACATCGAGGCCGGCGAGAAGCCGCTGGCCGCGGCGCTCAAGGGCTCGCGCGAGGTCGGCTTCACCCTGCTGTCGATGAACGTCTCGCTGGTGGCGGTGTTCCTTTCCATCCTGTTCATGGGCGGCATCGTCGAGCGGCTGTTCCGTGAGTTCTCCATCACCCTGACGGTGGCCATCGTCATTTCCCTGCTGGTGTCGCTGACCCTGACGCCGATGCTCTGCGCGCGCTGGCTGCGCGCCGAGGCGGGCGAACGCGAACCGAACCGCCTGCAGCGCCTGGGCAACCGGGTGCAGGAGCGGGTGCTGGCCTTCTACCGCGTGAGCCTGGAGTGGGCGCTGCGGCATTCGCTGCTAACCCTGCTCAGCCTGCTGGCGACCATCGCGCTGAACGTCTGGCTGTTCGTCAGCGTGCCGAAGACCTTCATGCCGCAGCAGGACACCGGCCAGCTGGTCGGCTTCATCCGCGGCGACGACGGCCTGTCGTTCCAGGTGATGCAGCCGAAGATGGAGATCTTCCGCCGCGCGGTGCTCAGGGACCCGGCGGTGGAGAGCGTGGCCGGCTTCATCGGCGGCGACGGCGGGATCAACAACGCCTTCATGATCGTGCGCCTCAAGCCCGTGGCCGAGCGCGGCGTCAGCGCCCAGCAGGTGGCCGAGCGCCTGCGCCGCACCTTGCCCAAGGTGCCCGGCGGCCAGCTGTTCCTGATGCCCGACCAGGACCTGCGCTTCGGCGGCCACCAGGGCGGCAGCTCGGAGAACGAGTACGTGCTGCTGGCCAGCGAGCTGGACGACCTGCGCACCTGGCTGCCGAAGGTGCGCGATGCGCTGAAGACCCTGCCGGAGCTCACCGACATCGACGCCAACGAAGGCGAGGGCGCCGAGCAGATCACCCTGGTGGTCGACCGCGACGCCGCCAAGCGCCTGGGCGTGGACATGAGCACGGTCACCACGCTGCTCAACAACGCCTTCAGCCAGCGTCAGGTGTCGACCATCTACGAGAGCCTCAACCAGTACAGCGTGGTGATGGAGATCGACCCGCAGTACGCCCGGCACCCCGAGGTGCTCGACCAGGTGCGTCTGGTCGGCAGCGACGGTCAGCAGGTGCCGCTGTCGACCTTCGCCCGCTGGGAGCGCAGCCTGGAGGAGGACCGCGTGCAGCACGACGGCGCCTTCGCCGCCGAGAGCATCAGCTTCGCCCTCGCCGAGGGCGTGAGCCTCGAACAGGCGACCACCGCCATCGAGCGCGCCATGGCGCTGATCGACCTGCCCACCGAGGTGCAGGGCAAGATGGGTGGCACCGGTGGCGCCTTCCAGCAGGCCCAGAGCTCGCAGCCGCTGATGATCCTCGGCGCGCTGCTGTTGGTGTACATCGTCCTCGGCATCCTCTACGAGAGCTACATCCACCCGCTGACCATCCTCTCCACCCTGCCGTCGGCCGGGGTCGGCGCGCTGCTGGCCATCCAGCTCACCGGCGGGCAGTTCAGCCTGATCTCGCTGCTCGGCCTGTTCCTCCTGATCGGCGTGGTGAAGAAGAACGCCATCCTGATGATCGACCTGGCCCTGCAGCTGGAGCGCAGCGAGCGGCTGAGCCCGCAGGAGTCGATCCGCCGCGCCTGCCTGCTGCGCTTCCGGCCGATCGTGATGACCACCCTGGCGGCGATCCTCGGTGCCTTGCCGCTGCTGCTCGGCGCCGCCGAGGGCGCCGAGATGCGCCAGCCGCTGGGCCTGACCATCGTCGGCGGGCTGATCCTCAGCCAGCTGCTCACCCTCTACACCACCCCGGTGGTCTACCTGTACCTCGACCGCCTGCGCCACCGCGTCAACCGCTGGCGCGGGCGGCCCAGCGATGCCGCACTGGAAGCTCCGTTATGACCGTCCCCGTCTGCAAACTTGCCCCCACATTGCTGCTGGCGCTCGCCCTGAGCGGCTGCGCCATCGGCCCCGACTACCAGCGTCCCGAGCTGAACACCCCGGCGGCGTTCCGGCAGGCCGAGGGCTGGAAGGCCGCCGAGCCGGCCGATGCCCTGGCCCGCGGCGCCTGGTGGGAGCTGTACGGCGACGCCACCCTCAACGAGCTGCAGCAGCGCCTGGAAAGGTCCAACCAGAGCCTCGCCCAGTCGCTGGCGCAGTACCGCGAGGCCCAGGCGCTGGTGCGCGGCACCCGCGCCTCGTTCTTCCCCTCGCTGGGTGCCGACGCCAGCAAGACCCGCTCGGGGCAGGGCGCAGGGCGCAGCACGGTGGTCGTCGGCGGCGCGCCGGTGTCCAGCGGCGTCAGCGGTGGCGGGATTTCCACCAGCTACGACCTGACCTTCGGCGTCAACTGGGAGCTGGACCTGTGGGGCAAGCTGCGCCGCCAGCTGGAAGCGGACAACGCCAGCCTGTCGGCCAGCGCCGCCGACCTGGCCGCGGTGCGCCTGAGCCTGCAGTCCGAGCTGGCGCAGAACTACCTGCAGCTGCGCGTGCTCGACGAGCAGCAGCGCCTGCTCGACGCCACGGTGGCGGCCTACGCCCGCTCGCTCAGGCTCACCGAGAACCAGTATCAGGCCGGCATAGTGCCCAAATCCGACGTCACCCAGGCGCGCACCCAGCTCAAAAGCACCGAGGCCCAGGCCATCGACCTCAGGTACCAGCGCGCCCAGCTGGAGCACGCCATCGCCGTGCTGATCGGCGTGCCGCCTTCCGAGTTCGAGCTGGCCGCGGTGGACGGCGTGCCGGCGCTGCCGCAGGTGCCGGTCAGCGTGCCCTCGCAGCTGCTCGAGCGCCGTCCGGACGTGGCCAGCGCCGAGCGCGCGGTGATGAGCGCCAACGCCGAGATCGGCGTGGCCAAGGCCGCCTGGTTCCCCAGCCTCAGCCTGAGCGCCGCCGGCGGCTATCGCGGCGATACCTTCGGCCAGTGGATCAACACGCCCAACCGCTTCTGGTCGATCGGCCCGCAGTTCGCCATGACCCTGTTCGACGCCGGGCTGATCCGCTCGCAGGTCGACCAGGCCGAGGCGCGCTACGACCAGACCGTGGCCGGCTACCGGCAGACCGTGCTGGACAGCTTCCGCGAGGTGGAGGACTACCTGGTGCAGCTGCGCGTGCTGGAGGAGGAGAGCGGCGTGCAGCAGGAGGCGCTGGACGCCGCCCGCGAGTCGCTGCGCCTGCTGGAGAACCAGTACAAGGCCGGCACCATCGACTACAACAGCGTGGTCAGCGTGCAGACCGCCGCGCTGTCCAACGAGCGCACCCAACTCGACCTGCTCGGCAGCCGGCTGACCGCCAGCGTGCAGCTGATCGCCGCCCTCGGCGGTGGCTGGGACGGGGTGGCGCAGGAGCAGGCGCAGCTCGCCGATCAGCGGTGAGGCGCGCGGCGGCGCCGGTTCTGGGCTAGCTTTGCTGGGACGGAAACGGCGCAGGGCGGCGCAACGGGCCGCCAAGCGGCCCGGACGGCTATCGGCTCCACGGGCTGACCATGAAAGAGAAAGAGCTGCGCCTGGCCCTGGTGTTCTTCGGCGGGGTGTCCCTCGCCGTCTACCAGCACGGCATCAACCGGGAAATCCTCAACCTGGTGCGCGCCTCGAAGATCTACCACGCCGGCCGCTCCGGCGAGGACCAGGCGCCGGGCGACAGCTTCCACCAGCACTATCCCGACGAGCCGGAGCGCTCCACCGGCGACCTCTACCACGAGTTCCTCCAGGCACTGGGCAAGGACATCGCCCTGCGGGTGATCGTCGACGTCATCGCCGGCTCCTCGGCCGGCGGCATCAACGGCATCACCCTGTCCGCCGCCCTGGCCCACGACCGCTCGCTGATGCCGATCAGCCAGCTGTGGCTGGAGCAGGCCGACATGCTCAACCTGCTGGCGCCGGAGGCCAAGGCGCGCATGTGGAGCAAGTGGTACTTCTGGCCGCTGCTGCGCCCGCTGCTGTCGCGCCTCGGCCGCGAGGGCCTGCTGCCGGGGCAGGCCGACGCCGAAATGGCCAAGCGCATCTCGGTGTTCCTGCGCTCGCGCTGGTTCAAGCCGCCCCTCGACGGCCGCCGGCTGAGCACCCTGATGCTCGACGGCCTGACCGCGATGCAGGGCGCCGCACCGGTCGCGGACTCGCTGCTGCCCAAGGGCGAGCGCCTCGACCTGGTGGTGACGGTCACCGACTTCCGCGGCCTGGAGCGGCCGATCTTCATCCACGACCCGCCGGTGGCCTACGAGCGCGAGCACCGCCACCTGCTGCGCTTCTCCCTCGAGCACCGCAAGACCGGCCACCTGCTCAGCGACTTCGACGCCGACAGCTTCCCCTCGCTGGCCTTCGCCGGGCGCGCCTCGGCGTCCTATCCCGGCGCCTTCCCGCCCGCCCAGCTGCGCGAACTCGACGACCTGCTCGCCGAGCGGCACATGCCCTGGCCGGCGCGCTCGCGCTTCGTCGAGGCCAACTTCCGCAACTACCGCGCACGCGGCGAGAGCCCCGAGGAGGCGGTGCTGGTCGACGGCAGCGTGCTCGACAACAAGCCGATCATGGCCTGCGTGGAAGCCATCCACACCCACGGCGCCCTGCGCGAGGTGGACCGCCGCCTGGTGTACATCGACCCGCACCCCAAGGGTACCCGGCGGCTGACGGGAACCGGGGTGCCCGGCTTCTTCGCCACCCTGCGCGGCGCCCTCAGCGACCTGCCGCGCCAGGATCCGGTGTACAACGAACTGGCGGTGATCAGCCGCTACAACGTGCAGGCGCGCCGGCTCAAGGCGGCCATCCTGCACGCCCGCCCGCAGATCGCCCGGCTGATCGAGGAGGAGACCGCCGGCAAGCTGAGGAGCGGCTTCGGCGTCGACGACCTGCGCCACTGGCGGCTGCTGTCGATCAGCCTGCTGTCCGGCACCGCCATCGTCTACGACGCCTGGATGCGCTCGCTGATCTTCGAGGCGCTGGACTTCGTGGTGCGCCTCATCGCCGCGGCCTGCCAGTACACCGCCGATTCGCCGCAGGCACGCCGGGTCGAGGAGGTGATCGAGGCCTGGGCCGGGCAGCAGGGCATCATCGCCGAGTCCTACAGGATGCCCGAGCAGCTCTACAGCAATGTCGACCTGCCGCTGTTCGCGCGGATGATCCTCGACTTCGGGCTGATCTACAAAAAGCGCCGGCTGAACTTCGTGCTGCACGAGATCAACGATCTGTATCCCGAGCATGACAGCGGCGGTGCCGCCGAATCCGAGGACCTCGACCTGCTGAAGCTCAAGCTGCACAAGTGCGTCGGCGAGCTGGCGGTCTACGACGACCTCGACTTCCTCAGCCGCCACGCGGTGAACCTGTGCCGCGAGCTGTTCATGGACGACGATGAGGGGCCGGGCCTCGGCACCGAGCGCCTGGCCAGCGAGCCCGAGGCGGGCGCGCAGATCTCCCGGCTGGTCGAGCGGCTGGCCCAGGAGTGCGACATGGCCCGCGTGGTGGACAACGTCGATGCCGTGCTGGCCTCGCCGCTGGTGCAGGGCCTGCCGGAGGCGAGCCGCCTGGCCATCCTCACCGGCTATCTGGGCTACTTCTTCTGGGACGTCATCCTGCGCCCGACCGCCAGCGCGCTGTCGCTGGAGGCCGGGCCCATCGAGGAGATCCTCGTCGACCGCATCAGCCCCGAGGACGCCGACAGCCTGGTCCTCGACGAGGGCAAGCCGGTGCTGCTCGGCAGCTCCTTCGCCGGCTTCGGCGGTTTCCTCGGCCGCGCGGTGCGCGAGAACGACTACCTGTGGGGCCGCCTGCACGCGGTGGACCGCCTGTTCGACATCCTGCTCAGCACGGTGCCGGCCAACCTGCGCACCGGCCTGGCGGTGGAGGCGCTGAAGAAGCGCGCCTTCGAGCGGGTACTGGAGGAGGAGGGCCAGCGCCTGGCTCTGGTGCCCGAGCTGCTCGCCCGCCTGCGCGAGGCGGTCGAGCGGCTCTGAGCGCGCAGGCGTGTGGCCGTTCGGCTCCGGGCGGTTGGCGGCCCTTGGCGCCGATCTCCTCCGCTTGTCCGGTAATCCGCGAGGGCCGTGCTAGGATCGGCGGCATGAAAAGCATCTTCCCGTCATCCGTCGCGGCGCTGCTTGCCCCGCTGGGCGGCATACCGTTGGCCGGCATGCTGATGTTCGGCACTCCACTGGCCGCGGCGGCCGAGCTGGAGGTCCTGATCTCGCCCCGGAGCAAGGCGCTGCGCGAAAACGTCGAGGCGCACATCGGCGATCTCGGCAAGCGCGACGCCGCCAGCCTGCAGCGTTTCTCCCGTCACGCCGAGCGCGAGGCGCTGCGGGCGCTGCAGGCCCTCGGTCACTACCGGGCGAAGATCCGCAGCGAGGTGATCGAGAGTGGCGACGAGCCGGTGCTGCGCCTGCACATCGAGCAGGGCGAGCCGGTGCGCCTGCGCACGGTCGAGATCCGCGTGGAGGGCGAGGCCGCGCAGTTCCCGCGCTTTCGCCTGCCGCGCAGCGACCGGCTGGCGCCGGGGGCGGTGCTCGACCACGGCGCCTACGAGGACGCCAAGCGGCTGATCCGCAACCGCGCGCTGCGCTTCGGCTTCTTCGACGGTCGCTTCGTCGAACAGAGCCTGCTGGTCGACCCCGACGCCGGGGTGGCCGACATCCGCCTGGTCTACCAGAGCGGCCGGCGCTACCACCTCGGCAGCGTGCAGTTCGAGGGCGATACGCCATTCGACGACGATCTGCTGGCGCGCATGGTGCCGTTCCAGCCCGGCACGGCCTACGACTCCGACCTGATCGGCGAGCTGAATCGCGCGCTGGTGTCGAGCAACTACTTCGAGGACGTGCGGGTGGACGCCACGCCCGAGAGCGCCGCGGAGCACACCATCCCGGTGCAGGTGCGCCTGCAGGCGCGCAAGCCGCGCACCCTGGCAGCCGGTGCCGGCTACTCCACCGACGTCGGGCCGCGCCTGCGTGGCACCTGGACCCGTCACTGGCGCGGCGCGGCGGGCCACCGGCTGGGCAGCGACTTCGAGTTGTCCGCGCCGCGGCAGAACCTCGGCACCTGGTACGAGATCCCCCTCGATCCGCCGCTGACCGAGAGCCTGCGCTTCACCGCCGGCTACCAGAAGGAGGATCTGGTGGACACCCGGAGCGAGCGTCTGACCCTGGGCGCCCAGTGGCAGCACCTGCCGGAGCGCGAGTGGCAGCGTATCGTCTCGCTGCGCTGGGAGCAGGAGCGCTACACCACCGGCGAGGATGAAGGACGCAGCTCCCTGCTGCTGCCGGGCATCGGCTTCAGCCGCACGGTCAGCGACCACAAGGTCGATCCCAGCCGCGGCTGGCGCCTGCAGGCCGACCTGACCGGCGCCAGCCGCAGCCTGCTGTCGGATACCGACCTGCTGCACCTGGTCATGCAGGCCAAGGGCCTGACCACCTTCGCCGGCGGCCATCGCCTGCTCGGCCGGATGCAGCTGGGCGGCATCGCCACCAACGACTTCGCGGCCATCCCGCCGTCGCTGCGCTTCTTCGCCGGCGGCGACCAGAGCGTGCGCGGCTACGACTACCAGACCCTTTCGCCGCGCGACAGCGAGGGCGAGCGGGTCGGCGGCCGCTACCTGGTGGTCGGTAGCCTGGAGTACCAGTACCCGCTGCGCGACCGCTGGCGCCTGGCCACCTTCGTCGACCACGGCAACGCCATCGACGGCTTCAGCGATCCGCTGAAGACCGGCGTCGGCATCGGCGTGCGCTGGGTGTCGCCGGTCGGCCCGATCCGCCTCGACCTGGCCCACGCCCTCGATCACGACGAGGGCTCGGGCTTTCGCATCCACTTCTCCATGGGGCCGGAACTGTGAGGAGATTGCTGCGCCGACTCGGCGCTGCCGGGTTGCTCCTGCTGGCGCTTCTGGCCGGCCTGCTCGCCCTGCCGGCCAGCGAGTCCGGCAGCCGCTGGCTGCTCGGCCGGGTGCCGGGGCTGGCGCTGGAGGACTTCCGGGGCCGGCTGCTCGGCGACTGGAGCGCGGGCGCACTGCGCTGGCAGTCGGGCGAAACGCGCGTGGCGGTTGAGCAGCTGCGGGTGGTCAACCGCCTGGCCTGCCTGCGCCAGCGCCTGCTGTGCCTCGACGAGCTGAGCGCCACGCGCCTGCAGCTGGAGCTGCCGCCGACCGAGGAGGCCAGCGCCGAGCCGCTCAGTCTGCCGGAGATCCGCCTGCCGCTGGGCGTGGCCATCCAGCGCCTGCAGCTGGGCAGCCTGGAGGTCAATGGCGTGCAGCAGCTGCACGACCTGGCGCTGGCCGCCCGCCTGGACGCCGGCGGCCTGCAGCTGTCCGCCGTCGACCTGCAGCGCCCCGCCCTGCGCCTGACCCTCAGCGAGCTGAGCCTGCAGCCGCAGGGCGACTGGCCGCTGCGCGCGCGCGCCAGCCTGCAGCTGCCGCCAGTGGACGAGCGGCCCTGGCAGCTCGACCTGCAGCTGGACGGCCGCCTGCTGCAGCGCCTCGAGCTGACGGCGCGCAGCCAGGGCTACCTGGACGGCGAACTCACCGGCTGGCTGCAGCCGCTGGCGGAAGGATTGCCGCTGGAGCTGCGGCTGAGCGCGACGGACTTTCAGACGCTGGCCAGCCTGCCGCCGAGCCTGCGCTTCACCACGCTCGGCCTGACCGCCAGTGGCACCCTCACCGAAGGCTATGGGGTGAGCGGCAGCGCCACCCTGGCCGGCGCCGGGCAGCCGCTGAGCGTGGTGCTGCGTGGCAGCGTGGATGGCGGCGGCGCGCAAGTGGAGCAACTGCAGCTGCAGGACAGTGCCGGGGAAACCCTGCAGCTCGCCGGCCGCCTCGACTGGCGCGAGGCCTTCGCCGCCGAGCTGACCCTCGCGGGTGGCGCCTTCGCCTGGCAGCAGCTGTATCCGCAGCCCGGCGTCGAGCTCGAGCTCCAGCAGCTGCAGGCGGCATTCAGCTACGCAGACAGCCGCTACCGGGGCGACTTCGACGTCCGCCTGCTCAGCCCGGCCGGGCCGCTGCGCCTGTCCAGCCCGCTGCAGGGCGACGGCGGCCAGCTGCAGCTCCCGCAGCTGCGCCTGGAGGCCGGCAAGGGCCGGGCGCAGGGCGAGCTGGCGCTGACCTTCGCCGAAGCCTTCGGCTGGCAGACACGCCTGCAGCTGGCCGAGCTCGATCCGGCCTATTGGCTCAGGGAGCTGCCCGGGCGCATCGGCGGTCAGCTGGCCAGCCGCGGCGAGCTGCGCGACGGCCACCTGCAGCTCGAAGCCGACTGGGCGCTGGACGGCCAGCTGCGCCAGCAGCCACTGGCGCTCAAGGGCCAGCTGCAGGGCGAGGATAAGCGCTGGCAACTGCCCGAGCTGGCCCTGCGCCTGGGCGACAACCGCATCGACGGCCGGGGCGCCTGGGGCGAGCGGCTGGAAGGGCAGTTCAAGCTGGCGCTGGCGCGCCTCGACCAGCTGTGGCCCGGGCTGCGCGGCCAGGCCGGCGGCGAACTCCGGCTCGGCGGTACGCCGGCCGCGCCGCAGGGCAGTCTGGCGCTGCAGGGCAGCGGCCTCGGTTATCAGGACCACCGTATGGCAGGCCTGACCCTCGACGCCCGCCTCGACGCCCGCCAGCAGGCCACGGTGCAACTGGACGCGCGCGGCCTGCGCAGCGGCGACACGGATTTCGGCCAGCTCGCGCTCAAGGGCAGCGGCAGCCTGCCACGGCACAGCGTCGAGCTGAGCCTCGACGGCGAGCCGCTGCGCCTGGCGCTGGCGCTTAACGGCGGCCTCGACCGCAGACAGGACTGGCGCGGCAGCCTGAGCCGCGGCAGCCTCGCCGCCGCCGGTTTCGACTGGCAGCTGCAGCGTCCGGCCAGCCTGGAGCGCAGCGCCGCCGGGCGCATCACCCTGGGCGCCCATTGCTGGCAGTCGCAGGAGGCCAGCCTGTGCGCCGACAGCCAGCGTCTGCTGCCCGAGCCGCAGCTGCGCCTGCGCCTGCGCGACTTCGACCTGGCGCGCCTGCGTCGCAGCCTGCCACGCGGCACCGCGCTGGTCGGCCGGGTCAACGGCGATCTGCGCCTCGACCTGCCGGCCGGCGGCCCCGACGGCGAGCTGCGCCTGGATGCCGGCAGCGGCCAGCTGCGCATCCGCGAGCGCGGCCAGTGGCTGGAGATTCCCTACCGGCAGCTGCTGCTCACCAGCCAGCTGCGCCCGCAGCGGATCGACAGCCGGCTGCTCCTGTCCGGCCCGACCCTCGGCGCGCTGGAGCTGGAGGCGCGCATCGACCCGCGGCCGCAGGACAAGCCGTTGTCCGGCAGCTTCCGCCTCGACGGTCTCGACCTCGCCCTGGCGCGGCCCTTCGCCCGCCAGGTCGAGCGCATCGAGGGGCGCATCGACGGCGGCGGGCGGCTGTCCGGCAGCCTGCTGGCGCCGGTGGTCGACGGCCGTGTGCAGCTGCGCGACGGCCACCTCAGTGGCGGCGAGCTGCCGCTGACCTTCGAGCAGCTGCAGCTGGCCCTGCAGATCGACGGCCAGCAGGCCCGGCTCGACGGCAGCTGGCGCAGCGGCGAGCAGGGGCAGGGCAGCATCGCCGGCAACCTGGGCTGGGCCGGCGCGCCGCAGATGGACCTGCAGATCCGCGGCAGCCGCCTGCCGGCGGTGGTCGAGCCCTACGCCAGCCTCGAGGTCGAGCCCGACCTGCAGCTCGGCCTGCGCGACAACCGCCTCAGTCTCGGCGGTCGGGTGGCGGTGCCGCGCGGGCGGATCACCGTGCGCGAACTGCCGGCGCAGGCGGTCAAGGTGTCCGAGGATGCGCGGGTCGTCGGCGAGCAGCCGGCGCCGTCCAGCGCACCGGATCTGCAGATGGACCTGCGCCTGGCCATCGGCGAGGACCGCCTGCGCTTTTCCGGCTTCGGCCTGACCGCCGACCTCAGGGGCAACCTGCGCCTGCGCGACAACCTCGACAGCCGCGGTACCCTGCGCCTGGAGAACGGCCGCTATCGCGCCTACGGCCAGCGCCTGACCCTGCGCCGCGCGCGGCTGATCTTCGCCGGGCCCATCGACCAGCCGCTGCTGGACATCGAGGCGATCCGCGAGGTGGGCGACGTCACCGCCGGCCTGCGCATCAGCGGCCGTGCCGACGAGCCGCTCAGCGAGGTGTTCTCCGAGCCGGCGATGAGCCAGGAGCAGGCGCTGTCCTACCTGGTGCTCGGTCGTGCACCGGGCAGCGGTGGCGACCAGAACATGGTCAACCAGGCCGCCCTGGCCCTCGGCCTGGCCGGCGGTGCCCCGGTGGCCGGGGCCATCGCCGAGCGCCTGGGCATCAGCGACTTCCTGCTGGAAAGCGAGGGTTCCGGTACGGACAGCAGCATGGTCGCCAGCGGCTACCTCTCCGAGAAGCTCAGTCTGCGCTATGGCGTCGGCGTGTTCGAGCCGGTCAACGTCTTCGCCCTGCGCTACCAGCTGAGCAAGAAGCTCTACCTGGAGGCGGCCAGCGGCCTGGCCAGTTCGCTGGATCTGTTCTACAAGCGCGACTACTAGCGCCGGCCCGGCCGTCTCAGGCGCTCTTCAGGCCGCGCAGGTAGGCTTCCAGCTGGGAGTAGGGCATCGGCCGGGCGTACAGGTAGCCCTGGAAGGCGTCGCACAGGTTGCGGCGGAGGAAATCGGCCTGTTCGGTGGTTTCCACGCCCTCGGCCACCACCTTGAGGTCCAGGTGGTGGGCCATGGAGATGATGCCCTGGGTGATGGCGGCATCGCGCTGGTCGCTGATCAGCTCGTGGACGAAGGAGCGGTCGATCTTCACCTTGTCGATCGGCAGGTCCTTGAGGTAGCTCAGGCTGGAGTAGCCGGTACCGAAGTCGTCAAGGGCGATGCCGACGCCGAGGGCCTTGAGTTCGCGGAGCAGCTGGATGGCCCGCTCGGCGTCCTTGAGCAGCACGGTTTCGGTGATCTCCAGCTCCAGCAGGTGCGCCGGCAGGCCGCTGTACTCCAGCGAGCGCTGCACGGTGCCGACGAAGTCCTGGCGCAGGAAATGCACCGCCGAGATGTTCACCGACACCACGCCGGCGGCCAGGCCCTGGTCGAGCAGGCGGCGCTGGTGGCTGCAGGCGGTGACCAGCACCCACTGGCTGATCGGGACGATCTGCCCGGTATCCTCGGCCACCGGGATGAAGCGCAGCGGCGAGATCGACCCGCGCTCGGCGTGCGGCCAGCGCAGCAGGGCCTCGCAGCCGAGCAGCGCGCCCGTGCGCGCGTCGATCTGCGGCTGGTAGTGCAGCTCGAAGTTCAGCCCCTCGATGGCCTTCTGCAGCTCGTTGCGCAGGGTCATGCGCTCGCTGACTTCCTGGTTGAGGTGCTCGGTGTACCACTGGTAGTTGTTGCGGCCGTGCTGCTTGGCTTGGTACATGGCCAGGTCGGCTTCCTGGATCAGCTTCACCGGCTGCTCGATCTCGCCGTTGCTGAGGGTTATGCCGATGCTGGCGGTGACGTGCAGCTCCAGTTCGTTGAACTGGTAGGGGCGGGCGATGCTGTGGATCAGCCGCTCGGCGACCAGCAGGGCATCCTCGCCGTGGGCCAGGTCGGGCAGCACCACCACGAACTCGTCGCCGCCGAGCCGGGCGAGGGTGTCGCCGGGGCGGATCTGCGCGGCCATGCGCTGGGCCACCTCGACCAGGATGCGGTCGCCGATGGCGTGGCCGAGGGTGTCGTTGATCGGCTTGAAGCCGTCGAGGTCGATCAGCATCACCGCCAGCTCGCGGGTGTAGCGCCGGGCGATCTGGCAACCCTGCAGCAGACGGTCCTCCAGCAGCGAGCGGTTGGGCAGGCCGGTGAGCACGTCGTGGCTGGCGTTGTAGGCCAGCTCCGACTCGAAGCGCTTGCGCTCGGAAATGTCGTTCTGCACGCCGATGAAGTGGGTCACCAGGCCGTGCTCGTCCGGTACCGGGGCGATGTACAGGTCGTTCCAGAAGGCGCTGCCGTCCTTGCGGAAATTGCGCAGCACCACGTGCACCTCGCGCTGCTCGGTCATGCAGCGGCGGATCTCGTTGACGCCCGGCTGGCGGGTTTCGCTGCCCTGCAGGAGCCGGCAGTTGCGCCCCAGCACCTCGTGGGCGCGGTAGCCGGTGATGCGCTCGAAGGCCGGGTTGACGTAGATGATCGGCTGGTCCGGGGCGAGGGCATCGACGATCACCACGCCGTTGTAGCTGGCTTCCAGGCAGCGCTGCAGCAGTGCCGCGCGGCTGTTGCTGCGGCCCAGGCGCTCGCTGGCGCTGGCGCGCTCCAGGGCGTAGCGGATGCTGCGTCCGAGCAGGCGGCCGTCGAACTGGCCCTTGACCAGGTAGTCCGCCGCACCCAGTTCCAGGGCGCGGGCATCCAGCTCGCTGTCGTCCTGGCCGGTGAGCAGGATCAGCGGCTGGTGCATGCCCCGGGCGCTGGCGTGGCGCACCAGTTCCAGCCCGGAGTCGGCGCCCAGCCGGTAGTCGATCAGGTAGAGATCGTATGCGCCCTCGTCGAGGGCGCTGAGGCCGCGCTCGAAGCTGTCCACCCAGTCGAGGACGTAGTTCAGCTTGCCGGCCTGGCGCAGCAGGTCGCGGATGATGAGGAAATCGTCCTCGTCGTCTTCGATCAGCAGCAGGTGCAGGGGGCGCTCGGTTGGGCTCATGAAGGTTGCGGCTCCGGGGGCAGTGCGTCGGTGGCCAGCCAATAGTCGCCGAGCCGGCGCACCACGTCGAGCAGACCGCTGTAGCTGCTGGGCTTGCCGATGACGGCGTCGGCGCCGGCCTCCAGGCAGCGCTGTGCCTCCTCCTCGGCGGCGGTGCTGAGGATCACCACCGGAATCCGGCACAGCCGGGCATCCCCCTTGAGGGCGAGCAGGGCCTCGTGGCCGTCGAGGCGTGGCATGTTCAGGTCGAGAAGAATCAGCGCGGGCAGCGGCTGCCTGGCATCGCTGGAGCGCTGCAGGCTGTCGAGCAACTGCTCGCCGTCCTCGGCGAAGTGCAGCGGGTTGGGCAGCAGGCTGTCGCGGAAGGCCTCGCGAAGCAGCAGGCGATCGTCGGCATCGTCGTCGGCGATCAGCACGGGCAGGGCATTCGACATGGTCGCTTCACTCCTTGTCGGACCGGTGGAAGGTGACGCAGAAACAGGCCCCCTGGCCCGGCTGGCTGCGGGCGGTGAGGCGGGCGCCGTGGCGCTCGGCGATCTTCCTGGCGATGGCCAGGCCGATCCCGGTGCCGGGGTAGGCCTGGCGGCCGTGCAGGCGCTGGAACGGCTGGAAGATGCGCTCCAGGTACTTTTCGTCGAAGCCGATGCCCCGGTCGCTGATACACAGGCTCCATTCTCCGCTGCCCTGTCGTTCAGCATAGATGCGGATAACTGGCGCTTCCCCGGGCTTGTGGAACTTGAGCGCGTTGCTCAGCAGGTTCTGCAACAGCTGGCGCAGCTGCGAGGGGTCGCCGTGCACCATGGGCAGCGGTTCGCGTTGCAGCTGCGCACCGCTGCACTCCAGCGTTCCCTCCAGGTCCTGCAGCACTTCGTCGAGCAGCGGGTCGAGCGCTACCGGTACGAAAGGCTGGCGCCGGGTGTTGAGCCGCGAGTAGGCCAGCAGGTCGCGGATCAGCGCCTGCATGCGGCCGGCGGCGGCGCCCATGCGCTGCAGGTAGTCGCGGCCCTGCTCGTCGAGGCCGCTGGCGTGGCTGGTCAGGCGGTCCGCGAAGGTCTGGATCTTGCGCAGCGGCTCCTGCAGGTCGTGGGAGGCGACGAAGGCGAATTCCTCCAGCTCGCGGTTGCTGCGCTCCAGCTCGGCCAGGGTGTTGCGGTGCTCGATGGCCACCGCGGCCAGCTGGCTGGCGGTCGCCACCAGTGCCTGCAGCTCGGCGTCCACATGCATCGGCTGGCGCCGGTAGATGGCGAAGGTGCCGAGCAGCTCGCCGTTGCCGGCCAGCAGCGGCGTCGACCAGCAACTGTACAGGCCCTCGGCCGCGGCCAACTGGTGGAAGCCTTTCCAGCGCCTGTCGTGGGGAATGTCCTCGACCAGCACGGGCTGGCGGCGGTAGGCAGCGGTGCCGCAGGCGCCGATGTCCTCGCCGATGGGCAGGCTGGCGATGGCCTGGCTGTAGCGTTCGCCGAGACTGGGGGCGGCGCCCAGGGTCAGGCGCTGGCCGCTGGGGTCGACCTGGTACACCGAGCTGAGCACTCCCGGCGCCTGCTGCTCGATCAGCAGGCAGATCTCGCGCAGGATCAGCTCCGCTGGCTGCAGGGTGGAGATCATGCCGAGGATGTGCCGCTGCCCCTCGGTGTAGCGCTGCTGCTCGGCGAGGCGTCCGGCCTGCCGCTGGGCCAGCCAGGCCAGGCGCAGGCTGAACATCAGCAGGCCGCTGAGCAGCAGGCCGCCGAGCAGCACCAGCAGCGCCAGGCGCTGGCTGTCGGCCGTATCGCGTGCGTCGTTCAGGTAGGTGGTCAGGGTCCAGCGCGGTGCCCGGGCGAGGTCGATTTCGCGGGTGCCGACCGGGGTGGCCCGCGGCGTGTCGCCTGCGGTGCCGCCGAGCAGCAGCTGTTCGCCCTCGCGGACCTCGACGACGAAGTCGCCGGTGCCGCCCGCGAGCAGCTCGGCCAGCGCGTGGTGCAGGTCGAGGCTGGCCACCACCAGCCGTACCGGCTCGCCGGGCAGGTGCAGCGGTACGGCCACCAGCGCCATCGGCGGCGTGCCGGGGCGCAGCAGGGCAGGGCTCAGTCGTGGCTCGCGGCCGCCGCGCACCTGTTCAAGCCAGGCCTGCCGGGCGGGGTCGGCGATGAAGCTGTCGAGCCAGGCGCCGGCCGAGGGCATGCGCGTCTGGCTGCGGCTGACCTGCAGGCGCTCGTCGAGGAGGGCGATCAGCGTGAAGCCGGGCAGGTCGCGCAGGTAGCTGTCGGTTTCCTGCAGCCAGAACGTCGGGGCCGGCAGCTGGCCCAGGGCTTCCCAGCGCTCGCCCATGCGCTGCAGCAGCGCCAGGCGGCTGGCGATGGCCTCGTGACTGGCGTTGTCCAGACGCGACAGCAGCAGGTCGCTCTGGTCGGTCAGGCTGCGGGCGTTCTGCAGGCCGAGCAGGTACCAGCTGCCGATCGACAGCAACACGGCGCCCAGCCCGGCCAGCAGGGTACGGCGATCCAGGCGGCCATCGCGCGATGCCGGCTGGCCGTGCCATAGCCACAGGCTGACCAGGCTGACCAGGCTGGCGGCCAGCAGGCCCAGGCCGAGATGTGCCATGCTGCTACCCGGCAGCATCAGGGGGTGCAGTGCGGGGGCGGGGCGCAGCAGGGTGTCCAGCAGGCCGAGGCCGCCGCCGGCCAGCAGGGCGAAGGCGAGGGTATGCAGGCAGGCTTGTAACAGTATGTGGCGATTATCCATCGGCGGAAAAGGAGCCTTGCGTCGCTCTCGTGGCGCCGATCATGTCGGCTTCACCTCAGGCTGGCAACCCGGATGCTCCACAGGGCCGCGGTAGCCCCGGGCGACCCGGGCAGGAACGATTCTTCAGGGAGAACCACGACATGATCGATTTCCGTTGCAAGCATTGCCGCCATTCGACGCGACTGCTCGCGTCCATATGCCTCCACTGCGGCACCAGTCGCCCTGCCGCGCGGGGCTGGCATGTTCCCGCGCTGATCGTCCTGCTGGCCCCGCTCGTCTATGGCCTGCTGCTGAGCCTCTTGCGCTGAGGCGTGCTGCCTGCCGGGCTGCGTCAGCCGGCATCGCCCGCCGCGGCCGGCCGCAGCGGCGGGAAGTCCTCGGGGGTGATGGTCTCGCGTTCGAGCAGCAGGCGGGCGCCTGCGTCCAGTTCGCTGCGCCTTTGCTGGAGAATCTCGCCGGCGCGGCGGTAGGCCTTGTCGATCAGCTGGCGGACCGCGAGATCGACCTCCCGCGCGGTCTGCTCGGAGTAGTCCTTCTCGCGCATGGCGATCACGCTGTCGCCGAGGAAGCTGTTGCTCTGGCGCTCCAGCACGGCCTGGCCGAGGTCCGGGCTCATGCCGAAGCGGGTGACGATCTGCCGGGCGATATCGGTGACCTTGGCCAGGTCGTCGGCGGCGCCGGTGGAGATCTCGCCGAACAGCAACTGCTCGGCGGCGCGGCCGGCGAGCAGCACCACCATGCGGTCCTTCAGTTCGTTGCAGGTGATCAGGAAACGGTCGTCGGTGGGCCGCTGCAGGGTATAGCCGAGTGCGCCGATCGAGCGCGGGATGATCGACACCTTGTGTACCGGGTCCATGCCGGGGAGGGCGCTGGCGACCAGGGCGTGGCCCATCTCGTGGTAGGCCACCACCTCGCGCTCGTGGGGCTGCAGCAGGCGGCCGCGGCGCTCGGCGCCGGCGACGATGCGCTCGACCGCGCGGGTGAAGTCGTCCATGCCGACCTTCTCGGCATTGCGGCGGGTGGCGAGGATGGCCGCCTCGTTGATCAGGTTGGCCAGGTCAGCGCCGGTGAAGCCAGGGGTGATGCCGGCGACCTGGTCGAGGTCGACGTCGGCGGCGACCTGGATGCGCTTGACGTGCACCCTGAGGATGGCCATCCGTCCCTTGCGGTCCGGGCGGTCGACCACGATCTGGCGGTCGAAGCGGCCGGCGCGCAGCAGTGCCGGGTCGAGGATCTCCGGGCGGTTGGTGGCGGCCAGCAGCACCACGCCCTCGCGCGGGTCGAAGCCGTCCAGCTCGGCGAGCAGCTGGTTGAGGGTCTGTTCCTTCTCGTCGTTACCGCCGAAGGCGCCGACGCCGCGTGCCTTGCCGAGGGCGTCCAGTTCGTCGATGAAGATGATGCAGGGCGCCGCCTTGCGCGCCTGCTCGAACAGGTCACGCACCCGCGCGGCGCCGACGCCGACGAACATCTCGACGAACTCGGAGCCGGAGATGGAGAAGAAGGGCACGCCGGCCTCGCCGGCCACTGCCTTGGCCACCAGGGTCTTGCCGGTGCCGGGCGGGCCGACCAGCAGGATGCCCTTGGGAATACGTGCGCCGAGGCGGCTGTATCTGGGCTGGTCCTTGAGGAAGGAGACGATCTCCTCCAGCTCGGCCTTGGCCTCGTCGATGCCGGCGACGTCGTCGAAGGTCACCCCGGTGTCGCGTTCGACGTACACCTTGGCCTTGGACTTGCCGACGCTGACCAGCCCGCCGAGCCCCTGCTTGTCGGTCAGGCGACGGAACAGGAAGCTCCAGAAGGCGAAGATCAGCACCAGCGGCAGCAGCCAGGACAGCAGGTTGGAGAGGGCGGTGTTTTCCCGGACCGCGCTGAACTTGGCCCCGGCCGCCGCCAGCTCCTCGGCCAGCGCCGGATCGACGCGGTTGGTCACGAAGCTGCTGCGATTGTTGATCGGCTCCAGCAGTTTGCCGCTGATCTGCTGGTTGTTGATGCTGAGTTCGCTCAGCTTGCCTTCCTTGAGCAGCTTGAGGAACTCGCTGTAGGCGATCGGCTCCACCGCCTGCCGCTCGGCCCACCAGCCCTGGAACATCAGCAGCATGCTGAAGGCCAGCAGGAAGTACCAGGCGTTCCATTGAAACTTCTTGTCCATGCCGCACCCCGCTCGACGCATATCGCCTGTGCAGGATAGACCCTGTGCCGCGCCGAAGGCTTGCGCGGCAGCAAGCCAGGGCACGGCACAGGGTCTCGGGAGGGTGATTTCATATTCGATGTTTAACATAATGAAATGTGGAGGAGTAAATCTATCCATCACTACGTGCAAAAAACACAGTAATCAGCGGAGTAGGGGGTAGCGTGGCGGGCGCCGGACACAGAAGGGGTGTCCGGCGCCTGAGCTGCCGGTGAGTCAGGCTGATGCCCTGCGCATGCTCACGGCGACCAACCGAGGGCGAAGGCGCCATCCTCCTGGACGTGCACGTGGCAACCGAGCTGGGCGCACTCGCGTCCGAGGGTGTCGTACAGCCAGCGGCGGTCGACGCCCTCGGCGCGCTCGATGCGCAGATGCTGCAGGCGCGTCGGTACCATCTCCAGCGCCTGCAGGCGGCCGTCGTCGTGCAGGCGGGCGAAGTACAGCAGACCCAGCTCGCCGCGGAAGGTGGCATGCCTTTCGATGCCCTCGTAATCGTTGAGGCGGTCGCCGCAGCCGTAGAGGATCAGCCGGCCGCGGTGCACCTCGATGCCCTTGATGTGGTGCGAGGAATGGCCGTGGATCAGGTCCGCGCCGGCCTGCTCGATCAGACCGTGGGCGAAGGCACGCTGCTCGGTGGAGATGGCGAAGTTCCAGTTGTCGCCCCAGTGCAGGGAGACCAGCACGCGGTCGCCGTCCTGCCGGGCCGCGCGGATCAGACCGGCCACGCGGGCCAGGCTGCGCGGCGACAGGTCGTCCAGGCGCGCCACGCCGGACTGGTGCGGACCGGCCGCCCACCAGGGGGGGATGCCGCTGTCCGGCAGGCCGAAGGCGAACACCAGCAGCCGTCGTCCGCCGGGCAATGCCAGCACGGCCGGAGTCTCGGCCGAGTTGCGATCGAGGCCGGCACCGGTGTGCGGCATGTCGTGGGCGGTGAGGGTTTCGAGGGTGTCGCGCAGCCCGGTTTCGCCCCAGTCCAGCACGTGGTTGTTGGCCAGGATGCAGCAGTTGATCCCGGCGGCACGCAGGAAGGGGAAGTTCTCCGGGGTCATGCGGTAGTTGATGCCCTTGGGTTCGGGGCGGCCGTGGCGGGTGACCGCGGTTTCCAGGTTGACCAGGCGGACCTGGGGCTGGCGACGCTGCAGCTCGGCCAGTGCATCGCCCCACACGTAGGCGAAGTCCACCGGGCGTTCGATGGGGCCGCAGTGCCGTTCGGCCAGCGCCACGTAGTCGCGGGCGTCATGCACGTAGTCCTCGTAGAGGCGCGGGTCGCCGGGGTGGGGGAGAATCTGGTCGATGCCGCGAGCCGGCATGACGTCGCCGAGAAGGAACAGGCTGAGCGAGGTGTCCGCGCTGGCCATGGGAACCTACCTTGCGGCGGTGAGTCCGCCGCACTACCGGTGAATGCGCTCCTTTCCTTTCATTTTTCGGCCTGCCCATTGCCGGCAGGACCGTCCCGTTCGGGGTGGGCGAAACTCTGGCGCAGCTCGCTCAGCTCACGCAGGCTGGCCTGTACCGCGCCGTTGACCGTGCCGGGCGGATACTGCCCCGCGGCGTCGGCCACGCCGGCCGGCAGGCCGGTGAGCAGCGCCATGGCCTGCTCGGCATGCTCCACCGCATGCACGTGGAAGCGTCCGGCGGCCACCGCCTCGACCACCTCGCGGCGCAGCATCAGGTGTTTGATGTTGCCCCGGGGGATGATCACTCCCTGGCTGCCGGAGAGGCCGCGGGCGGCGCACAGGTCGAAGAAGCCCTCGATCTTCTCGTTGACCCCGCCGATCACCTGCATGCGCCCGTGCTGGTCCACCGAGCCGGTGATCGCCAGGTCCTGGCGCAGCGGCAGGCCGGCCAGCGCCGACTGCAGCACGCACAGCTCGGCGGCCGAGGCGCTGTCGCCGTCCACGCCGCCGTAGGACTGCTCGAACACCAGGCTGGCGGCGAACGACAGCGGCATGCGCCCGCCGAAGCGGCTGGCCAGGTAGGCACAGAGGATCAGCACGCCCTTGGAATGCAGGGCGCCGCCCAGCTCCACCTCGCGCTCGATGTCGATCAGCTTGCCGTCGCCCAGGCGCGCCGTGGCACTGATCCGCGCCGGATGGCCGAAGGCATGGGCGCCGAGCTGCAACACCGCGAGGCCGTTGATCTGCGCCACGCAGCTGCCGTCGGTGTCGATGTGGCGCAGGTCGCGCAGCGCCGCCTCGAGCATGCGCTCGCGGATCTGGTCGGCGCGGTGCAGGCGCTCGCGCACCGCGCGCTCGACGTCCTCGTGGCGCACCTGCGGGCGCTGCTGCTCGCCGGCCCAGTAGTCGGCCTCGCGCATCAGGTCGAGCAGGTCCTGCAGGTGCAGCGACAGCTTCTCGCCGTCGGCGGCGTCGCGCGCCGCCTGCTCGATCAACCGCGCCAGCGCGGCGCGGTCGAACGGGCGCAGCTGCTCGCGACGCTGCAGGGTGGCGATCAGCTGGGCGTAAAGGCGGGTGTTCTCCGTGCTGCGCGGCAGATCCTCGGCGAAGTCGGCCTCGACCTTGAACAGCAGGGGAAACTCCGGATCGTACTGGGTCAGGAGGTAGTAGAGCAGGCGGTCGCCGATCAGCACCACCTTGACGTCCAGCGGGATCGGGTCGGGCTCCAGCGAGATGGTGCTGGCCAGGCTGAGGATCTGCTCCAGCGACTGGATGCGCAGCTCGCGGGCCTGCAGGGCGCGCTTGAGCGCCTCCCAGGCGAACGGCTGGGTCAGCAGCTTGCGCGCGTCGAGCAGCAGGTAGCCGCCGTTGGCGCGGTGCAGGGCGCCACCCTTGATCAGGGTGAAGTCGGTGTGCAGGGTGCCCATCTGCGCCTGGTGCTCGATGCGGCCGATCAGGTTCTGGTAGCTGGGGTAGTCCTCGTAGACCAGCGGCGCGCCCTGGCTGCCGCCGTTGTCCACCAGCACGTTGACGAAGTAGCGGTTGAACGGGGTCAGGCGCTGGCGGTCGAGCAGCTTCTCCGCCGGCGCCGAGCCGAAGATCTCCAGGCCCTTCTCGATGATGTCGCGCTTGACCTCGTCGAGGAACGCAGGCACCCCGGCCAGTTGGGCGTGGCGCGCCTCCAGGTCGATGAACTGGCGCTCCACCGTGGCGCGGGTGACCGCTTCGTTGAGCTGGTCGACCTCCTGCTCGTGCGTGCGGCTGGCGGCGGCGGCCTGCTGCAGGGCCTGGCGCAGCACGTGGCGGATGCGCTCGGTACGCTCCTCGATCTGCTGCTTCTCCTCGTCCGGCAGCTTGTCGAAGGCCTCGGCATCGAGTACCTCGCCCTCCTTGAGCGGCGCCAGGGTGAAACCGGCGGGCGTGCGCAGCAGGATGATGCCGGCGGCGCGCGCCTGGCTGTCGACGCTGCCGAACAGCTCTTCCTCGCGGGCCTTGAAGCGGTCCTTGAGGCCCTGCATGGCGTTGCGGTATTCGTCGCTGTCGAAGGCCGCCGGCAGGGCGGCCAGCAGGCTGCGCACCAGCGCCCGCATGTCCGCCTGCAGGCCGCAGCCGGCGCCGGCCGGCAGGCGCAGCACGCGCGGCTTGTGCGGGGTGCGGAAGTTGTTGATGTAGCACCAGTCGCTGGGCGGCTCGATCTGCGCCGCCTGCTGGCCGAGCAACTGACGGACGATGGCGTGCTTGCCCAGCCCGGGCGAGCCCATCACGTACAGGTTGTAGCCCTCGTGGTGGATGCCGACGCCGAAGTGCAGGGCACCCATCGCCCGCTCCTGGCCGAGGCTGGCCTGCAGGTCGGGCAGCTCGGCGCTGCTGTCGCACTCCAGGGCGTCAGGGTCGCAGGCGTGGTAGAGCTGCTGGGCAGTCAGTTCGTGGGCGCTGGGCAAGGTACGCCTCCATTGCCTTGTATGGCTCTCACTGAGCATCTGCCATCCATTAAAGAACATTGCTGTCGTTTCGCCGGATATGCCTGACCTGCGGGCACGACTGGGCCGGCGTCTGCGAGGGTGCGGCAATGCGGGGGGGAGGGCGGTTGCCCCGCCCGGCAGGGCGGGGCGGGCGGGGCGGTCAGTTGGTCTTGATGTTGATGGTCTTCTCGGCCTGCCTGGACTCGGGCTTCTTCGGCAGTTTCAGGGTCAGCACGCCCTTGGCGAAGTGTGCCTCGATCTTGTCGGCATCGACGCCCTCGGGCAGGCCGAAGGTGCGCTGGAAGGAGCCGTAGTGGCGTTCGGATAGGTAGTAGTCCTTCTTCTTCTCCTCGCGCTCGTCCTTCTTCTCGCCGGTGATGGTCAGGTTGCCGTTGCTCAGCTTGACCTGCACGTTCTTCTCGTCCATGCCCGGCAGCTCGGCGGTGATCTCGAAGGCGTCGTCCTTCTCGATGATGTCCACCGCCGGCATGCCGGCGAAGCTCAGCTCGCGGCGCCAGAACGGCTCGATCTCGAAGCCGCTGCGGGAGAACGGCAGGTGCCAGCCACGATCGAAGTCCTCGAACAGCCGGTCGACCTGACGGCGCAGGTTTTCCAGCGGCCGCATCGCCGTGGACAGCGGGCTCTGCCTGGCGGATTTCTCCTCGGTTTCCACCGCAACCTTCTTCTCGTTCTCAGCCATCGTGAAGTGCTCCTCTGTGGGTCCGATCGGGACTGAATCTGGATTCGGTCAGCGCCAGCGGACGCGCCTCGCGCATGTTCGAGGCGCTGGCCGGGGGGCGCCCGCGCAGGAGGGCCACCCCGGCTGGCGGCAGTGATACCAGTCTAGGTCATCCGGGAAATTTGCAAGTTTCCGACCGGGGTCAGGTGCTCCGGGCGGCGGGCGGTCTAGCCTTCAGGGAGACGGGGACGGGGGAGCCGCCGATGCAGGTGATTCCAAGCATTTGCACCTTCTGCGGGGTCGGCTGCGGCATCGGCCTGCGCGTCGAGCAGGGCCGGGTGGTCGGCGTCGAGCCGCAGCCCGGCCATCCGGTGAGCCAGGGCCAGCTGTGCAGCAAGGGCTGGTCGACCAGCTTCGCCATCGACGCGGCCGGGCGCCTGACCCGGCCGCTGATCCGCGAGGCCGATGGTTTCCGCCCGGCCAGCTGGGACGAGGCGCTGGGGCGGGTCGCCGGTGCCTTCCGCGACGCGCTGGCCGAAGGCGGCCCGCAGGCGGTCGGGGTGATCAGCTGTGCGCGGGCGACCAACGAGGATAACTACGCCGCGCAGAAATTCGCCCGCGCGGTGCTCGGCACCCACAACGTCGACCACTGTGCGCGCATCTGCCACAGCCCCTCGGTGGCCGGGCTGTCGCTGACTCTGGGCTCCGGGGCGATGACCGGCTGCATGACTGACGTCGACGCGGCCGACCTGATCCTGCTGATCGGCACTGACACCACGGAAAACCACGCCATGCTCGGCGCGCGCATCCTGCGCGCCCAGGCCCGCGGCGCGCGGCTGGTGGTGGTCGACCCGCGCAAGACGCGCCTGGCACGGCTGGCCGACCAGCACGTGCAGCTGCGTCTGGGCAGCAACATCGCCCTGCTCAACGGCCTGCTGCACATCATCTTCGCCAACGGCTGGGAGAACCGCGCCTTCCTTGACGAGCGCTGCGAGAACGTCGAGGTCCTGCGCCAGCATGTGGCCGCCCTGAGCCCGGCAGTGACCAGCGCGCAGACCGGCGTGCCGGTGGCCGAGCTGGAGCCGCTCGCCCACGCGGTGAGCCATGCCGGGGCCGCCTTCATCGCCTACGGCATGGGCATCACCCAGTTCCAGAGCGGCACGAACAATGTGGTGGCGGTTTCCAACCTGGCCCTGGTGTGCGGCCAGGTCGGCCGCCCCGGCGCCGGCATCTATCCGCTGCGCGGGCAGAATAACGTGCAGGGCGCCTGCGACATGGGCTGCCTGCCCAACGTCTACCCCGGTTACCAGAGCGCGGCCAGCGAGGACGTGCAGGCCAAGTTCGCCCGTGCCTGGGGCGTGCCGATGCCGGCGGCGCCGGGGCTGACCTCGCTGGGCATGACCCAGGCGGCGCTGGCCGGCGACTTCAAGGCGCTGATGATCATGGGCGAGGAGCCGGTGCTCACCGACCCGGACCAGCACCACGTCGAGCGCGCGCTGCGCGCGCTGGACTTCCTGGTGGTGGTCGAGCTGACCCTGACCGAGACGGCGAAACTGGCCGACGTGGTGCTGCCGGCGGCGTCCTTCGCCGAGAAGGACGGCACCTTCACCAACTGCGAGCGCCGCGTGCAGCGCATCCGCCGCGCCGTCGCGCCGCCCGGCGAGGCCTGGACCGACTGGCAGATCCTCGCCGCGCTGGCCGCGCGCATGGGCTACCTGGGCATGCTCTGGCCGGATGCCGAGGCGGTGTTCGCCGAGATGGCCGACCTGACGCCGAGCTTTGCCGCCATGAGCTACTCGGCGCTGGACGCCCACCACGGCCTGCACTGGCCGTGCGACTACGTGCATCCCCGGGGCTCGCCACGCCTGCATGCCGAGAGCTTCCCGCGCGGGCGCGGGCGGCTGTTGCCGGTGTCGCAGGTCGATCCGGACGAGACGCCGGATGCCGACTACCCGTTCTTCTTCACCACCCAGCGCCTGCACTTCCACTACGGCGGCGGTTCGATGACCCGCAAGTCGCCGCTGCTCGAGCGCGAGACCCCGGCCGGCCTGCTGTTCATCCACCCGCAGGACGCCGCCAACCTGCGCCTGCAGGATGGCCAGGGCGTGCGCCTGCGTTCGCGCCGCGGCAGCCTGGAAACGCGCGCCAGCCTCACCGACGACGTGCCACCGGGGACCCTGTCGATGCCGTACCACTTCCGCGAAGCGCCGTGCAACCTCCTTACCAACAGCGCCCAGGACCCGCAGAGCAAGATGCCCGAGCTGAAGGCCTGCGCCGTGGCCCTCGAGCCGCTGCCGCCGGGCGTGGCGCCACGCCTGGCGGCAGCGCTGGAGCAGGAGATCAGTGATGGCAGCATTTGAGCCCAGCTGTTACGAACTGGACAGCGTCGAACGCCTGCGCGCGCAGCTGGCCGGCGGCCGGGTGCTCTACGAGGTCCGCGAGGACGGCCAGGGCGGTCGCCACTGGCAGGCGGTGACGGCCGACGACCCCAGTCCCTTCGTGGCCGACCCCGAGCCGCCGCCGTTCTCGGCCAAGGCGTTCTTCTTCGCCGAGCGCGAGGCGGTGTTCCGCGTCGAGGGTGACCGCTTCGTCGCCTGCCTGCCCGAGGTGGCGGACCAGGTACTGTTCGGCCTGCACGCCTGCGACCTGGCGGCGGTGAGCTACCAGGACCAGTTCTTCGCCGCCGATCCCCACTACCGGCGGCGCCGCGCGGCGACCCTGCTGGTCGGCATCGACTGCCGGCACAGCTGCAGCCAGGGTTTCTGCACCCAGGTCGACAGCGGCCCGACCGTGCGCGCGGGCACCGCCGACCTGGTGCTGCTGCCGCAGGACGACGGCGGCTGGCGGCTGCTTAGCCTCTCGCCGGCCGGCGCGGCGGCGGTGGCCGGCCTCGGCCTGCCGCTCGCCAGCCTCGACTGGCAGGCCGAGCGCGCCGCCATCCACAGCCAGGTCGCCAGCGAGCAGGGTGACGCCCGCTGGCTGGAGGACGGCGTGGCGGCCATCAATGCCGGGCGGGTCAGCCAGGCGAGCTGGGACAGCCTGGGCCTGCGCTGCCTGGTCTGCTCCGGCTGCACCACGGTGTGCCCGACCTGCTCCTGCTTCGCCCCGCTGGAGCGCCCACTGCCGGGCGGCGCGCTGGTGCACGAGCGGGTGTGGGACTCCTGCCTGTACGAGGGCTTCCAGAAGGAGGCCAGCGGCCACAATCCCAGCGCCGCGCCGGGGCAGCGGGTGCAGCGCTTCTGGCAGCACAAGTTCGGCGAGGGCTTCCGCCAGCAGTTCGGCCGCTACGGCTGCGTCGGCTGCGGGCGCTGCGACCGGGTCTGCCCCGGCGGCATCGGCGTGCATGCGGTGATGGCGAAGGTGGGCAAGCCATGCTCGAACTGACCCCCAGACCGCTGCGCCTGCTCGGCAGCTACGCCGACGGCCGCGACGCCCGGCACTTCCGCCTGCGTCTGGAGCAGCCGCTGGAGAGCGACCGGGCGACGCTGCCCGGGCAGTTCTTCATGCTCGGCGTACCGGGGCAGGGCGAGGCGCCCTTCACCTACGTCAGCGCGCCGGATGCAGCCGGTGAGTTCAGCGCACTGATCCGCCGCAGCGGGCGGCTGACGGCGCGGCTGTTCGAGCTGGAGACGGGCGCGCTGCTCGGCTGTCGCGGCCCGTTCGGCCGCGGCTGGCCGGAACCGGACGGCTCCAAGTCGGTGCTGGTGGTGGCCGGCGGCTGCGGCCTGGCACCGTTGGCTGGCTGGATCGCCGCGGCCAGCGAGCGCCCGGAGCTGGCCCTGCGCGTTCTCTATGGCGCGCGCAGCGCCGAGCATCAGGTGCTCGGCCGCGAGCGGGCGCGCTGGCGGAGCATCCTGCCGCTGATCGAGACCCTCGACGAGGGCGGGCCGGAGGAACTGCGCGGCTCGCCGCTGGGGCAGCTGGATCGCCTGTGCGCCGAGACGCTGCCGCACAGCGTGCTGTGCTGCGGCCCGGAAGCCTTCATGCTGGCCATAGCCAAGGCCTGCGTGCGCCGCGGCGTGGCGGCGGAGCGCATCTGGCTGTCGGTGGAGCGGCGTATGCATTGCGCGGTGGGGCTGTGCGGCCACTGCTACATCGCCGACAGCTATGCCTGCGTCGACGGGCCGACCTACCGCTACGACCAGTACCGGGCGCTGCTGGCCCGGGGCAACCTGCGTGGCGTGCTCGGCGCGGCGGACGTCGGGCCCTGCTGAGGGGCCTGCCGCTGGGGGCAGCGGCAGGCGGTCGAGGTCACATCCCCAGGTCGTCCATCACCGCCGGCAGGCTCGGCGAGGTGATGTCGTTGAAGGCCTCCAGCGCCTCGCGCCAGTCTTCCGGGGCATCGCGCACGCTGCCGCCGTGCAGGGTCAGGCGATGGAGGATGTCGGACATGGCGATCATGCCATGCAGCTCGCCATCGGCGCCCACCACCGGCAGGCGACGCACCTTCTTCGCCGCCATCATGTGCAGAGCCTCGTGCACATCGGTGTCGTCGTGGCAGGTGTACAGGTCGTGGCGGCCGGCCAGCTCGCCGGCCTTGAGTTCCCACAGGGGCTTGTGCCGCTCGGCGGCCAGCAGGGCGATGTCGCGATCGGTGACTATGCCGATCGCATGGTTGCTCTGGTCGACCACGGCGATCGCCCCGCAGTCGCACCTGGCCATCATTTCTGCCGCCTGCTCCAGGCTGTCGCCGGGGTGGCAGCACTGCACCGGCTTATGCATCACGTCGCTGACGTTCATGATCCCGCTCCACAGAGACGGCCGCGCTCCGCTTCCCGTGCCGCACCGACCGCATGGACCGACGGCTCATCCTCCGGATGAGCATGGATACAGCAAGACATTAGACGCCCGCCTGCCCGGCGGGGCAACGACCGTCAGGCAGCTCGCCGGTCGGTTGCCTGCGCAGGACTAGACTGGAGTGACAGATCCTGGGAGGTGCACCATGAGCGACATACGCAAGGTTCCGCAGCGCAGTCTGCGGCTCGACCTGAAGGATGGGGTGCTGCATGGCGAGCTGGCCGTTCCGGAGGACGCCGAGGGGCTGGTGGTGTTCGCCCACGGCAGCGGCAGCAGCCGCTTCAGTCCGCGCAACCAGCAGGTGGCGCGCTTCTTCAACGACCTCGGCCTCGGCACCCTGCTGCTCGACCTGCTCACCGAGGACGAGCAGGACATCGACGAGGCTACCCGCGAGTTCCGCTTCGACATCCCGCTGCTGGCCCGCCGGCTGGTCACCGTGGTCGACTGGCTGCACGGGGACGAGCGCCTGCAGGAGCTGGTGGTGGGCCTGTTCGGCGCCAGCACCGGCGCCGCCGCGGCGCTGATCTGCGCCGCGCAGCGTCACGAGCTGGTGGCGGCGGTGGTCTCCCGCGGCGGGCGTACCGACCTGGCTGGGGATGCGCTGGAGCATGTGCGCGCCCCCAGCCTGCTGATCGTGGGCGGCGAGGACGGCGTGGTGCTCGCCCTCAACCGCGAGAGCCTGATGCGCCTCGCGGGGATCAAGCGGCTGGAGGTGGTGCCCGGGGCGACCCATCTGTTCGAGGAGCCCGGCAAGCTGCTCAAGGTGGCGGAACTGGCTGGCGAGTGGTTCCTGCGCTATCTGCGGCGCATCTGACGGCTGCGGTGCTGCCGCTGGTCCGGGGCCAGGCCGCTCGGGATCGGCACGGCACCGGCCCGCACGCGGCGGGTCGGGCGGCAGGACTCAGTCGCGCGCCAGCACGTAGCTGCCGGGTGCCGCTTCCAGCGGCGGGTAGTCGGCCGAGCCGAGGCTGGCCGCCGGCTTGCCGCGCTTGCCGGCGTGCTGGCCCAGCCAGTTGGTCCAGTCGACCCACCAGCTGCCTGGCTGCTCGGTGGCGCTTTCCAGCCACTGTTCGGGATCGGTCGCCGGCGCTTCGCTGGTCCAGTAGCTGCGCTTGTTCTTCGCCGGCGGGTTGATGATGCCGGCGATGTGCCCGGAGGCGCCGAGCACGAAGCGGGTCGGGCCCTTGAGCAGGCGGGTGCTGGCGAAGGCGCCGCGCCACGGCACGATGTGGTCCTCGCGGGCGCCGACCAGGTAGGTCGGCATGTCCAGCTGGCCGAGGTCTAGGGTTTCGCCGCAGACCTGCAGGCTGCCGCTCTTCAGTTCGTTCTGCAGGTAGGTATGGCGCAGGTACCAGCAGTACATGGCGCCGGGCAGGTGGGTGTGGTCGTTGTTCCAGTACAAGAGGTCCAGCGAGCGCGGCTTCTGGCCCTTGAGGTACTTCTCTACGCCGTAGTTCCACCACAGCTCGTTGGGACGCAGCAGGGAGAAGGTGTTGCCCATGTCCTCGCCGCGGAACAGGCCGAACTTGCCGCCCTCGCCGCCGATGGTGCGCTCGCGGTAACGGACGATCTCCTCGTCGACGAACACGTTGAGGATGCCGGTGTCCTCGAAGTCGAGGAGGGTGACCAGCAGGGTCAGGCTGGCGGCGGGCTTGATGCCGCGGGCGGCGAGCACGCCGAGGCCGCAGGCCAGCAGGGTGCCGCCGACGCAGTAGCCTAGCAGGTTGAGCTGCTGCTCGCCGCTGATCGCCTGGGTGACCCTGATCGCCTCGATGATGCCCTGCTCGACGTAGTCGTCCCAGGTGGTGGCGGCCAGGCTCTGGTCGACGTTGCGCCAGGACATCAGGTACACCGGATGGCCCTGCTCCAGCGCATAGCGCACCAGCGAACTCTCCGGCTGCATGTCGAGGATGTAGAACTTGTTGATCGCCGGCGGCACCAGCAGCAGCGGGCGCCGGTACTGGGTGTCGCTCTGCGGCCTGTACTGGATCAGCTGGAACAGCGGGTTCTGGTAGACCACCTGGCCGGGGGTGTTGGCCAGGTTGACGCCGACCTCGAAGGCCGCGCTGTCGCACTGGCGCAGCTTGCCTTCCTTGAGGTCGCTGGCCAGGTGCAGCAGGCCGCTGAACAGGCTGGCCCCGCCGGTCTGCACGGCGCGTTCGAGCGCTTCGGGGTTGCTGCCCAGGCAGTTGCTCGGTGCGCCGGCGGCGACCAGTTGCTCGGCCAGGAACACCAGGCGCTTGCGCAGCTTGGCCGAGTCGATCGGCAGCAGGTCGATCAGGCGCATCAGAAAGCGCGAGTTGAGCAGGTAGAGCGCGGCCAGCGAACCGAACAGCGGCTGGCTCCAGGCGTTGCCGGCAAAGCGCGAGTCGCTGAAGGCGAAGGGCTGCTGGGTCAGCATCTGCATGCCGAGCCTGGCCCATTCGCCGTTGTATTCGCTCTGCAGGGCGTCGAGCGCCGCTGCGTCGACCTCGAACCAGGCGTCGGTGTCCTGGCTCTGGAACCAGAGGCTCTGGCGGACCCAGAAGCGCAGGGGCTCCAGGGCGGCACGGGCGACGAAAGGCAGGTTGGCCGAGAAGAAGGCCGAGAAGGGCGGTACGTTGTTGTTCATTGTTTACCCGGTGTTCTGCAAGTAAGGCAGCCCTGCCGCAGTGACGGGACCGCGTGCTGGGCGTGGCTGGGCAGCGAGGTCATGCAGCTTCGCTTGTCGGGCAGGCAATCTACGGAGCTGTGCGCGCGCCTGCTTCGCATCCGGCGACAGGCGTTTCTCAATGCATGACAGTCATCCGTGCGGTAGCGGATGGAGAGCGTTGCCTGACACGCAGGGAGAAGTGCCCGGGCCGGTGCGAGGGCAGCGAGGTGGCAGGCGAGGGCAGACGGGCGAAGGGCGCCGAAGGGAACGGCAGGATCGGGCGGAATTGCCCGGCCCGCGCAGGGCGGACCGGGCAACGGGCGGGTCAGTCGCGTTGCAGGACGTACTGGCCGGGCGCCGCTTCCAGCGGCGGGTAGTCGGCCGAGCCGAGGCTGGCTACGGCCGGACCGCTTTCGCCGGCGTACTGGCTCAGCCAGCTGTTCCAGTCGCCCCACCAGCTGCCGGGATGCTCCTCGGCGCTGCTCAGCCAGGCGTCCGGATCGATCGGCAGCGTATCGCTGGTCCAGTAGCTGCGCTTCTTCTTCGCCGGCGGGTTGATGATGCCGGCGATGTGCCCGGAGGCGCCGAGCACGAAGCGGGTCGGGCCTTTGAGCAGGCGGGTGCTGGCGAAGGCGCCGCGCCACGGCACGATGTGGTCCTCGCGGGTGCCGACCAGGTAGGTGGGCATGTCCAGGCTGGACAGGTCGAGGGTCTCGCCGCAGACCTGCAGCCGGCCGCTCCTGATGTCGTTCTGCAGGTAGGCGTGGCGCAGGTACCAGCAGTACATCGGGCCGGGCAGGTGGGTGTGGTCGTTGTTCCAGTACAGGAGGTCCAGCGAGCGCGGCTTCTGGCCCTTGAGGTACTTCTCGACGCCGTAGTTCCACCACAGCTCGTTGGGACGCAGCAGGGAGAAGGTGTTGCCCATGTCCTCGCCGCGGAACAGGCCGAAGCTGCCGCCCTCGCCGCCGATGGTGCGCTCGCGGTAGCGGACGATCTCCTCGTCGACGAACACGTCGAGCACCCCGGCGTCCTCGAAGTCGAGGAGGGTGACCAGCAGGGTCAGGCTGGCCGCCGGCTTCTGCCCGCGCGCGGTGAGCACGCCGAGGCCGCAGGCCAGCAGGGTGCCGCCGACGCAGTAGCCGAGCAGGTTCAGCTGCTGCTGGCCGCTGATCGCCTGGGTGACGCGGATCGCCTCGATGATGCCCTGCTCGACGTAGTCGTCCCAGGTGGCGGTGGCGATGCTCTCGTCGGCGTTGCGCCAGGACACCAGGAACACCGGGTGGCCCTGCTCGAGGGCGTGACGGACGAACGAGCTTTCCGCCTGCAGGTCGAGGATGTAGTACTTGTTGATCGCCGGCGGCACCACCAGCAGCGGCCGCTGGTACTGGCTCTCGCTCTGCGGCGCGTACTGGATCAGCTGGAAGAACGGATTCTGGTAGACCACCTGGCCGGGGGTGGTGGCCAGGTTGCCGCCGACCGTGAAGGCGCCGCTGTCGCACTGGCGCAGCTTGCCTTCCTTCATGTCGCTGGCCAGGTGCAGCATGCCGCTGAACAGGCTCGCGCCCTGGGTCTGCACCATGCGCTCCAGCGCTTCGGGGTTGCTGTTGAGGTAGTTGCTCGGTGCCCCGGCGGCGATCAGCTGCTCGACCAGGAAGGTCAGGCGTTGGCGCATCTTGCCGGACTCGATGGGCAGCTCGTCGAGCAGGCGCATCAGGAAACGCGAATTGAGCAGGTAGAGCGCCGCCAGCGAGCCGAACAGCGGCTGGCTCCAGGCGCTGCCGGCGAAGCGCGGGTCGCTGAAGGCGAACGGCTGGTGGGTCAGCATCTGCATGCCGAGCTGCGCCCACTCGCCGCCGTACTCCGCCTGCAGGCGGTCAAGGATGGCACTGTCGACCTGGAACCAGGTGTCGGTGTTCTTGCCCTGGAACCACGGGTTGTGGCGCACCCAGATGCGCAGCTGCTCAAGGGCTGCACGGGCGACGAAGGGCATGTTGGCCGAGAAGAAGGCCGTGAAGGGCGGGGAGTTATCCATCTCTTGTATCCGCTGATCTGGTGGCTGCTGTATCCGACAGGCGACGCGGCCACCCCTCATGGGTGGCCGCGTTCAGACCATATCAGCGTTCGACTGCCAGGGCCACGCCCTGACCACCGCCGATGCACAGGGTCGCCAGGCCCTTGCTCAGGTTGCTGCGCTGCAGTTCGTGCAGCAGGGTGACCAGGATGCGGCAGCCGGAGGCGCCGATCGGGTGGCCGAGGGCGATGGCGCCGCCGTTGACGTTGACCTTGCCGGTGTCCCAACCCAGTTCCTTGTTGACGCTCAGCGCCTGCACGGCGAAGGCCTCGTTGGCCTCGACGCGGTCCAGGTCGTCCAGGCTCCAGCCGGCCTTCTCCAGGCACAGGCGGGTGGCCGACACCGGGCCGATGCCCATGATCGCCGGGTCGACACCGGAGCTGGCGTAGGCCTTGACCCTGGCCAGCACCGGCAGGCCCAGTTCGGCGGCCTTCTTCGCGCTGGCCAGCAGCACCACGGCGGCGCCGTCGTTGATGCTGGAGGCGTTGCCGGCGGTGACGCTGCCGTCCTTGCTGAACGCCGGCTTGAGCTTGGCCAGGCTGTCGTAGGTGGTCTCGCCGCGCGGCTGCTCGTCGGTGGCGAACACCAGCGGGTCGCCCTTGCGCTGCGGGATCAGGATCGGGGTGATCTCGTCCTTGAAGGTGCCGGCCTCGATGGCGGCGACGGCCTTCTGCTGGGAGGCGGCGGCGAAGGCGTCCTGCTCCTCGCGGCTGATCTCGAAGCGCCTGGCCAGGTTCTCGGCGGTGATGCCCATGTGGTAGTCGTTGAAGGCATCCCACAGGCCGTCCTGGATCATGCTGTCCTGCAGCTGGGCGTGGCCCATGCGCAGGCCGGTGCGCGCCTTGGGCAGCACGTAGGGCGACAGGCTCATGTTCTCCTGGCCGCCGGCGATGATCAGCTCGGCATCGCCGCAGCGGATGGCCTGCACGGCCAGCTGCACGGCCTTGAGGCCCGAGCCGCACACCTTGTTGAGGGTGAGTGCCGGAACCTCGTGGGGCAGGCCGGCCTTGATCGCGGCCTGGCGGGCAGGGTTCTGGCCGGAGCCGGCGGTGAGCACCTGGCCGAGGATGACCTCGTCGATGTCCTGCGGCTGGACGCCGCTCAGTTCGAGCACCTGACGGATGACCGCGGCACCCAGCTCCGGGGCGGGAATGCTGCTCAGGGCGCCCTGGAAGGAGCCGATGGCGGTACGGGTGGCGGCGACAATGACAACATCGTTCATGGGTGAACCTCTGCTGCAGAAAACGGGGAGGAGGGCGCCTGCCCGCGGCGAGCTGCGGGCAGGCGCAAAGGGTCGGCCGGGCCGACTCAGGCCATGTTCAGGCCGCCGTTGACCGAGAAGTCGGCGCCGGTGGCATAGGCGCCTTCCTCGGAGGCCAGCCAGGACACCATGGAGGCGATTTCCTCCGGCTGGCCCATGCGGCCCACCGGGATGCCGGAAATGATCTTCTCCAGGACGTCCTCGCGGATCGCCGCGGTCATCTCGGTGCGGATGTAGCCGGGGGAGATGGTGTTGACGGTGATGCCCTTGCTGGCCACTTCGCGGGCCAGCGCCATGCTGAAGCCGTGGATGCCGGCCTTGGCCGCCGAGTAGTTGGTCTGGCCGAACTGGCCGCGCTGGCCGTTGACCGAGGAAATGTTGATGATGCGACCCCAGCCACGTTCGAGCATCGGGTCGATGACCTGCTTGGTGGTGTTGAACAGGCCGTTGAGGTTGGTGGAGATGACCGCGCTCCAGTCCTGCGGGGTCATCTTCCTGAAGGTGGTGTCGCGGGTGATGCCGGCGTTGTTCACCAGCACGTCGATCTGGCCGATTTCCGCGCGGACTTCGGCGAAGGCCCGGGCGACGTCGTCCCAGTCGGTGATGTCGCAGGCCATGCTGTGGAACTCGAAGCCTTCCTGGCGCTGCTGCTCCAGCCAGGCGTCCTTGCGGGTGGACTGGGCGCTGCAGCCGACCACGACGATGAAGCCGTCGCGGTGCAGGCGCCGGCTGATCGCCGTGCCGATGCCACCCATGCCGCCAGTTACCAGTGCAATGCGCTTGTTGTTGTTGGTCATGTTGCAGTCACTCCATTCGATAAATGATGGTGAAGCGGAACAACACATGCCGGAGGTCGGGCCCCGCGGGCCCCGGTCGACTGTCCGGCAGACGGGCCTGTTCTGTGCCTGCCCGATGTACCTACCTTGCTAGCGAAAGATTGCGTTTTCTTGACGAGAATTTCCGTGGCTCTCGCGGGCGTCTGGCTGGGCCTCCTGCTGCTTTGCACAATGATTGCTGTGGGTTTTCGTCGAATCGACACGGATGCGACATGTGGATGTCATTGATCTGTGTCATGTGTAGCTGTCTGTGCTTGATTTTTCGGGCGGTACGCTCCTTCGGCTGGAGGTGTGACAGTTCGAAATTTTTTTGTGCAGCGCACAAAAAGTGCTTGCGCAATGCATGCCGATCGCCAAGAATGAAATTGCAGGTCGCGTGCAGCAGTGGCACTCGCCGGCACAGGTTTTCAGCCATTCTCATCCTCGGGAGACTTCATCCATGTCCTTCTTCGATTCTGAAAAACTGCAGGCTGCCCAGAAATCCAACCTCGAGCTGCTGCAGCAAATGAACACCAAGTTCCTCAAGGGCCTCGAACAGCTCGGCCACCTGCAGATCGCCACCCTGCGTTCGGTCAGCGAGGAAACCTTCGAGAACGCAAGCAAACTGCTTGCCGCTCGTGATCCGCAGAGCTTCACTGCGGTCATCGGTTCCCTGGCCCATCCGGCCAACCAGGCCGAGCGCGTGATGGAGTTCAACCGCCAGGTATACGACCTGATCTCCAGCACCCAGGCCGACATCGCCAAGCTCGGCGAGCGTCAGGCTGCCCGCAACGCGCAGCAGGTGCAGGAACTGGTAGACGAAATTGCAAAGAACGCGCCAGCCGGCTCCGAGTCTGCCGTGGCCGTGCTCAAGTCCGCCGTCGAGACCGCCGGCAACGTGCTGGAAAGCGCGCAGAAGACCGCCAAGCAGGCCGCTGAAATCGCCGAGAACGGCATCGCTGCCGCCGCTTCGGCCGCTGGCCAGGCTACCCGCGAGGCCACCAAGGCCGCCGGCGGCGCGCGCAAGTAAGGCTGTCCGGGGAGAGAGGGCTCGTCGAGCCGGAGGCGGAGCAGGGCGGTCATGGATCGTCTTGCTCCGCCTTTCCTGTCATGCCGATGACCGAGGTCGTGGCTCAGGCGGCACTCTGTAACTCCCAACGATCAGATGTGCAAAGGCTCGCAGATAGCGGGCCTTTGCACAATGGTGGTGCGGGATGCCTCACGGCGGCTCAGCGCGGCGGCTCAGCTGGCGTCGCCATCCTTGTCCTTCTTGCCATCCTTGTCGCTGCGGCTGGCGGTACCCGGGAAACCCGGGAACATGCCGAACAGGTTCTGCGTGCTCAGGTACAGCTGCTTGGATTGCTCGACGTACTGGCCCATCAGGTCCTGCATGACCGGCAGCTGGCTGCGCATGAAGTCGCTCCAGGCCTGGGAGGACTGCTGGCCGGTCTTGGCCTGCACGTCGATCACCGCCTGGATGCTTTTCTCCAGATAGTTGCCGAGCATGCCCTGGAACGGGCCGTAGAAGCGGATGATCCCCTTGAGCATCTCGCTGGAGAAGATCGGCTCGCCGCCGCTTTCCGCTTCCTGGATGATCTGCAGCAGGATGCTGCGGGTCAGGTCTTCGCCGGTCTTGGCGTCGACCACCTGGAAAGGTTCCTCCTGGATGACCAGCTGACGTATATCCTGCAGCGTTATGTGCGTGCTGGTCTGCGTATCGTAAAGACGACGGTTGGCGTATTTCTTGATCAGGCGGACATGCTTCCGATCAGTCATGCTGCGGACTCTCGCGGACGATATTGTGCCGACCATGTTAACTCAAAGCGCGGCGGGCTGGCCGTTCAATGCTGTGCCACCGAGAGTGCCGCGAACGCGCAGCAGACGTGTTCCGTCTGGTCGGCAGCATCGACGGCGGACTGGAATCGTCAGCGACTGACCCAGCACGGCAGGTGGCGGGTCGCGGGTGCGGACGAGAATGACGATTCGGGCGGAAGGGTGCGTTTCAAGGATATGCAATATCCGATAACGACCAGACCCGGAAATTGCATATAATGTGTTTCAGCGCCCGGCAAGGTCACTTCGCGCGCCCTTGCCGATTCAACCAGATCCTTCCGACACCGGAAAGCTCGCCATGCCCACGACGCCGTTGCCCCTGTTCGAAACCTACAGCCGTTTCCTTGAGCTGAACTTCCTGCAGATCAGCGAGGAACTCCCGGTCGTCCGCGAATACCTCGCCAGCTTTCCTGCCGAGCTGCAGGCCATCGACGGCTATCTCGCGGTCCGCGGCTTTCTCAAGTCCTACGCCGGCAACGAGCCCACTTTCAATTCCTACCGCACTCATGTCGAGCGGCTCTTGCTCTGGGCGCTGCTGGTCGCCCGCAAGCCGCTGCTCGAGTTGCGTCGCCGGGATGCCGAGGCCTTCATGGAGTTCTGCCTGCGGCCGCCCAGGGACTGGATCGGGCCGATGGTCCGCTCCCGCTTCGTGCGCATCGGCGGCCGCAAGAAGCTCGAGTCCGACAGCTATGTGGTCAACGAGGACTGGCGCCCGTTCAGCATCACCGTGCCCAAGCGCAACCGCTCGCTGGACGGATCCGCCGCGCCGGGCAGCGACAGCCGACCCTACCGGATGTCCCAGGGCTCGGTGGCCCAGGTCTTCGCCGTGTGCGGCAGCTTCTTCCAGCACGCCACCGACGAGGGACTGACCGAGGTCAACCCGTTCCGGGCTGTCAAGCAGAAATCGGTCTACAAGCAGCGCAACACCCTGGATGTCTCGGGACGCTCGCTCACCCAGTTGCAATGGAGCTACGTCATCGAGACCGCCGAGAAAATGGCCGACGAGGACGAGGTCCACGAACGCACGCTGTTCATCCTGGCCACGCTGTTCGCCATGTACCTGCGGGTATCCGACCTGGTCGGGCGCGACAACTGGGAGCCGACCATGGGCGATTTCCGCCGCGATACCACCGGCAACTGGTGGTTCCACGTGGTCGGCAAAGGCAACAAGGCGGCGAAGATCAGCGTGCGCGACGACTATATCCAGACCTACCTGACCCGCTACCGCCGGCACCTGGGCCTGCCTGCCCTGCCCTCGCCCCACGAGACGCATCCCCTGCTCTCCACGCTCAAGGGGCGCGCTGGCCTTTCCGACCGTCACCTGCGCCTGCTGCTGCAGCAGGTCTTCGACCGCGCGCTGGAGCGGATGGTCGAGGAAGGCTGGAGCAACGACGAGGTCGACCACCTGCGCTCGGCCTCGCTGCACTGGCTGCGGCATACCTCTGCCACCTTCGACGCCCCCCACCGGGACATGAAGGACCTGCAGGCCGACCTGCGTCACAACAGCCTGAGCACCACGCAGAACACCTACTACAACTCGCTGGATGAACAGCGGGCACATTCGGTGAAGCATCTGCGGATCAAGGAGTAGCGACCAGGTTCGGCGCCTGAACCCGCGGAGGCACCCTTCCCTGCTCAGGGCGTGACCTGGTAGCCGCGCTGCTGCATGCAGCTGGTGTAGGCCGACGAGGTATTCTGCTCGGCATTGCGGCGATCCTGGCGCCGGTCCTGGCGCTGGCGCGAGCCGCCCACCACCACGCCGGCCGCTGCGGCTTCCCTGGCCTGGTTCTGCCGGTATTCCTGCTGGACGTCCTCATCGAGGCGGTCATACACCTCCTCGTGCTGGCGGCCGCGTACTCCCGCCGCGGCGGCGCCGGCCGCGGCTCCGGCGACGGCACCCCGTGCCCGACCGCCGGTCTGCGGGCTGCTGGTGCTGGCGCTGCCGGCCTGGGCCTGGCAGGCGCTGATGTCCTGCTGCATGGTTTCCGGCGACTGGCCCTGCAGCGGGGTGACCGTCTCGGCGAGTGCGCAGGCACTGGCGATGGCCAGCCCGCTGGCGAGGCAGAAAGAAAGGCATCTTGGCATGGTGGCGAGCGCTCCCGTGGGTGGCTGGGCGGCCAGTTGCTGACCCGAGAAGCATAGTCCGGCCCCGGACCTGCCCCGCTGCCTGTGGTCGGCTGGCCAGGCGGCCTGTGGTTCCGTAACATCCCCGCCCCTTTTTCGCCAATCCCTGCAGCCGGCTGCGCCGGCCTCCACCTCAGGATCGCCATGAAACCCACACGTCTGCGCGCCGATGTCCTGGCCGGACTCACCACCTCCTTCGCGCTGGTGCCCGAGTGCATCGCCTTCGCCCTGGTCGCCCAGCTCAATCCGCTGATGGGCCTGTACGGCGCCTTCATCATCTGCACCCTCACCGCGCTGTTCGGCGGCCGGCCGGGCATGGTCTCCGGCGCCGCCGGCTCGATGGCCGTGGTCATCGTCGCGCTGGTGGTACAGCACGGGGCCCAGTACCTGCTGGCCACCGTGCTGCTCGGCGGCTTGATCATGGTCGCCTTCGGCCTGCTGCGCCTCGGCAAGCTGATCCGCATGGTGCCGCACCCGGTGATGCTCGGCTTCGTCAACGGCCTGGCCATCGTCATCGCCCTGTCCCAGCAGGAGCACTTCAGGGACGGCGAGGCCTGGCTGAGCGGCACGGCGCTGTACCTGATGCTGGGACTGGTGGCGCTGACCATGGCCATCGTCTACCTGCTGCCGCGCCTGACCCGCGCGGTGCCGCCGGCGCTGGTGGCGATCCTCGGCGTCGGTGCGGCGGTCTACCTGCTCGACCTGCCGACCCACACCCTCGGCGACATGGCCAACATCGCCGGCGGCCTGCCCGCCTTCGCCCTGCCGGACATCCCCTGGAACCTGGAAACCCTGGCCATCATCGCCCCCTACGCGGTGCTGATGGCGCTGGTCGGCCTGCTGGAAACCCTGCTGACCCTCAACCTCACCGACGAGATCACCGAGAGCCGCGGCTATCCGGACCGCGAGTGCACGGCCCTCGGCGCAGCCAACATCGCCTCCGGCCTGTTCGGCGGCATGGGCGGCTGCGCGATGATCGGCCAGACCATGATCAACCTCAGCTCCGGCGGTCGCGGCCGGCTGTCCGGGGTGGTCGCCGGGGTGATGATCCTGCTGTTCGTGCTGTTCCTCTCGCCGCTGATCGAGCGCATCCCGCTGGCTGCGCTGGTCGGCGTGATGTTCGTGGTGGCCCAGCAGACCTTCGCCTGGGCCTCGCTACGGGTGCTCGGCAAGGTGCCGCTCAACGATGCGCTGGTGATAGTCGCGGTGACGATGATCACCGTGTTCACCGACCTGGCCACCGCCGTGCTGTGCGGGATCGTCATCGCCGCGCTGAACTTCGCCTGGCAGCAGGCCCGCGAGCTGTACGCCGACAGCGATCTGCAGGCCGACGGCAGCAAGCTGTACCGGGTGCACGGCACGCTGTTCTTCGCCTCGACCACGCCGTTCCTCAACCAGTTCGATGTGGCCGGCGACCCGGCCCAGGTGACCCTCGACTGCCGCCACCTGAGCTTCGTCGACTACTCGGCCATCGCCGCGCTGAAGACCCTGCGCGAGCGCTACGCCAAGGCCGGCAAGCACCTGCGCGTGCTGCACCTCTCCGAGCGCTGCAAGCAGCTGCTCAAGCGCGCCGGGGTGCACCACGACTGAGGCGCGGTTGCTGAAGGCTGGCCCACCCCGGGGCCGGCCTTCGATACGATCAGCCCACTCCTTGCTCCCCTGCGGCGTCTTCAGACATGGCTCGCCAGGAAGGCCGCCAGCACCCGGCGAGCATGCTGCCGGCAGTCCTCCTCGCTGCCCCGCTCGAGCGGCACCCGGTACTGACCACGCAGCAGGTCAAGCCCCATCACCATGCCCAGCAGCATTTCGGCACTCGCCAGCGGCTCGGGACATTCGATCAGCCCGCTGTGTGCCGCTGCCTCCAGATACTCGGCAAGCAGGCGCTGGGTGTTGGCTGGACCATTGCGGTACACCTCGCCCAGGTCTTGCGCATCCTGTGGGATCGTTCCCAAGGCCTGGATCAGGCGCTGGTGCCGCTCGCTGGCGATGAAGGCGGACAGCGCCTCGATCAAGCCCGCCAGATCCTTGCACAGCTCCTCGCGATTCGCGGGAGTACGGTCGAGGGTCTGGTTGATGGCGAACGCCTCGCTGCTCACCACCGCCCGCAGCAGGTCGTAGCGATTGGCATAGCGGGCATACAGCGTCGCCTTGGAGACGCCGGCGAGGCTGGCCACCCGGTCCATGGTGAGGGCCTTCGGTCCTCCCTCGAATGCCAGTTCCCGCGCGGCTTCGAGAATGTCGCGATCCTTCTGCTGATCGACGGGACGTCCGGCTTTTGCTGACATGGCTGGGAACGCGCTCCGGCTGTTGGCTGTGTCAAAAACATTACTGTACATTACCGTACAGTAAGTCAGGGAAGCCACCGGTCATGCGTGTTTCGTCGCTGTTGTTCGCTCTATGCCTGCCATTTCTCGCCGCCTGCAAGGAGGTACCGGAGTCGCCAGCGACGACCGCCCCGCCGCCGGTCAGGACCGTAGCGGTAAGCGACGACACCGCGACCACGCTCGGCTTGTCCGGCACGGTGCGTGCGCGAGTCGAGTCGCCGCTGGCGTTCCAGGTCAGCGGGCGCATCACCCGGCGCCTGAGCGACGCCGGCGAGGCGGTACGCGCCGGACAGACGCTTTTCGAGCTGGACGTCCGCGACCTCGAGCAACAGGTCCGCGCCGCGGCGGCCGACCAGGCGGCGGCCAGCGCGGCGCTGGCTACTGCCGAAGCCGACCTCGCCCGCCATCGCCAACTGCAGACGAAGAACTTCGTCAGTGTCCAGGCTCTGGAACGTGCCGAACTCGCCCGCCATGAGGCCAGAACCCGCCATGATGCAACCTCGGCTAGGTTGGCCCAGGCCCGCAATGCCCTCGACTACGGCCACCTGCAGGCTCCGGCCGCAGGCGTGCTGATCGACGTGACCGGTGAAGCCGGCCAGGTGGTCGCCGCCGGGGATCCGGTCGCCCTGCTCGCCCAGGCCGGCGAACGCGAAATCGAGGTGTTCTTTCCCGAAGGCGTGACCCCGCTGCCGAGCGGCGAACTGGTCGCCGCGGACGGCACGCTCCTGCCGCTGCACCTGCGCGAAACCGCCGGCGCCGTCGATGCCCAGGGGCGTACCCTGCGCGCCCGCTACACGGTGCTGGAAGGTGCGCAGGGCCTACAGCTCGGCGCGGTGCTGCGTACCCGCTTCGCCGCGGATGCCGCCGCTGGCGCCTTCTCGGTGCCCATCGGTGCCATCGACGAGCGCGGCCAGGGCGCCCAGGTCTGGCGTCTGCTCGACGGCCGCGTGAAGGCGGTCGCGGTCAGCGTGCTGGAGGTCAGTGGCGAAACCGCGCGGATCCGCGGCCCGCTGGCGGTCGGCGAACGTCTGGTCGCCCTCGGTACCCACCTGCTCAGCGAAGACATGGCAGTGCGGGAGCTGGCCCGATGAGCTTCCCCAACCTGTCCGCGCTCGCCGTGCGTGAGCGCGCGCTGACCCTGTTCCTGCTGGTCCTGGCAGCCCTGGCCGGCGTCCAGGCCTTCCTCAGTCTCGGCCGCGCCGAGGATCCTGCCTTCACCGTGCGGGCCATGCTGGTCACTGCCATGTGGCCGGGCGCCACACCCGAGGACATGCAGGCCCAGGTGGTCGACCGCCTGGAGAAGCGCATCCAGGAAGTGGAAAACCTCTATCGGATCGAGACCACCATCCGTCCCGGTCAGGCCACCCTGCAGGTCGAGTTCCAGGATTACATCCCGCAGGACCAGGTCCCCAAGCTGATCTACGAAGTGCGCAAACGCATGCAAGACGAGGCGGCCAGCCTGCCACGCGGGGTGATCGGCCCCATCGTCCAGGACGACTTCGGCGACGTCTATTTCACCCTGATCGCCCTGACTGCTCCGGGCCTGCCGATGCACGAACTGACCCGCGATGCCGAGGCGATCCGCGACCGCCTGCAACGCGTTCCCGGTGTGCACAAGGCCTTGCTGCTGGGCGAGCGCACCGAGCGCCTGTACGTCGAATTCGACAATGCCCGGCTGAGCAACCTCGGCATCGACCCGCAGGCGATCTTCGCCGCCATCGACGCCAGCAACCGCCTGCTGCCGGCCGGGCGCATGGAGACCGACGGGCCGCGCCTGCACCTGCGCCTGGATGCAGACCTCTCCGACCCCGAACAGCTGGCCGGCGTGCCGGTAAGGGTCGGCGACCGCGTGATCAGGCTCGCCGACATCGCCGACATCCGCCGCGGCTATGAGGACCCGCCCAGCTACCTGGTGCGCTCGCGCGGGCAGGATGCACTGCTGCTCGGCGTGATCATGAACAAGGGCGAAAACGGCCTGAGCCTGGGCGAGCGGCTGGCCGCCTTCCTCGACGCCGAGCGCCAGCGACTGCCGCTGGGAATGTCGCTGGAGGCGCTGACCAATCAGGCGGAGGCCATCGACCAGGCGGTCAGCCTGTTCCAGATCAAGTTCCTGGTGGCGGTGGCCGTGGTGGTCGCGGTCAGCGTGCTGGCCATCGGCCTGCGCGCCGGCCTGATCGTCGGCATCGCCGTACCGCTGACCCTGGGCCTCACCTTCCTGGTGATGATGCTCATGGACATCAACCTCGACCGCGTGACCCTGGGGGCCCTGATCATCGCCCTGGGCTTGCTGGTCGACGACGCCATCATCGCCGTGGAAATGATGCTGGTGAAGATGGAACAGGGCTGGGACCGCGTCCGTGCCGCGGCACATGCCTGGACGGTCACCGCCGCGCCAATGCTGTACGGCACCCTGGTGACGGTGGCCGGCTTCTTCCCCATCGGTTTTGCCCGTTCGGGCGTCGGCGAGTACGCCGGAAACATCTTCTGGGTGCTGGCCATCGCGCTGCTGGTGTCCTGGCTGGTCGCGGTAGTGTTCGTCCCCTACCTGGGCGTGAAGCTGCTGCCGGCCCGCCCCAGCGGGACCGAGCACGGCCACGGCGGACTCTATGACACGCCGCTGTACCGGCGCCTGCGCGTTCTGATCAGCTGGTGCGTGACCTGGCGCAAGAGCGTGGTTGCCGCGACCGTGGCACTGCTGGTGCTGTCGGTGGCCGGCATGGCCCTGCTGGTGGAGAAGCAGTTCTTCCCCGGCTCGGACCGCCCGGAGGTTCTGGTCGCCGTGTACCTGCCGCAGGGCAGCAGCATCGGCGCCACGGATGCCACGGTGCGAAAGCTCGAGGCGATCCTCTCCCCGCTGGCGGAGGTGCGCAGCCTGTCCGCCTACGTCGGTGCCGGCGCGCCGCGCTTCTTCCTCGGCGCCAACCCGGAACCGCCCTCGCCTGCCTTCGCCAAGCTCATCGCCGTGGCGCAGGATCCCGCGGCGCGCGACAAGGTCATGGCCACCCTGCAACGGCACATCGCGCAGGGCGAGTTCCCCGAGGCGCGGGTGCGGGTCTACAAGCTGCTCTACGGCCCACCGGTGATCTGGCCGGTCGCCTTCCGGGTGTTCGGTCCCGATCCGCTGGTGCTGCGCGACATCGCCCACCGGGTACGCACGGTGATGGCGGCCGATCCGCACGTGGTCGATCCGCACCTGGAGTGGGACGAGCGCGCCCCGGTACTGCACCTGGTCATGGACGTGGAGCGCCTGCGCCTGCTCGGCCTGACCCAGCAGGAGGTGGCCCGTCAGCTGCAGTTCCAGCTCGACGGCGTGGCGGTCACCCAGCTGCGCCAGGATGTCCGCAGCGTCGAGGTGATCGCCCGCGGCAGCAGCGACGGCCGGAGGCTCGACGCCGACAGCCTCTCCAGCCTGGAAGTGCTGGGCGGTGACGGCCGCAAGCTGCCGTTCAACCAGCTCGGCCGGGTCGAGGTGCGCTTCGAGGACCCGCTGATCAAGCGCTACAACCGCGAAGCCGTGCTGACCGTGCAGGGCGACGTGCAGGGTGCCCAGCCCAACGACGTCACCGCCACCCTGTGGCGGGCGCTGGCCGAGGTCCGCAGTGAACTGCCGGAGGGCTACCGCATCGGCATCGCCGGCGCGGTGGAGGAATCGGGCAAGGCGGACGCCTCGATCCAGAAGCTGCAGCCGGCGATGGTGGCCTTCATGCTGATCCTGATCATGCTGCAGATGCGTTCCTTCTCCGGCACCTTCATCGTGCTGGCCACCGCCCCGCTGGGGCTGATCGGCGCGGTGCTCGCCCTGCTGCTGTTCGACCAGCCGTTCGGCTTCGTCGCCCTGCTCGGCCTGACCGGCCTGGCCGGCATCCTGATGCGCAACACGCTGATCCTCACCCAGCAGGTGGCCGACAACTTCGCTGCCGGCATGCCGGCGTTCGAGGGCGTGGTGGAAGCGGCGGTGCAGCGCGCCCGACCGGTGCTGCTCACCGCACTGGCCGCCGCCCTGGCCTTCATCCCTCTCACCCAGGACAGCTTCTGGGGGCCACTGGCCTACGTGCTGATCGGTGGCGTGGCGGTCGGCACGGCGATCACCCTGCTGTTCGTGCCGGCGCTGTATGCGCTGTGGTTCCGCCTGGAGCCGGTCCGGCACAGCGCCACCAGCGGCCTCAGCCGGTCGACCTAATGACAGGCTGAGGCCCGGCGCTTTCGCCGGTCAAGCCGGCCGGACAGCCCCGCCTGCGGCCACTCGGTCTTCGTAAGCACCCCTGATCAGGCGATGCTCTCGACTATCCCGCCATCGACCCGCAGCGCGGCGCCGGTGGTGGCGCTGGCCTGCGGCGAGGCGGCGTAGACGCACAGGCTGGCCACCTCCTCGGGGCTGGCGAAGCGACGGATCAGTGTCGAGGGGCGGTTCTCCTTGAGGAACAGCGCCTCCATTTCCTCCAGGGATACGCCGCGCTCCTTGGCCATCTGCGTGAAGAAGGTGGTCACCCCCTCGGTGCGGGTCGGTCCGGGCAGGATGGTGTTGACGGTCACCCCAGTGCCGGCCAGCGACTTGGCCAGACCGCGGGACAGCGCCTGCAGCGCCGCCTTGCTGACGCCGTAGTGGACCATCTCGGTGGGGATGTTCAGCGCCGACTCGCTGGAGATGAACTGGATCCGCCCCCAGCCGCGTGCCTGCATGCCGCGGGCGTAATGGCGCGACAGACGCACGCCGCTCATCACGTTGATCTGGAAGATCTCCTCCCAGTCGGCATCGCTGATGTCGCTGAACGCCTTGACCCCGTAGACGCCGAGGTTGTTGACCAGGATATCGGCCTCGGGCTCGGCGGCGATCAGCGCCTGGCAACCGGCGGCGGTGCCGACATCGGCCACCACGCCACGGGCCAGCTTGCCGGCGCGGGTGTCGCGCAGGCGGGCCAGGGCGGCGTCGACCCGGCCCGCCTCGCGGCCACAGACCACCACGCTCGCACCGGCGTCGGCCAGCCCCCTGGCGATGGCCAGACCGATGCCGCCGGTGGAGCCGGTGACGATGGCGGTCTTGCCGGAAAGGTCGATGATCATCAATGAACTCCTGTAATTGTGGGTGAGTGAACGGCTTCAGCGCGCCAGCGGCAGCAGCCGCTCGTCATAGTCGGCGAGGCTGGGGAAGCGCAGCGCTTCGAGGTTGTCGAGTGTAGCGAGGTGCTGCCGGTAGTCGGCGAGGATCTGCCCCCGCGCCTCGGTGCTGACGTAGGGCACGTGGTAGCCGATGAACGGCGGCAGCACCGCGAAGCCGCAGTAGGCCAGGCTGCCCTGCAGCAGCGGGCGCAGCAGGGTATGGATCTCGCCGTGGATGGCCCCGGCGCCGAACATGTGTTCGCGCCCGCCGAGGGTCAGCGTCACCAGGGCACGCTTGCCGCACATGCCGCCGCGGTCGTAGATGCGCTTGCCGCCGTAGAACACCCCGGAAATCATCACCCGGTCGATCCAGCCCTTGAGGATCGCCGGCGTGGAGAACCAGTACAGCGGGAAGTTGAGGATCAGCAGGTCGCACCACTGCACCTTGGCGATCTCGGCGGCGATGTCCGGCGCCAGGGTGCCGGCCTCGTAGTTGTGGCGCTGCTCCAGGGCGTAGACCAGGTAGTCCGGGTTGGCCCGCGAGCCGAAGTCAGCGGCGCTGGCCACCGGGTTCCAGTCCATCGCATGGAGGTCGGAGACCTGCACCTCGTGGCCGGCGGCGCTCAACTGCTCGACGGCGCAGTCCTTCAGCGCGCTATTGAACGAGCGCGGCTCGTTGTGGGCGTGGACGATCAGTACCTTCATGCGCGCTTCTCTCCTGTTGGCGAATCGGTCCGAGGGCAATCATGCGGTGGCGAATTCATTCGCCAAAGTACCCCGAAAAGACGAATGAATTCGCCCCTACAGGGTCAGGTGATTTCCCGGCGCTTTGGTCGGCGCCAGCGGCATCGAGCCCTTGCACACCGCCTTGTGCAGCTTGCCCACCACTTTCAGGCTCAGGTCGCTCTGCGCCTGGATGCAGCAGGCCAGCACGGTGCCGTGCTCCTGCTCGTCGAGGCTGACATGCCCGCGGCTCATGGTGCGGGTGGTGCGGTAGTCGCCGCTGGTGACCTGCACCTTGCACACCCCGCAGCCGCCGCCGCGGCAGCCGACCGGAATACCCTTGCGGCCGAGCCTGGCCATACCGTTGAGCACGGTTTCCTGCTCGTCGCAGGCGTAGCGCTCGCCGGTATCCTCGATATGGATCTCGTGTTTCATGCGACGCCCTCCCCGGCTGCGGCGCGTGCCGCCACTTCCTCGGCGCGCAGCACGCTGGCCGGCGCGCCGCCGATGGACCAGTCCTCCGGCGCCACCCGCTGGCAGCGGCCGCGCACCAGCTCGCGGCGCACGCCGAGCACCTCCACCAGCAGCTCGGTGAAACCCCGGTGCAGGCGCTGGCGATCCTCCAGCGCACGGCCGTCGAGGACGATGAATTCGAAGAACGGTGCGTGCAGGCCGTTGCTGCTGCACGGCGCACCGGCGACAGCGAACTGGCTGGCGGGATAGGTGGTGATGAACGCCCGCACCCGCTCCATGGGTGCCTTGAGCACTTCGCTGTAGAGGCGCGAAGCCTCGACCAGCAGGCGTTCGTCCTGCTCCGCGGAGCTATGCCCCGCCAGCAGATGGAAGTTCACGACAGGCATGGCGCATCTCCATTGTTGTTATTGGCGCGGTCAGTCGGGGCTCGCGTAGGGTGCGCCGCGCGCACCGCAAGCCCACGCATACCATCGGTGCGCATGGCGCACCCTACATTGTTGTTATTTGCGCAAGCGGTCCAGCTCCAGCGTAGGGCGCGCCGCACACACCGCAAGCCTCCGCGTACCCTCGGTGCGCATGGCGCACCCTACGGCAGCCCCCGACGCCGCCCGGAATCCAGCATCAGGGTCGAGCCGGTCATCGCATCGGCTTCCGGCGCCAGCAGCAGGGACACCGCCCAGGCGACCTGCTGCGGGGTGGTCAGCGCGCCGAGCGACGACTCGGCGCACATCTCCGCCAGTACCGCCTGCGGGTCGATGCCGCGCAGCGCGGCACGGTCGGCGGCGACGCGGTGCAGGCGCTCGGTGTCGGCCGGGCCGGGGGCGATCAGGTGCGCGGTGATGCCGCGCGGGCCATAGGCCAGACTGAGCTGGCGGCTGGCGTTGGCCAGCGCGGCGTTGGCCACCCCGGCCGCCGCCGCGTAGGCGGTCGGCTCGAAGCCGTAGTGGCCGCCGATGGCGACCAACCGCGAGCCCTTGACCAGCCGGCCGTCCACCGCGCGCACCAGGCGCAGCAGGCCGCCGACCTTGATGTTCACCGCATCGACCAGTGCGCTGGTTGGCGCATCCAGCACGCCGCCGGCCACCGCCACGCCCGGCCCGTGCACGATCATGCGCACCGGGCGGTCGACCGCGGCGGCGATCTGTTCAATGGCCGCATCGCTGGCAATGTCGGCCACGCAGGCGATCACGCCGGGATGAGCACTGGCCAGCGCGTCGATGGCCGCTGCGCTGCGCGCCACCGCCACCACGTCCAGACCGCTGGCGCACAGCCGCTCGACTATCGCCTGGCCGAAGGCGCCGGTGGCGCCCACCACCACGGCCAGTTCCTTGTTAGCACTCATGGTCACCTCCATAAACAGCAACGCCGGGCGGGTTGCCCCGTCCGGCGTCGGCATCAGGCGCTCTTCAGCAGCCCGCGTTCCTTGGCCATGGTCATCGCGGTGTCGAGGATCATGTCCTCCTGGCCGCCGATCATCTTCTTGCGGCCCAGCTCGACCAGGATGTCGCGCGCCGGCACGCCGAAGCGCTCGGAGGCGCGCTTGGAGTGCAGCAGGAAGGTCGAGTAGACGCCGGCGTAGCCGAGGGTCAGCGACTCGCGGTCGACGCGCACCACGTGCTCCATCATCGGCACGATGATGTCCTCGGCCACGTCCATCAGCTTGAACAGGTCGACGCCTGTCTCGATACCCATGCGCTCGCACACCGCGGCGAACACCTCCAGCGGGGTGTTGCCGGCGCCGGCGCCGAGGCCCGCTGCCGAGCCGTCGATGCGGCTGGCGCCGGCTTCGATGGCGGCGATGGAGTTGGCGATGCCCATGCCCAGGTTGTGGTGGCCGTGGAAGCCGATCTCGGTTTCCGGGTTGAGCACTTCACGCAGGGCGCCGATGCGCGCCTTGACGTCCTCGGGCAGCATGTAGCCGGCCGAGTCGGTGACATACACGGTCTGCGCGCCGTAGGACTCCATCAGCTTGCCCTGCCTGGCGATGCCTTCGGCATCGTTGAGGTGGGCCATCATCAGGAAGCCGCTGGTATCCATGCCCAGCTTGCGGGCGAAGGCGATGTGCTGCGGCGAGGTGTCCGCCTCGGTGCAGTGGGTGGCCACGTGCACGCTGCGCGCGCCGCAATCGTAGGCCGACTGCAGTTCCTTCATGGTGCCCAGGCCCGGAATCAGCAGCACCGAGACCTTGGCCTGCTTCATCTGCGAAGCGACCGCGCTGATGTACTCCTCGTTGCTGTGCGGGGCGAAGCCGTGCTGCAGCGAGTTGCCGCCCAGGCCCGCGCCGTGGGTAACCTGGATGTAGGGCACGCCGGCATCGTCGAGGGCCGTGGCGACCTTGACCATCTGCTCGATGCTGATCTGCTCGCGCTTGGCGTGCATGCCGTCGCGCAGGCACATGTCGTGCAGGATGACCTTGCGGCCCTTGAGACTGTTGGACTGGCTCATCACGCAACCTCCGGGGTGGGCAGCTGGATCTTTCCGGCAAGGATCTCCTCGGCGAACATCTCGGCGGTACGGGTGGCCGCCGCGGTCATGATGTCGAGGTTGCCGGCGTAGGTCGGCAGGTAGTCGCCGAGGCCGGCCACTTCCATGAACACCGCCACCTTGTTGCCGTCGAACAGCGGGCCGTTGACCAGCCGGTAGCCCGGCACGTACTTCTGCACCTCGCCGATCATCTCCAGGATCGAGGCGGTGATGCGCTCCTGGTCCGGCTCGTCGTCAGTCAGGCAGGAGATGGTGTTGCGCATGATCATCGGCGGCTCGGCCGGGTTGATGATCGCCAGGGCCTTGCCCTTGCGTGCGCCGCCGACCTTCTCGATGGCGTTGGAGGTGGTGTAGGTGAACTCGTCGAGGTTGGCGCGGGTGCCCGGGCCGATCGACTTGGACGCCAGGCTGGCGACGATCTCGGCGTAGCCGACGCTCTGGATGCGCGACACCGCGTGGACCACCGGGATGGTCGCCTGGCCGGCGCAGGAGATCATGTTGACGTTCATCTCCAGCTTCTCGGCGTGCTGGCGCAGGTTCACCGGCGGCACGCACAGCGGGCCGATGGCCGCCGGGGTCAGGTCGATCATCAGCACGCCCAGCGCGTTGAGCTTGCGGCTGTTCTCGGCGTGCACGTAGGCGCTGGTGGCGTCGAAGGCGATCTGGATGTTGTCCTCCAGCACGTGGGGCAGCAGGCCGTCGACGCCGTCGCTGGTGGTCTTCAGACCCATGTCGCGGGCGCGCGCCAGGCCTTCGGACTCGGGGTCGATGCCGACCATCCATACCGGCTCCAGCACTTCGCTGCGCTGGATCTTGTAGATCAGGTCGGTGCCGATGTTGCCCGAGCCGATCAGCGCACAGCGGATCTTCTTCATTGTCCCTGCTCCTGCAGCGCGGCGCGCTGCGGCTTGCTCAGGCCGGCGACGTAGAACTCGTACTCGCGGTGTTCGGTGATCAGGATGCGCACGGTTTCCGGGCTGCAATCCAGGCTGTCGGCGACCGCGGCGGTAACGGCAGCGGCGACGCGCTGCTTCTGCTCGACGGTGCGGCCTTCGATCATGTGCATTTCGATGATGGGCATGGCTGTATTCCTATTGTTGTTATTCGATGAAGCGCATCGACACGGAGCCCAGCTCCTGGAAGCGCGCGACCACGCTGTCGCCCGGCTTGACCGGCACGGCCTCGGTGATCCCGCCGCTCATCACGAAGCTGCCGGCCGGCAGGTTCTCGCCCAGTTCGGCGAGGATGTTCACCAGCATCGCCACCGCCTCGGCCGGGTGACCGAGCACCGCAGCGCTGGCGGCCATGCCGACGATCTCGCCGTTCTTCTCCATCACCACGCCGAGGGTGCGCAGGTCGAGGTCCTCGACGTAGCGCGGACGACCGCCGCCGACGAAGCGCGCCGAGGAGCCGTTGTCGGCGATCACGCTGGCCAGGTCGAACTTGAAGCCGGAGAAGCGCGAATCGATGATTTCCACTGCCGGCAGCACGTAGTCGGTGGCCGCCAGCACGTCGGCCGCGGTGCAGCCCGGCCCCTGCAGGGTTTCCTTCATGACGAAGGCCACTTCGCATTCGACGCGCGGGTGCACCAGGTCGCCGGTGGAGATCGCCGAGCTTTCCGGGCGCGCCATGCGGTCGGTGAGGAAGCCGATTGAGGGCACGCTGACGCCCATCTGCTGCATCTTCGCCTTGGAGGTCAGCCCGGCCTTCCAGCCGACCAGCTTGTGGCCCTTGGCGATGAAGCGGCGGCGCAGCTCGCTCTGCACGGCGTAGCCGTCGGCGATGGTCATGTCCGGGAATTCGTCGGTCAGCTTGGGGATCGCGTAGGCGCGGGTCTGCGCCCCTTCGACGCGCTCGCACAGGCGCACGATGTCCTCGCGGGACAGGGTGATGTTGTTGCTCATGCTGCGCTCCTCCCGGAAAACTTCACCCGGCAGCTACCGAGGCCGCCGACCGTGCACACCAGCTCGTCGCCATCGACTACCGGCACCAGCGAAGATTGCGAACCGGAGAGGATCACCTCGCCGGCCTTGAAGGGGATGCCCAGCTCGCCGAGGGTGTTGGCCAGCCAGGCCACCGCGTTCGCCGGCGAGCCCTGTACCGCGGCGCCGACGCCGGTGGAGAAGATCTCGCCGTTCTTTTCCAGCACCATGCCGGCCAGGGTCAGGTCCAGCTTGCGCGGGTCGCCCTTGGTCTTGCCCAGCACGTACACGCCGCAGGAGGCGTTGTCGGCCACGGTGTCCTGGATCTTGATCTGCCAGTTGGTGATGCGCGAATCGACGATCTCGAAGCACGGCAGCACGTAGTCGGTGGCGCGAATCACGTCCATCGCGGTGATGCCCGGCCCCTTGAGGTCGTGCTTGAGCACGAAGGCCAGCTCCGCCTCGGCCTTGGGCTGGATCAGGCCGCCGAGGTCGATGGTGTCGCCCTCCTGGTAGACCATGCCCGAGGTGAGGATGCCGAAGTCCGGCTGGTAGACGCCGAGAAAATCCTGCACCGGCTTGCTGGTGGCACCGATCTTCTTGCCGACCACCGTCTCGCCGGCCTGCAGGCGGCGCGCGACGAAGCGCTGCTGGATGCGGTAGGCGTCCTCGATGGTGATGTCCGGCTCGCGACTCAGCAGCGGCGGCACCGCACGGCGGGCGACGAAGGCTTCGTACAGCTCGTCGCCGTATTGCTCGATCTTGTTGTTGTCCATGTCTGTGTCCCGTAGGGGCGAAGGCATTCGAATGTCCGTTCCAACCACCGGGCCGGCTCCTGTAGGGGCGAATTCATTCGCCTTAACGCGATCTCTCGGCGAATGAATTCGCCCCTACAGGCCCAGCGCGGCTTACAGCTTCACGCAGACGTTGCGCGTCTCGGTGTAGAACTCCAGCGAGTGCACCCCGCCCTCGCGGCCGATGCCGGACTGCTTGGAGCCGCCGAACGGCGTGCGCAGGTCGCGCAGGAACCAGCTGTTGATCCAGGTGATGCCCACCTCGACGCGCGCCGCCATGCGGTGGGCGCGGGCCAGGTCGTTGGTCCAGATGGTGGTGGACAGGCCGTAGACGTTGTCGTTGGCCAGGGCGACCACCTCGTTCTCGCTGTCGAACGGGCGGATGTGGCAGCACGGGCCGAAGATCTCCTCGCGCACCACCGCCGCGTCGTCCGCCAGGCCGGTCCAGATGGTCGGCTGCACCCAGGAACCCTCGGCCAGCTCGCCCGGCATCTCCGGCACGCCGCCGCCAGTGACCACGGTGGCGCCCTCTTCCACCGCCTTGCGGTAGTAGGACAGCACCTTGTCGCGGTGCTCCTGGCTGATCAGCGGGCCGTAGTTGGCGTTGTGATCGTCCGGACGGCCGAACTTCACGCTCTCGGCCTTGACCTTCAGCGCCTGCACGAAGCGCTCGAAGATCGGCCGCTCGACGTAGACGCGCTCGGTGCCCAGGCACACCTGCCCGGAGTTGAGGAAGGCGGAGCGGAAGATGCCGTCCACCGCCGCGTCGAAATCGGCGTCGGCGAACACGATGCCGGCGTTCTTGCCGCCCAGCTCGAAGGACACATCGCGCATGCCTTCCGAGGCGGCCTTCATGATCGCCGCGCCGGTGCGGGTCTCGCCGGTGAAGGTGATGGCGTTGACGCCCGGATGCTGGGTGAGGAACTCGCCGGCCGAATCCGGCCCGAAGCCGTGCACCACGTTGTAGACGCCCTTGGGAATGCCCACGGCGTTCATCACCTCGCCGAGCAGCGCGGCGGTCTGCGGCGACTCCTCGGACGGCTTGACCACCACGGTGTTGCCGCAGGCCAGCGCCGGGCCGACCTTCCAGGTCATCAGCATGAACGGCGCGTTCCACGGGCAGATCACCCCGACCACGCCCTTGGGCACGCGCATGGAATAGTTGAGCGCGCCGCGACCGTCCGGGGTGGCCATCTGGAAGGATTCGCTGGGCACGTTCTTGATCACGTCGGCGAACACCTTGAAGTTCGCCGCGCCGCGCGGGATGAACACGTGCTTCTGGACATGCGCGGGCTGGCCGGTGTCGGCCATCTCGGCCTCGACGAAGTCGTCGAAGCGACGGGTGATCTCGTTGGCCACGCCGTACAGCAGCTCGACGCGCTGCTCGGTGCTCAGTCCGCCCCACTCGTCGTTGAGCGCGCCACGCGCGGCCTTGACCGCGGCATCCACCTCGGGACGGCCGGCTTCGCTGATCGAAGCGATCACGCGGTTGTCGAGCGGCGAACGCTTGTCGAAACGCTTGCCGCTGGCGGCGGCGACGTACTCGCCGGCGATGAAGTTCTCAATCTTGCGCATGGTCACTCCGCGTTGTTGTTCTGGGGGTGGCCAGCCTAGGCGACCGGGGGGATGGTCGGGGGGGCTGGGCCTTGGGAGTGAGGATAGGGAGAGGGGGCGATACCGGCTAATACTTTGTTTCTTCTGATTTGATACCCTGCGGGTATCTAAAATGACGTGTCAGCCTATGGTCAAAACCGCCCTCCACCGCTCAAAATCGGGGTTCTGCATCCGGTACCACATTGGTGCCGGTCATCGTTGGAACAAGGAGAGGTCTGTCATGCTCCTGCAATGCCGTGTTGATGCCCTTGGGCAACTGCAAGCAGCCAGAGGTCAGGGCCGTCAGGGGGGGGGGGCGCCAGCATGATCGAGAGGAGAACCGTTCGACTGCACGGTCGTGAATTGATGAAAACACCTACCTAATTTTTAGGATCGTCCAAATGCAAGCCGCTCTCCCAACAAATGCAACAACACCACTCATAAGAAATAATTAAATATGAGTAGATCACCTTATCGCAAATACACCTCGGCCGGGAGGCAGCATGGACGCAGCAACATTCAAAAAGACTGAAAAAGCCATTAGACTTGCAATATCCCATATCATAAAAAGAGGATGCGATGACATCTTCAAACCCCCAATATTCTCCTCATCGCTCGAACACCAAATAATAAAAAACAACGCCCTTGACTTTGAAAAGAAGGCCTTTAACGAAACTCTAGACTTCATAAAGAGTGCAGACCTCACGCAACGCAGAATAGGTGAAGTACGAAACAGCCTTGTAGCAAAAGATCATAATTCATTCCGTCAAGTGGCATGGATGGACCCATTTGACGCAGTGAAGTACCTTGCAGTCTGTATTTTGCTTTACGAAAAAATCGAGTCCGCCAGACTACCAAAAGAGAATCTGCAGATTCACTCTCACCGGGCATCCGAAGAGGATGGGGAGCTATTCGATAAAAATTTCGGCTATGACAGCTTTAGAGCCCGATCCGGCGAAATATCAAGAGAGCGAATTGGGCAATGGAAGATAGTCACCGACATATCCAATTTTTTTGACCGCATTGGCAATCACTCCCTTGAAAACCATTTGTTAGATGTGGGATGCAACAAAAACCATGTGACCCTACTCCGTGAAATGCTTTTATTTTGGGCCGGAGACCGGCGGAGCTTTGGCGTACCTGTAGGCTCTGATGCAAGCAGGATAATATCTGAAGCGGTCCTAATTGATATCGACAGGAAGCTCCATGATAACAAAATAGTTTTTATTAGATATGTTGATGATTATCGAATTTTCGCCGAAACCAGAGCCGAAGCTTACAAGGCGATGCAAATGCTAACAACTTTGCTCGCGGATGAAGGACTATCCATAAACAGCAAAAAAACGCAAATTCTCCAAATCTCCGAGATTGACGACCACCCCATTGAAGCGAATGATCTTCAGGGCCAAGAGCACGAAGCAATAAATACAGAAGAGAAAGTCGAGGTCACAATACACAGAAGTATAAGCGGCCGCTCCAGTTTTTCAAAGTTTTATCGGGAACCTGGAAAAGAAGCCTTAAAGAAGATACAGCAGATTCCGAAAGAAAAAATTCTTGAGATCACAAGCTCGATCAATTCAATCAACTCATCAGGAGGTGAAGACAACATAAAACTAGCAGTCAAATATTTCATTTATGCAGAGCAAGACATCCAAATTTTAGAGCTATTGATTGACAAAAGAATAACCACCATATTCTACATATGCGACGCACTCATTAAAGAAGCAGAGAGAATCCCCACCGCCCTGCGTGACGAGATAAAAAAATCTGTATTTAATCGCATAGACTGGAAAAACTGTGCCTATCCATACCAGATCCCAATCTTGCGACTGATGTCGAGCAAAGAATTTTTTGACCATTCACTTATACGGCATATCTTAGACAATCATAGATTCTCCGACAACGCCCTGTTCTTCAGAGAAGCCATTTCCCTCTCTTACACCGGACTTGACAGAGCGCGAGTGAGATCACTCGCTCTGGAAATATACACAACCGTACCAGCCTTCGCGCAAAGAGCAATCTACCATGCCGTCCTCAATCACCCGGGACTTTCTGGCGACGAGAAACGGCCACTACTAAAAAACATGAAGCAAAGCGCGCAAGATTGGTTTATAGATCGAATGGGATCCTGCCCACCTTAATTTATTCAGAATTATTCAAGATGCAGATTAAGTGGACCGATGGAGCCACGATTGGGACCTACGCTTTGCGACTAACATGATGTTATACGACTGCCGTGCTGCACCCCGGCTGGTACAGCACATGAAACATCCGGGGAGGATCCACGATGGGGAGCAAAGTTCTTCATCCCAGCGGCCCCAGAGAATCGCGTACCGACCCGACGCTGACCACTGCGCCCAAGGGTCGAGGCTCCGGTGCTGAGTCGCTCCGAGACCACCGAGCTGTCGCCCTCTTCATCGGCGGTGCCGGCGACAAGAAGTCCTATTACCTCGCCGGCCCCTACCGCAACATCGCCTACGCGCTTACGGCCTTCGACCAGCGAATTGATGAAGCCGGGCAGGCAGACGGCTACCAGTCGCTCTATCTCGGCTATCACGAGGTATGGAGCGCGGTGGCAATCGGCCGGCTGGTGGCGGCCGAGATCCACGATAAGGCCACGCCCATCTATATCGTCGGCCACAGCCTCGGTGCCTGGAGCGGCGCGCATCTGTCGCAGCGGCTAACTGAGTGGGGCTATCGGGTGGAGATGCTGGTGACTCTGGACCCGGTGGGTTCGGGGCTGCTGGTGCGGCTGGGCTCGCGGATTCCCTACCACCGGCCGGCGCCGCGCGGCCACTGCTGGATCAACGTGCGTGCCGAGCCGGGACGGTCGAACGCTTCGGACCTGGTGGCGCAGCTGGGGCGCAAGTGGCATGTCGCCGGCGAGCCGGACATCGACGAAGCGCTGGACACCAACCACGCCAATGCTTGCGCGCTGTTCTGCAATCCGCTGCATGATGGCCGCTCGGCCGCCGACTGCATGTTCGAGTCGATTGTCGGCCAGTTGCGCGGCTGATCCTGCAGGTAAGGCGTAATCCGTGCGATCGCACGGATTTTCGAGCCGCGCTCGACTGTCGCTGGCCCGCTTTCAGTCAGCCGCAGGGCGGCACCTAAGCAACTACCGCCCCTTCGCCTTCTCGTAGGCCGCACCGCGCTCGCGCTTGCCCACGGCGACCACGACCACCACCACACGTTCATCCTCTACCCGGTAGACCAGCCGGTAGCCCGAGGCGCGCAGCTTGATCTTGTAGTGGTTTGGCATCTCGCGCAGGGCGTCGGCCGGCACCCTGGGCAGTTCCAGGCGCTCGCGCAGTTTCTTCTTCAACTGCTCGCGCACCGTGTGGCCCAGCTTCCCCCACTCCTTCAACGCGGACGGCAGGAACTCCAGGCTATAGGTCATCCAGACTCACCGGCACGGGCTTCTCGCCGGCACGGGTGCGGGCGATTTCGGCCAGCTCCAGGTCTTCCAGGCGCTCAATCATCGCCTCGTAGGCCTCAGCCGGCACCAGGTAGCCCATCACCCGGTTGTGGTTGAGCACCGCCACCGGCCCGCCATCGGCGCCGCCGATCACCGCGGACGGATTCTTCTTCAGCTCGGATACGCTGACGGCCTTGTCGGCCAGTACGCTTTGCATGGGCAGGACTCCTTTTCAGGTCTTTATATTGGTCTTTTTGACTGAAAGGAGGCAAGGCGGCAGACAGCCGCTGGTCCGGGCGCTGGTCGCTCGATGATCCAAGGTACACTTGCTCTAGAGAAAATATTTCCCTAGCATCCAGGCCATGGCCACCGTACACAGCGACCGTAACTGGAAGATCAAGATCTACCCGGACGACCACGCGCCGCCGCACTTCCATGTGCAAACGCCCGACGGCGAGTCGCTGGTGGAGATCGACGGGCTCAAGGTGCTCGGCAAAGGCGCCGAGCCCAAGGCCCTCAAGGCAGCCCTGGCGTGGGCGGCGCAGCATACCGCTGAGCTGCAGCAGGTATGGGACGAGCAGAACCGGAGGAACTAGACCATGACCAGCAAAGTCCGCATCCACAGCGTGAAGCCCGTTGCCGGCCAGCATGCACTGCAGGTCGAGTTCAGCAACGGCAAGCGCTACACCGTCCAGTTGGCCGAGCATATCCGCAGCTTCTCGGTGCTCAAGCCGCTGGAAGATCTGGAGCTGTTCCGCAAGGCTCAGGTCGGCGAATGGGGCTTCGATGTGACCTGGGGCGACGACCTCGAACTGGCTGCCACCACCCTGCACCGCCTGGCGCTGGAGCAGGCTGGCGAGGTGATGCCGACCCAGGCCTTCAAGCGCTGGCTGGCCGCCAACCAGCTCTCGCTGAGCACGGCGGCCGTCGAGCTGGGTTTCAGCCGGCGCACCATCACCGCCTACAGCAGCGGCGCGGCGCTGATCCCCAAGCATGTGGCCCTGGCCTGCAAGGGCTGGGAATACGAGCACAAGGCCATGGCTGCCAAAGGCGAAGGCAAGAAGGCACGTCACGCCGCCGGCTGATGTCTGCGACCGAGTTCTGCTGCGGATCTGTTCATCGATGGCGCCGGTTCGGCGTCACTTCAGACGCGCCACCTGCTCAGCGATCACCACATGGAGGATGGTCCGCAGGCAGCGCAGTTCGCCGGCAAAGGTGGCCGCCAGCTCCGGGCGCAGGGCGATCAGCTCTGCATTCTCCCGTTCGACCTGCGCATAGAGTGCCTGCGCCTCGCCAGCGATCTTGTCCTTCAGGCTGTCCAGCAGGCGCGCGACCGTGGCCGGCTTGATGCGCATGGCCTCCCCCGCTTCCAGCAGGCACTGGCGGTCGATCTCGGCGATTCCCGCGCGGCCCTGCAGCGGCCAGGCCATGCTGGCCGCGGCCGGCCAACGGGACTGGCCGAACGCCGGGGTGTCGTACACGGCGGTGCAGATCAGGTCGTAGAACGGCGCCAGCTGGATGCCGGTCGAGGACACCAGGAAGCTGAGGTTCTTCAGGTGCGCGTCGGTGTTGCCCACCAGCACGTTGAACACCAGCCACTGGAACAGCGCCGTGCGCGCCACCGCCGTGCTGCGGCAGGCGGCTGCCAGTTGATCCAGCCGGCCCACGCTGCCTTCGAGGTACTTGTAGGCAGCGCTCAGCCCCAGCACCTGGCAGGCGTCGATGCTGTGCAGGCGGCGCCAGCCTTCGGCATCCTGCTGGCGGTCGAAGCGTTCGATCAGGTACACCGGCTGGGGCACGTAGCGGCGCTCCACTCCTGGCACCGTAAGGCCGAGCCGGCGGGCCAAGGTCATGACGAACCACTCGTTGATCACCGAGTGTGCGTAGGACGGATGCGGATGGTCGGGCTTGAGGATATGCGTGGAAGGAGTGCGCCCGGACGGCTCGAACAGCCAGCCGTCCTGCAGCACCACCGCCAGCTTGTGCTGGGCGCCGGCCAGCGACATGCGCTTGAGCGCGCCTTCGACCAGCGGAACACTGGGCATGGCGGCGATGCGCGCGCTCAGGTCGGCATCGCGCAAGGGCCGCAGGCCGCCCTCGGCCTGTTCGGCTCCCGGCGGCAGCAGGGTCAGCGAGCCGGCGGATTCCGCTCCGTAGTGGCCGAGCAGGCCGAAGGCATCGGCGCCATCGACCCTGGCGGCACTGGCCAGCAGCACCCGCTGACCCTCCTCGGGCAGCAGGTTGTCGAAGTACCACTGCACGGGCCGCCGCGTGCTGCCGTCCTGCTGTTCCCCGGCCTGCAGCGGCAGGTCGGGACACAGGGCGAAGCGGCCGGGCGTCTCCAGCCAGGCCGGCGCATAGCGGAACGACCAGATGCCGTCGCGGTCGCTCAGGGTGCCGATCTGCTGGCGGTCGATCCAGGCCAGTAGCGTGCGCTCCATCAGCGATCCCCCTCAGGCCCGGCCTTCTTCGCGCGCTGCCTGCGGGCGTGCATCTGCTGCGCGGCAGCGAGCTGGTCGGCCGCTTCGTCGGGGACATCGAGGATCACCCGCACGCCCAGCCCCTCCAGCACCTGGAACAGCTTGCCCCATTGCACGCTTGCGTCGCCGCTCTCGACCTTGCCCATGAACGACTCGCTGACGCCGATGCTGCCGGCGGCATCGTCCTGGCGGATGGACTGGGCCTTGCGGCTGGCCCGCACTACGGGGCCGATTGCGTCGGCGGAATCGAGTTCGATGTGCATGGTGGAATCCCTGTGTTTGCAAGGATTTCCGGCAAACGCAGAGGTAGCCTGCGGCCAATCCTTGTGATCGAAAGGATCTCATGTCGAAAACGGCTGGACAAGAAAAAATCCATGCGGTCGCACGGATTTTCTCTATTCAAGCGATGGAGTGCGGTGAATTCCTTGCGATCACAAGGATTATAGATCGGCGCGGGCGGTGGATGGCTCAAGACGCGCTCACCCTCCCCCTACCGAACCTGCTCAGCCAGGCATCTTCGCAAAGTGCGGCAGGTCGTCCAGCGGCCTGCCCCACGGCTGGGCGCTGTCGCAGTAGATGTGCATGGTCGGGCTGACGGCGGCCGGGTCGTCGAGGCTGGCGGCGCGGACGAACTGCAGGTCGGGCAGCACGGCCACGTCCGAGAAAAGCGGCGAGCCGCAGTCGGGGCAGAAGTGGCGGACCACCGGGTTGCCGCTGTCGCCGGCGGTGGCGTAGGTGTTGGTCAGTCCCACGTGGCGAAAGGCTGCGCGAGGCACGGCGAACACCGTGGACATGGCAGCGCCGCTGGCGCGCTGGCAGTCGCGGCAATGGCAGTGGGCGACTATGACCGGCTCGGCTGCGGATTCGTAGCGCACTGCGCCGCAGGCGCAGCCGCCTGCAAGTTTGCTGTCACTCATCCTGTCTTTCCTTTTGCAGAATTCAAAAAAACCGGCCGCCCGTGGGCGGCCGCAAAGGGTGACTCAGATCGCCTTGAACAACGGGCTGCGCACCTGCTGGGCATCGGCCGCCGAGATGAACTTCTCGGTGTAGATGTCGCGCTCGAACAGGCGGCCCTGCATCAGGGTGGTGATGCAGGAGTCGATCATCAGCGGCGGGCCGCACAGGTAGGCCTTGTGGCCGCGGAAGTCGTTGGCGAAGTATTCCTTGGCCGCCTCGTGGACGAAGCCGCGGAAGCCCTGCCAGCCGCTACCTTCCGGCTCGTGGGAGAGCGCCGGCACGTACTTGAAGTTGGGGTGCCGTTCGGCCAGGGCGAGGAATTCGTCGTGGTAGTACAGCTCGTCGCGGTTGCGCTGGCCGTAGATCAGGGTGATCGGCTTTTCAAAGCCTTCGGCCAAGAGGTCGAGGATCATCGAGCGCGGGCTGGACAGCCCCGAGCCGCCGGCCATGAAGATCACCGGCACGTCGGCGGACTTCTTCACGAAGAAGCGTCCGTAGGGGCCGCTGATGGTCAGGCGGTCGCCGACCTTGAGCTGTTCGTGCACGTAGGTGGTGCCGCTGCCGCCGGGAACGATGCGGATGTTCAGCTCGATCTCGCCGCCTTCTTGCGGCACGCTGGCGATGGAGAACGCCCGGCTGCCGATGCCGTCCGGCAGCATCAGGTTGATGTACTGGCCGGCCTGGAACTGCACGCCTTCGGCGTCTTCGAGCTTGATCCAGACACCCTTGATGGTCGGCGTCAGCGATTCGATACGGCTGACGGTGCCGTAATAGTCGCGTACCGGCAGGCTCAGCGAATCCGGATCTTCTTCGATCTCGGCTTCGATGGTGATGTCGCCCTGCGCGGTGGCGCAGCACGCGAGGCACTTCTGCTCCTCGCGCTCGAAGTCCATCAGGGCGAAGGTGGAGGCTTCGCCCTGCTCGATCTCGCCGTCGGTGACCTGCACCTTGCAGGTGGCGCATAGGCCATGGCCGCAGGCGTGTGGCAGGTAGATGCCGGCGCGCAGCGCGGCGTCGAGGATGGTCTGACCTTCCTCGATCTCGATGGTCTGGCCAAGCGGCTCAATGGTCAGTTCGTAGCTCATGGCGCGCCCTCCTCTCAGTTCACCGGAACCAGGCTGTTCAGGCCCGGGGTGCGCATGCGCAGCTGTTCCTTGTGGCCGATGCCGTTGGCCTCCAGGCTGGCGGCATAGTCCGGCACCCACGGCTGGTTGCCCTTGAGCCACTGGACCGTGTTCCAGTCAATGGCGGCGGCGTCCGGGTCAGCCTGCAGCAGCGGTTGCAGCTGCTGGTCGATCAGTTCGCCGAGGGTGGTTTGCGGGTCGGCGCGAAGCATGATGGGCGCGCAGATCAGCAGGTGGTGGTCCCAGCTGATGAACAGCAGCTGCTTGCCCTTGTAGTTCTCCAGCGCGTCACGGGAAACGCCTATGTATTCTTTGCGGGAAACGACGGCCATTTTGATCTTCCTTCTTATTTTGTTCGCGGGCAGTGGCCGGAGCGAACCCCGGCCACGCCGTCGGGCGTTACTGGTTGGAGGTGGCCTGGGCGCGCCACTGCTCGAAGTTCTGGCGGTCCTGGGAAGTGACGTAGTCGCCGTTGTCCTGGCCATTTTTGAGGAAGGCCCAGTCCATCCAGGCACCCAGGTCGCCATCGACCGGATCGCGCATCAGCGCCGGCATCGGCAGCCAGGCCTGGATGTACTTCTCCGGCTCGTTGTCGAAGATGTCCTTACAGCCGTCGGAGCAGAAGTGGTACTTCTCGCCCTTGTAGACCGACTCGCGATGGCAGGTCATGGTCGGGTCGCCGGGCTCGGTGAACACGGTGGGCAGCTGGCAGCACTGGCACAGCTTGGACAGGCCGAAGTTGTTGAACGGCGCGCCGGTGGCGGCTTCGTGCTTCTTGATGTGCTCCCAACGCGGACGGTAGTACTTGTCGAAGGTGGTCGGATACTTCTTCGACAGCCAGTCCATGTCCTCGTCGGACGGGATCCACACGTGGAAGGCGGTGCCGAACTTCCACTGGTACAGCGCCAGCATGAACTGGTGGGAAATGTGGTCCACCGCTTCCTCGGCCTGATCCCAGCCCTTCGGCGGACGGATGCCGTAGCGGGCCAGGTCCTTGAACAACGCGCCGCCGTTCTCCACGCCGTAGATGTTCCAAGCCTCGCGCCAGCTCATCACGCGCTTGGGCAGCATGTAGTCCATCATGGTGCTGACCAGGCCCAGCACGCGGAAACCGCGCCAGAACCACTTGTCGATCCAGCCCTGGACGATCGGCAGGTTGTCCGGATCCTGCTCGAGCATGAACTTGATGCACTCGAGGCCCAGGGTCATGTGCCGCGCCTCGTCGGACTGCGACGAGAAGCCGAAGGTGACGGTGGCCATGTCGCCGTTGTAGGCGGCGCCGGACATGAACGGCACGAACAGCAGGTTGGTCAGCACGTATTCGAAGCTGAAACCGATGGCAATCATGAACTCGAACGGGCCGGCGGCCATGGCGTCGTCGAAGAACGAGCGGGCCACCGAGGTGTACCAGATACGGTCACGATGCTCGGCGAAGGCGTGGAAGCCGTTGTAGAACTTGTTGTAGTTGGACAGCGCGTGGATCTGCGTCTGCGCGTGGCGGATCTCGTCGATGGCCTGCATCTGGCAGGCGACCTGGGTGCCGACACCAGGGAACTCGCGACCGACGCGGGCGAAGCCTTTGTGGGCGCTGTACTCGCCGGGGCTGATGGCCTGCAGGAATATCCTCAGCGCCGACAGGTAGCGGGCGTCGGTGATCTGCAGGTGGCCGTTGTTCTGCGCATGGGCATCTATGATGGCGTAGAACTTGCGCTCCTTCTCGGCCTGGTACTTCCAGTAGGAGTCCATGGTCAGGCGGAAGGGGTCTTCCCACTTGTCCCAGTCGTGGATCTTGATGCCTTCATACTGCACGTAGGGGAACACTTCCTCTTTGGTGCGATAAGTTGGCTCCCAGCCCAGATCGCGGGTGAACAGCTTGTACTTGTCTTTCAGGCTCAGCTTCTTGTTGGCAGCTTTCATGTCCATGGCGGAGTCCTCGCTCACTCGTTCCAGGTCAGGGTCAGGGTGTCTTCGTCTTCGTCGACGTTACCGGACAGCGTGATCAGATTGATCTGCAGTTCCTGCAGGTCGTAGCTGCGGCCGAGCTGCTCCTCGATGGTGTCCTTGCGGATCACCAGTCGGCCGGGCGCGTTGATCTTGACCATCGCCGGTTCGCGGTTGACCACCGCCTGGGGGTTGTCGAGCTCGATCGCTTCGATGATCGGGCGGGTTTCTTCGTTGGCTTGCAGGGCAATGAATACGGTGGACATGGGTGAGCCTCTCAGAGCGCGATGCCGGTTTTTTCGATGCGCGCCTTGAAGGCGGCTACTTGTTCGTTGACCAGGTCGTCGGCGTCGGCGCCGAACACCTGCTCGACCACCGGCAGCACGGCGGATGCCGCGCGGCACTTCCAAGCGTTGATCCACTCCTGCAGCTGGGCACGGTTGTGCTCAGACTCGCCGGCGGCGACCTTGAGCACGGCATCGACCCACTTCTTGGTTTCGTCGAACCAGTCGCTCATGAACTGGGTGAGCATGGCCACGGTGGAACCGCCCTTGCTCGACAGGTGGTCGTCGACGATGCGCTCGTAGACCAGCGGATAGAGCAGGCCGTCGAGGGCGACGTTCTGCGCCACGAACAGCTCGAACGGATCACGCAGCGCCAGGCAGTCCTCGACATAGCGGCGCAGCGGCTGCCAGGCCTCGCCGTCGAGCCAAGCGGCCTTGCCGGCGTCCAGCGCCTCGGTGCCGCCGAGCAGCAGGCCCAGGCGCGACAGGTACTGGGCGATGCCCAGGTTGTCCATGGCGTGGTAGATGCACGGCTGGGTGAAGATAGCCGCGTAGCCGTAGCCGCAGATGAAGGTGTTGTGCTGGTTGGCGCCCCAGGCGGCGTGGCGCAGGGGGATCAGCACGTCGAGGGCGAGCTGGCGCAGCTCGGCAGGCAGCAGGTCGGCCAGGCCGCGGCTTTCGACGAAGCTGAAGTTGGCCTCCATGCTGTCCTGCTGGCGGGCGCGGGCCAGGGTGTAGGTGCTGTAGTAGAACTGGCGCGGGTCCTTGAGGGCGTACCAGTCCTGCATGACGATCTTGGTGATCTTGGTGTCGTACAGCTCCTGCTCGGGGTCCCAGGTCGGACGATAGTGCAGGTTCTCGGTGGCCTGGATGTCGTAGCTGCCTTCCTGGTAGCGCGAGGCGGGCTTGTCGCCGAAGCGGCGGGCCAGGTGGTCGTAGGTGTTGCGCAGCGGCTGGATGCTCACCGTGCGAAGGTCGATTTGCATGTGCGTTCTCCTGCCGGCGCTGCGCGGGACGCAGCGCCGTTCTTGTTGTTCTTGTCGTTGCTCAGGCTTTGAAGCGGGTCTGGGTGGCGTCGGCGAGACTCCAGTTCCAGTCGCTCGGCTCGTCCGTCTCGGCGTCCGGGTCGCGCGGCTGCAGCAGTTCCACCTGGTTCTGCGCGCAGAATTCGGCGAAGGCCTCGGGGCTGAGGATCATCTCGACGATCAGGTCGGGCTCGCCGATGGCGAAGTCGAACTCGATGAAGCCGCCGGCTCGCTCGCCGGTCACACGAACCCAGCGTTTGCGGGTGTCGAGGGTGGCCGGCACCATTTCCACCGGCTGCTCGGGACGAGTCATGGCCACTCTCCTCAGGTCACTACGGTGAGGAAGGTTTCGTGCAGCTTGCGCTGCGGGTAGTCGAGGCCCTGGCCGAAGTTGTCGAAGGTCCAGGTGATCGGCTCGTAGTCCGGGTACGGCTGGTAGCCGCCCATGAAGGTCTCGAAGCGGTTGCCGGAGGGGTCCCAGGCGTAGATGGTGCAGCCGCGGGTGACGCCGTGGCGGGTCGGGCCGATGTCGACGTTGACCAGGTTCATCGACATGATGTCGCCGGCGCGCAGCACCTGCTCCCAGCTCTCCATCAGGAACGAGCAGTGGTGCAGCTTGCCCGGCTCCGGGTATTCGGCGAAGGCGATGTCGTGGACCTTGTGCGAGCAGGACAGCCAGATGGCGGCGTTGCCCTCACCGTCCGGGGTGAGCACGCGTTCGACCAGGTAGAAGCCCAGTACCTCGGTGAAGATCTTCTGCACTTCGGCGACGTTCGGTCCGTACAGCAGCGCATGATCGAGACGCACCGGGCCGATGCCGTGCTCGCGGGCCTGGGTCCAGGGTGCGGGGTTGACCAGGCCGGCGCCGTTGCCGACGGCGGTCTTCTCGGCGTACAGCTCGATCAGGTGGCCGGAGGGCAGCTCGAAGCGCACGCGCTCGCCGGTTTCCAGCAGCTCGCCGGCGGGGATGCGAGTGGTGGTCAGGCCGTAGGCCTGGAGGTCGGCATCCAGCTGCTCGAGGGTGGCCTTGTCGAGCACCTTGAAGCCGAAGAAGTCGATCCCGGCGCTGTCGGCCTCGCGGATCACGTAGCTGTGGTGGTCGCGCTCGTCCCAGCACTTGAAGTAGACGCGACCCTGCGCGTCGCGGCCGGTTTCCACCAGGCCCAGCACGTCGCGGTAGAACGTGACGCTTTCCTCGAGATTCAGCACGCGCACCTGGGCATGGCCCGGCCGCAGCACACCTGTCATCGCCATTTGTTGTCTCCGTTATTTGGCTTGATGCGGTTTGGTTGCCTGTCCGGTTGGTGATGCTGTCCGGGCAGACGGTCTTGCTATCGACGCCAGATACATTGCAGGGGCGATGCCAACTTTCACAACTCATTGATTTACAAGGATTTAACTGCAAATCCGGGTGACCGGAGCGAACGGCTGGCCTGACGCTTTTGTCCTGCGGCCTGTTTCGCCTTACAAAAGCGTAAAGGTGCAGCGCAAAAAAATGCGGGCATCTGCAGGCAGTTGACGGGACGTGGAGCGCGCAAGGGAGCGGAGTGCGCGGAGAAGATCCGATCCGGACGCTGGCAGGCCGGCAGTCGACCCCGGGAAGGCCGTCTACCGCGGGTTCCGGACGCCAGCGCCGAGCAGCGGCGGCATGTGCTGTACGTTTTGGTCACCCCTGTAGGGGCGAATTCATTCGCCTGACAGGGCCACGCTGGCGAATGAATTCGCCCCTACATGGATGCCCCACCACGGGCGGGCGCTGGCCGCGCCTGCCGCCCTGTAGTAGCTTCGGTTACCAACCATTTCCCAGGGAGGACCGTCATGGCCAGCAAAGAAGAAATCGCCGCATTCATCGCCACCGAGTTCCCGCAGACCAAGTGCATCGTGGAGAAGGTCGGCGATGGCGGCGCCACGGTCTGGCACCCGGTCGGGCATGACGAGCTGCGCCCCGGCGGCACGGTGTCCGGGCCGGTGCTGATGAGCATCGCCGACGTCGCCCTGTACGTGGCGATCCTCGGCGAGATCGGCATGGTGCCGATGGCGGTGACCACCAACCTGACCGCCAACTTCCTGCGCAAGCCGTCGGGAGAGAAGAACATCGTCGGCGTCTGCAAGTTGATCAAGGTCGGCAAGACGCTGGTGGTCGGCGAGGTCTCGCTGTACTCGGAAGGCTCGGAGGATGCGGTGGCGCACGTGGTCGGCACCTACTCGATCCCGCCGCGCCGGGAGTGATGGACTGGCGCCTTTCCGAGGCCGGAAAGGCGCGCCGAATCCCTGTCAGCTGCTGGCTTCCTGCGCGCACGCCCCCGCCTCGCCGCCCGCCTGCTTCAGTCGATAGGCCAGCTGCCGGCGGGTGATGCCGAGCAGGCGCGCGGCGTGGGTGAGGTTGCCGCTGGCGCGGCGCACGGCCAGCTCCAGCAGGCGGTTCTCGTGGGCCTGCAGGTCGAAGTCGTCGTCGAGCAGGGTCTCGTAGAGCTGCTCGCGCCTCGCCTCCCTGACGTTGCCCACCTGACCCTGGCGATCGACGGGGGCGCCGGGCGGTGTCGCCGGCGTGCTGCCGGCGAACAGGTGCTCCAGCTCGATCTGCCCGCCCGAGGGCGCCAGCAGCACGGCGCGTTCGATGAGGTTCTCCAGCTCGCGCACGTTGCCCGGCCAGTCGTAGGCCATCAGCGCCTGCAGGGCGCGGTCGGTGGGGCCCTTGAGGTGCTTGTGGTAGACCGGGGCGTACTTCTCCAGCAGCGCGGTGACCAGGATCGGGATGTCCGCCTTGCGCTCGCGCAGCGGCGGGATCGCCACCGGGTAGGTGGCCAGCCGGTAGTAGAGGTCGGCGCGGAAGCGCCCCTCGGCGATGGCCCGCTGCAGGTTGACGTTGGTGGCTGCCACCAGGCGCACGTTGACCTTGCGGCTCTTGTCGTCGCCCAGGCGCTCCACCTCGCCGGTCTGCAGCACGCGCAGCAGCTTGACCTGCGCCGAGGGCGACAGGTCGCCCAGCTCGTCGAGGAACAGGGTGCCGCCGTCGGCGCGCTCGAAGCGGCCGGGGCGCGACTGCTGGGCGCCGGTGAAGGCGCCCTTCTGCACGCCGAACAGCTCGGACTCGATCAGGTCGTTGGGGATCGCCGCGCAGTTGACCGCCACGAACGGCTGGGCGGCGCGGTCGCTGTTCTCGTGCAGCCACTGGGCGAAGACTTCCTTGCCGACGCCGGTCTCGCCGAGCAGCAGCACGGTGATCGGGCTGCGCGCCGCCTTGCTGAGCAGGTCGAAGGCGGTGCGGAAGGCCGGCGAGCTGCCGACCAGGCGCCCGGGCGGCAGCTGCTCGCGCTGGCGGCCGCGCAACTGCCAGAGTTCCTGCTGCAGGTCCTGGAACGAGGTGTCGGCCTCGGTCGGCCGGCAGTATTCGAGGTAGGGATCGTCGCCCCAGGCTTCCGCCGGCTTGCCGACCATCACGCAGTGGTGGTCGCCGCGGCAGGTGCACTGGGTTTCCTTGAACACGATGAAGCGTTTGAAGAAGCGGCTGGTGTAGCCGGAGGCATAGCCGGACATGCTCCAGCAGGCGACCTCGTCGCCGGTGCCGAACTGCTGCAGGTGGGACTCGGCTTCCCAGGAGTTGGCGCACTCCACCTCGCCGAAGAAGCTGCCCTGCTCCCAGTCGATCTGCGCCTCGGTGACGGTGGACTTGACCAGGCCCTCGAAGGCGTGCAGCACCGGGCCGATCTGGAACACGTCGAAGTTGTCGCCCGCGCCGAGCAGCTTGGAGGCCAGGTCGGCATCCTGCTGGCCGGCCGCGAAGCCGATGCGGAACAGCAGGCCGCGGGCCCGCTTGGCGCCGAGCGAGTCGAACAGCTCGCGGCGCAGCGCGCCGAGGGCCTTGGCGTGGAGCAGGAGCATGCGGCTCTCGTCCAGCCAGATCTGGCCGTTGTCGATGTCGAAGCGCAGTCTCGAACGCAGATTGAAGCGCTCGATCAGGCGTTGTCCTCCCATGAATCCTCTCCCCCTGGCCGGCTCGCGGGCGGGCAGGTACTGCGGGGTGGCAACCCCTCCTGCCCGGCTCTTGGCCGGCTTTGTCGTGATGGTCCCGTGTGGAAGCGGGACAGGCGGCCGACAACTTAAGTCATCGGCCGCCCGGATGCCACTAGCGCTTGGTCAGACCAGGGCCGCCCCTACAACGGGATCAGGCTGCAGCAGCCTGCTTCGGACGCAGCAGGAAGTGCGCCAGCGCCGGCAGCAGGATCAGCGCACCGAGCATGTTCCACACGAACATGAAGGCCAGCAGGATGCCCATGTCGGCCTGGAACTTGATCGGCGACCAGGCCCAGGTGGCGACGGCGATGCCCAGGGTGATGCCGGTCAGCACCACCACCTTGCCGGTGAAGATCAGCGCCTTGTAGTAGGCCTCGGACAGGCTCATGCCCTCCTTCAGCCGCGCCAGGGTCACCGTCATCACGTACAGCGCGTAGTCAACGCCGATGCCGACGCCCAAGGCGATCACCGGCAGGGTGGCCACCTTGACGCCGATGTTCAGCCAGACCATCAGCGCCTCGCACAGCACCGAGGTGATCATCAGCGGCACCACCGCGCAGACCACCGCGCGCCAGGAGCGGAAGGTGACGAAGGCCAGCACGATCACCGCGGCGTAGACCAGGAACAGCATCTGCACGTTGGCCTTCTTCACCACGATGTTGGTGGCGGCCTCGATGCCGGCGTTGCCGGCGGCGTTGAGGATGCGGATCTCCTCGCTGCCGTACTGCGCGGCGAAGGCTTCCACGGTGCTGACCACGCTGGTCAGGGTGTCGGCCTTGTGGTCCTTGAGGTAGGCGTAGACGGTCAGCAGGTCGCAGTTCTGGTTGAACATCTCGCGCGGGGCGCGGGTGATGATGGCGTTGAGCATGTCCTGCGAGCGCGGCATCTCGAACCACTTGAGGCTGCCCTCGTTCATCCCGGCATTGGCCACCTTGGCCAGGCCGGCCAGCGAGCTGGTCGCCTCGACGCCCGGCAGCTGCTGCAGCTCGCGCTCCAGGGCGTCCACCGTGCGCAGGGTGCTGTAGTGGGCGCAGGCGTACTGCGGCGTCTTGACCATGACGATGAACACGTCGCTGCTCGCCGCGTAGTTGGCGACCATGAAGGCGTTGTCCTGGTTGTAGCGCGAGTCGGCGCGCAGCTCCGGGGCGCCCGGGTCGGTGTCGCCGATCTTCAGCTGGAAGCTGACCATCAGGCCGAACACGCCCATCGCCAGGCCCAGCGCCACCGCCAGCCCCGCCCACGGGGTGCGGGTGAACAGGTCGAGGAAGGCCCAGAACGGGTGCTTCCTGTGCTCGGTGTCGTTGGCTTCCTGCAGCTCGGCCCGCAGGCTGCGCTGGGCGGCGACCGGGCTGACGCCGGTGTACGACAGCAGGATCGGCAGCAGCACCAGGTTGGTGAAGATCAGCACGGCCACGCCGATGCTGGCGGTGACGGCCAGGTCCTGGATCACCTGGATGTCGATCACCATCAGCACCGCGAAGCCTACCGCGTCGGCCAGCAGTGCGGTCATGCCGGCGAGGAACAGGCGGCGGAAGGTGTAGCGCGCCGCCACCAGCTTGTGGGTGCCACGGCCGACGTCCTGCATGATGCCGTTCATCTTCTGCGCGCCGTGGCTCATGCCGATGGCGAACACCAGGAAGGGCACCAGCACCGAGTACGGATCCAGCTCGTAGCCGAGGGTCGGCAGCAGGCCGAGCAGCCAGACCACTGCGATCATCGAGCAGGCCACCACCAGCAGGGTGCTGCGCAGGCAGCGGGTGTACCAGTAGAGCACCGCGGTGCAGATGACGATGGCGGCGGCGAAGAACAGCATCACCTGGCGCAGGCCGTCGATCAGGTCGCCCACCACCTTGGCGAAGCCGGTGACGTGGATGGCGATCTTGTCCGACTGGTACTTGCCGCGGATCTCTTCGATGCGTTGCGACAGCGCGTGGTAGTCGATGCGCTCGCCGGTCTCGGCGATGCGCTCCTGCAGCGGCACCAGCACGATGCTCGACCGGTAGTTGCCCGCCACCAGCTGGCCGATCTCGCCGGAGCGCTCGACGTTGATGCGCACCTGCTCGAGGCTTTCCGGCGAGCCGTCGTAGTCGTCGGGGATCACCGGGCCGCCGTCGAGGCCGTCCTCGGTCACCCCGGTCCAGCGTACCGCTGGCGCCCACAGCGACTTCATGTACGGGCGGTCGACGCCGGGCAGCAGGAACACCTCGTCGTTGATCTTGCGCACGGTGTCGAGGTACTCGGCATCGAAGATGCTGCCCTCCTTGGCCTCCACCGCGATGCGCAGGGTGTTGCCCATGCCGGCCAGCTGCTTGCGGTTCTCCAGGAAGTTGGCGATGTACGGATGGCCGGTGGGGATCATCTTCTCGAACGCCGCGTTGAGCGACAGGCCGAGCGCCTGGTAGCCCAGCACCAGGGTGGTGAGCAGGCAGACGACCACGATCGCCAGGCGGTTGTTGAACAGCAGCCGCTCGGCGAGGATTCCGGAGCGCTGATCGAACTCCTTGAGATCGCTGATCACCGCTTCGGCGGGGAGGGACTGGACGTGGCTCATCATTTGACTCCCGAAACATTGATCCCGGAAACACGTTCTCCGGAAGCCAGGGCATCCGGCTCGACGCGGGACAGCCCGCGCGCGCTGGACAGGATCAGCGCGCCGTCGGCGGCTTCGGCGATGCCGGTCAGGCCGGTGCCCGGCTGCACCGCCAGGGCAACGAAGCTGCGTGCGCCGTCGGTGCTGCGCAACAGGCGGCCGCTCTCGTCGGCAAGCAGCACGGAGCCATCCTGCAGGCGCCGCCCGGCGCTCACCGTGACCGGCTGGCCGAGCCTGACCTGCTGCCAGCTGGCGCCGCCATCCTCGCTGCGCCAGGCGTTGCCGCGCAGGCCGAAGGCCAGCAGCGCATCGCCGCCGAGTTCGAGCGCGCCGAAGAAGGTGCCGCTGTAGGGGGTACGGATCTCGGCGAAGCTGGCGCCGCCGTCGACGGAGCGCAGCAGCGCACCCTGCTCGCCGGCGATCAGCAGCGAACTGCCGTCGATCTGGATCTGATAGAGGTGCTTGCCGCGCGGGTTGGGGATCTGCCCGACCAGCGACTGCCAGCTCTTGCCGCCGTCGACGGTCTGCAGGGCGATGCCGTAGGCGCCGACCACGTAGCCGCGCAGCTCGTCGCGGAAACGCACGCCGAGGAACGGCTTGTCCGGGCCGTCGGCGACCAGGTATTCGGCGCTGCGCAGCGCCGCGGCAGCGCCCTCCTCGCCGGCGTCGGCGCGGCGCTTGGCGTCGTCGCGAATGGTCAAGGCAGCCTGATTGCCGTCGAGCTGGCGCTGCCAGGTCTCGCCGCCATCGGCACTGGCAAGCACCACACCGCTATGGCCCACTGCCCAGCCGTGAGTGGCGGAGACGAAGTGCACGTCGGTGAGCGCCACGCTCACCGGCACGCTCGTGGACTGGCGCCAGGAGCGCCCGGCATCGTCGGAGAGCAGCACGGTGCCGCGCTCGCCCACCGCCACCAGCCGGTTGCCGGCGCGGGTCACGGCCAGTTGCAGGCTGTGCAGGGCGCGGGCGCTTTCCCGCGCAGGGAGATCGAGCAGGTCAGGGACACTAGTCGGGCCTGCGGCCTGGGCAACCGCCGACAGACAGGTCAGGGAGAGAATGGCGGCGGCCAGTGCCGATCGCCGGCGTAGCGGATTGAGCGATTGCATGGTGCTTACTCGAAACCGACCCCCCTCCTCCGCTGCGCCGCCAGCGGGGGCGCCGAACCGGGCGCCTGCGGGGAGGGGGAGTCATGAGAGGGAACTCCGGCGCCGCGCCGCTGGCTACGGCGCCGGAACTGCTTCCGGACGGTGCGGGGTCAGCGCACGCCTTCGGCGGCTACCGCATCACCGGTGTAGTGCGTCTCCGGCTTGCGTGCATCAACCCGGTAAGTGGCCTCGTTGAGCGACTGGGTGGTGCTCATGGTGTTGGCCTGCAGGTTGAAGATGTGCGCCGGCTTGAGTGCCAGCATCGGCGTGGACGGCAGCACGAACGGGGTGACCTGGGTGGTGCGCCACAGCTTGCCCTCGCTGTCGTAGCCGTCCATCAAGAGGATCATCCAGGAGTCCTCGTCGAAGTAGTACTTGCGCTTGGCCACCGCATGACGCTTGCCGTTGGCCACGGTCGCTTCCACTTCCCAGACGCGGTGCAGTTCCCAGCGCACCTTGTCGGGGTTGAGGTGGTGCTTGCCGTAGGCCTCGTCCAGCTTGGCGGTGACCACTTCGTTGGCGTTGTAGGGCACGTACAGCTCCTTCTTGCCGACCAGCTTCCAGTCGAAGCGGTCGATGTGGCCCATCAGGCCCATCACCTCGTCGAAGTAGTTGGCGCCGGAGGCGACGAAGTCCGGGGTGTCGTAGGCCACGGTCGGTGCACGGCGCACGCGACGCTGGCCGACCAGGTACTGCCAAGCCTGGCGCGACTGCTTGATGTCGATGCTGTCGCGGAACACCAGCGATTCGCCAGCCTTGAACGGCGGAGCGGTGGTGGCGAAGCGCATCAGGAAGTACTCGCCGCTCCACTTATCCGCAGATCCGTCCTTGTAGTAGTAGGGATACTGGTTGGACTGGTCGTTCTGGGTCGCCAGGGTGCGCGAGCCATCGGAGGTCAGCACGATGTTCTTGAAGTCGGTCACGTCGGTGGCTTCGTTCTCGACCCGCAGCAGGTGGTTCCAGATCACCTCGATGCCCGCCTTGGGGATCGGGAACGGGATACCGCCGTAGCAGCCCTGCAGCGACTTGCCGTCGTCCTTGGTCTGGCACTGGGTGGCGTTCTTCGCGGTGTTGTCATACACGTACTGCGGCGCAAGACCAGTACGGTGGGTCGGATAGACGTCGACGCGGAAGCTGTCCGGGTATTTCTTCAGCAGCGCCTGGGTGCCTTCGGACAGCTTGTCGGCGTACTGCGCCATGTTCTGCGCGGTGATCTGCGCGACCGGCCGCTCATCGGCATAGACCTTGCGCGGAATGTCGCCGACTTTCTCTCCGGAAGCCGCCACCTTGGGAGTCGGCGTCCAGGCCGGGATGCTGCCGTCGGCGTTGCCGGCCATCTCACCACCCAACGGGTTGAGCGTCTTGCCCAGCGCAGCAGCCTCCTCGGGGCTCACCGCGGCCTGCACACCCTGTGCGCCCATCAGCACGGCAGCCAGCGCTGCCCACAAAGCCGTTTTCTTATGCATTTTTATGATCCTCGACTTGGGGATGTTCAGACTTAGAAAGTGCGTTGCACGGAGAGGGACACGAAGTCGCGGTCGCCGTGGAAGTTGTCATAGGAAAGCTCTGGGCGAGCGGTGTCGTACTTGATCACCGAGCCGTCGGAGCCGTAGTAGTGGGTGAAGCCCAGACTGGCCTGCCAGGTCTTCATGTAGTCGGCCTTGACGCCGATACTGACGTTGCCGCCGTGGTTGGCGGGGAACAGCGCGCCGTTGACCGAGGAGCGGCCGAACAGGCCGTAGCTCACACCGATCGGCACCTGCAGATCGAGGCCCGGAGCCACCTGGAAGTACTCGGGGGTGAAGATGAACTGTACGGCGCCGGCGTCGCGGGTAGCCTCGGGATCGAGACCGTTGCCGGTGCCGGGGGTGGTATCGCCCTTGTCGGTGACGCTCAGGCGGCGGTTGAAGGCGAACTCGCCGATGAACGAGGCGCCATCCCACAACGGACTGGCCTCCAGCACGCTGATCGCCGACAGGTTGAGGTGCATGGTGCGGCCTTTCGGGAAGGCCGAATGGTCGCCGCCATCAGCACTACCGATACCCATCGGCAAAATCACCGCGTTACCGGTCGCCACCAGCGGCATGTCGTCACGGAACGACAGTTCACCAGCGACGTTGGTCTCGCCGACCAGGGTGCTGAAGCTGAAACCGATGGTGCGGATGTCCTCGGCATAGACCTGCTCATAGAGACCGCTGGTTGGATACACGTAGAACTGCGGCATCTTGTCGTGATACTGCGCGGCGTAGATGCCGTACTCGGTATCGCCCGACTTGAACTTGACCTGTACGCCGCCCTGCCCCGAGTCGCGCGCCTCGATATCGTCGGCGCGGTTCACGGCGAAACCCGGTCCGAGGATCAACGACTCGCCGCCCTCGTCGACGAAGTCGGCAAAACTGAAGTAGCTGCCGGCACCCGGCAGGCGGCTCTTGCGCCATTCCAGCTGGTAGTAGGCACCGATCGAGACGTCCTGGTTGATCTGCAGCTGGCCGGCGATCTGGCCAACCGGGCGGAGGATCTCCTTGAACTGCGAGTTGGGCACCGACAGTGCCTTGATCAGATCGAGGGAAGTCTGCGCCGCGGCGATGCCGTTGGAACCGAAGAACAGGCTCTCACCGTACAGCTGGGTGAAGCGACCGGCCTTGGCGTTGAGGTTCATGTCGCCCGGGGTGAAGCTGCCATAGAGGAAGGCGTCCAGCAGTTCGGCCTTGCGTCCGTGCAGCTTCTCGGTGTCGCTGGTGAATTCGTCGTAATCAGCGCTAAGCGAGTTCACCAGCCCGGCAGGGCCAGGATTGTCGTTGGACTTGTTGTAGACGTCGTCGTACCAGGCCGCACCGCTCAGGCGCAGGCCGTAGTTGCGCTTGTAGCGCACATCGAATTCGGAGAGCAGATCGAGGCGATTGGAAATCAGGCCGCGGTCGAAATTTTGGTCGCCATCGTTGGTGTTGACCTGCGGGCCGTTGGTCGAGCTGTCAGCAATGTCGGAGTCGACATCCTTGACCCGCCAGGCGGCGCTGTACTTGACGGTGTTGTCCCACGACATCCGCACATCGGGATTGCCGCTGTCGATCTGGAAGGCGAAGGCCGGGGCCCCGGCGGAGAGACCGGCGACGGCGCCGGCAACTGCAAAGAACAGCTTCTTCAGGTGAAACTTCGGCAGACTGGCGCTGTTGCCCATGTCTTGATCCTCGAAATCTTCTTGTTGTTGTGAATTTCGTTTTCGGGTGTCGCGAGCCCTGAAATCCCTTGGCGCTCACCCCGCTGCCAGCGGAGACAGTTCACAAGCTATTGCCGGCGAGACTTACCGTCCAATACCGATGAAAGCCCATGCTGATACCGGAAAGGTATCGGCATGGGCACGGCATCGCACCGCCCGCGGAGGGCGCACCAGGCAGCCATGCGTGCGGTTCAGCGCACGCCGTCACCGGCCACCGCGGCGCCGGTGAAGTAGCTCTCCGGCTTGGGCGGCACCACCCGGAAGTCCTCGCCGTTGAGCATCTGCACCACGCTCATGGTGCTGGCATCGAGGTTGAACACCACCGCTGTGCGCAGCAGGGTGGCCGGTATGGCCGGCACCACGTAGGGGATCGCCTGGGTGGTGCGCCACAGGCGCCCGTCCCTGTCGTAGCCGTCGACCAGGGCGATCGCCCAGCTGTCCTCGTCGACGAAGTAGCGGCGCCTGGGCACCGCATGGCGGCGGCCCTGCGCCAGGGTGGCCTCCACTTCCCAGACACGGTGCTTCTCCCAGCGCAGGTGCTCGGGATTGAGGTGGTGCCTGTCGAGCGCCGCGTCGGCGCTGGCGGCCAGCAGGCCGTTGGCGTTGTAGGCGATGAGCATTTCCCGCTTGCCGACCAGCTTCCAATCGTAGCGGTCCAGCGCGCCGAAGAAGCCCTGCACCTCGTCGAAGTAGTTGGCGCCGGAGGAGACGAAGTCCGGGGTGTCGTAGGAAACCGTCGGCGCACGGCGCACCCGGCGCTGGCCGACCAGGTATTGCCAGGCCTGGCGCGGGTACTTGCCATTGATGCTGTCGCGGGCGACCAGCGCCTCGCCGGTCTTGAACGGCGGCTCGACGGTCAGGTAGCGGAACATGGCGTATTCGCCCGACCAGTCCTCGGGTCGGGCGTCCTGGTAGTACGGCGGATACTGGAAGGCGATCTCGTTGCGCGTGGCCAGGGTATGGCTGCCGTCGGAACTGCCGACGATGTTGCGGAAGCGATACTCGATCGACGGCGCCTCGACGCGCAGCAGATGGTTCCACATCACCTCGACGCCCTGCCTGGGGATCGGGAAGGGAATCCCGCCGATGCAGCCCTTGATGGTGTCCCAGCCGTCGCGGATGCTGCAGCGCTCGGCGTTCCTGGCGACGTTGGCGTAGACCGCCGGCGGCGCCGCGGCGGTGCGATGGCTCGGGTAGACGTCGAGATGGAAGCTGTCCGGGTACTTGCGCAGCAGTTCGCGGGTGCCGTCGGAGAGCAGCGCATCATAGGCGGCCATGTTGGCGGCATCGACCCGGTACAGCGGTTGCTCGCCGGGGAACAGTTCGACGGGGATGTCGCCGAGCATCGGCCCGGGCGGCGCCTGGGTCAGACCGCCCTGCCAGGCGGGAATGCTGCCGTCGGCGTTGCCGGCCCGCTCGCCGCCCAGCGGAGTCAGGGTGCCGGCCAGACGGGCAGCCTCCTCCGCACTCACCGCGGCCTGCAGCGCCGGCGCGCCCAGCACGGCAGCGACCAGGGCGATTCCCAGTGTGGTTTTCCGGTACATCGAAACATCCTCGAATCGGGGATTCGCCAGCGGGAACGGCGCACCGGGCAGCGAAGCGAACTTCGCCAGGCAATTGAGCGCAATTGCGCAAGTTCGCGCGGACAATTCGCCAGGCAATATCTCGACATGCCGCAGCGCAATTAAGCGGGGCCGCGATTGATTGGCCGGAATATCGAACAATCGAGACTGGCGGAAACTATCCGCATGCACGAAACATCAGGTGCGGGTAATCATCCGCCTGCGCAGAACTTCCCAGCGCTGTCTGCCGGCGCCGCCCACCAGCGATATCGTCGTTGTTATTGTAAATTCCGTTTCCTTGTGTATTTTTATTGCCGCGCCTGACCGCAACTTGCCGGGCAGGTGCGCAGGGAATCTATTGGCCGGCTGTCCCGGCGTCCAATACCATAAAAACCCGCCGCCGCTACCGTCAGGGTATCGAGTGGCCGCCCCGCTCCGACACAGGCTGCCTGCATGGATCTCCGCCATCTCCGCTACTTCATCGCCGTCGCCGAGGAACAGAACATCGGCCGCGCCGCGGCGCGCCTGCACATCTCGCAGCCGCCGCTGACCCGGCAGATCCAGCAGCTGGAGGAGGAGCTGGGGGTGCTGCTGTTCACCCGCACGCCGCGCGGCATGGAACTGACCGGCGCCGGCGAGATGCTGCTCGAGGAAGCGCGCAACATCCGCGCGCTGGTCGAACAGGCCACCGAGCGCACCCAGCGCGCCGGCCAGGGCAAGCTGGGCCGGCTGGACATCGGCATCTTCGGCTCGGCGATCCTCGACACCATTCCCAAGCTGCTGACCGCGTTCCGCACCGCCTACCCGGAAGTCCGGGTGGTCCTGCACACCATGAACAAGCAGGAGCAGATCGAGGCGCTGCGCCAGCGGCGCATCGGCGTGGGCTTCAACCGCATCATCACCCCGCTGGCCGACATCGCCTCCGAGCTGGTCACCCAGGAGTCACTGCTGCTGGCCGTGCACGAGCGCCACCCCCTCGCCCGCCTCGCGGTGGTGCCCTTCACCGCGCTGGCCGAGCATCCGCTAGTGCTATTCCCCTCCGGCAGCCGGCCGAGCTTCGTCGACCGGGCGATCGGCCTGTGCCAGCAGGCCGGCTTCGTCCCCCAGGTGGCCCAGGAGGTGGGCGATGCGGTCACCGCGGTGGCGCTGGTGTCCAGCGGCTTCGGCGTCTCCCTGGTCTCGGCCTCCACCGCGGCGCTGACCCTGCCGGGCGTGGTGTACCGGCCGCTCGCCGGCCTGCCCGCGGACGCGCGGGTCGACCTCAGCTGCATCTTCCGCAGCGACGACCACTCGCCGATCCTCGCCGCCTTCCTCGAGGTGGTCCGCGAGTTCCGCAGCCGCCACTACCCCGACAGCCCCGCCGCCTGAAGCGGCTCACGGGCCCTGGTGCCGGCGCACGAAGCGCCGGTCCAGCCAGTCCTTCCACAGCCCGCACCAGCGACCCTCGGTGGTGAAGCCGGCCCAGCTCAGCAGCGCGCCGCCGCGGCCGTCGGCCAGCAGCGCCAGGCTGTGGCGTTGCGGCCGGTAGTCCTGCAGCGGCTGGCCAGTCAGCGCGCGCGCCAGGTTGCCGGCCAGCAGCGGCCCCTGGCGCACCGCGTGCACGCCGTTGCGCGGCGTACCGGCCAGGCTGGCGCAGTCGCCGCTGGCGAACACCTGCGGATGGGACAGGCTCTGCAGGGTGGACGCGATGGCGACGAAGCCGTGCAGGTCGCTGGCCAGCCCGGAGCTGCGCAGCCAAGGCAACGGACTGGCGCCCGAGGCGAGCAGCAGCCGCGGCCCGTGCCAGACCGGCTGGCCGCGACTGAGTAGCGCCGCGCCGCGAATCCTCTCGACCGGACAGCGCTCGTGGACCTGCACCCCAGCCGCCTGCAGGTGCTGCAGCGCCCGCAGGCGCAGCGAAGGCGGATGGCCGGCGAGCAGTTCGGCGGCGCTGAACAGCGCCAGTCCCGGCACCTGGCGGGCCATGGCCAGGGCCAGCTCGACGCCTGCCGCGCCGCCGCCGAGGATCGCCAGGCGTTCCGGCGCGCGCTGCCAGGCCTGCCAGCGCGCCAGGAAGGCCGGGAACGGCTTGACCGCCAGCAGCTCCATGTCGGCGTCCTCGTGCGCCGGTGCCTGCGGCGGCGCGCCGGTGTCGAGCGACAGCCAGCGCCCCTGCAGGCGCTCCCCGCCCTCCAGGCGCAGGCTGCGGCTGTCCGCCTCCAGGGCGGTCACCGCCGCCTGGCGCCACTCGATGCCCGCCGCCCGGCACAGCGGCGTCAGCGGAATGCAGCACTCCTCGCTCCGGTAGCGCCCGGCGAGCAGTCCCGGCAGCATGCCGGAGTACCAGGCGGCGTCCTCGGGGCAGACCAGCTCGATGCGCCCGCGCGGGCGCCGGCCCGCCGCCCACAGGCGCAGCACGCCGAGATGGGCGTGACCTGCGCCGACCAGCAGCAGGTCGCAGGCCGCGCTCACCGCCCGCCGCCCCCGCGCCGCCAGCGATGGAAGTGCGCCAGGGCGCGCAGCACCAGCGGCGGCGCATGCGCACGTCGCCATTCGCCGGCGACGTACTTGTTGGCCTCGGCCAGGGTCGGGTAACTGTGCACGGTGGCGAGGATCTTGTTCAGCCCCAGGTCGTGGCGCATGGCCAGCGCGAACTCGGCCAGCAGTTCGCCGGCCTGCTCGCCGACGACGGTCGCGCCGAGGATGCGGTCGCTGCCCGGCACGGTGAGCACCTTGACGAAGCCTGCGGCGGCCTCCTCGACGATGGCGCGGTCCAGCTCGGCGAGGTCGTAGCGGGTCGACTCGCAGGCGATGCCCTGCTCGCGCGCCTCCCTCTCGGACAGGCCGACCTGCGCCACCTCCGGGTCGGTGAAGGTGACCCGGGGGATCACCCGGTAGTCGGCGGGAAAGCGCTTGAAATCGCCGAACAGGCCGTTGACTGCGGCATACCAGGCCTGATGGGCGGCGAAGTGGGTGAACTGGTAGGGCCCGGTGACGTCGCCCACGGCGAAGATGTTCGGGTAGCGGGTGGCGAGGAACTCGTCGGTCTCCAGCGTCCGGTTCGGGCGCAGCTCGAGGCCCAGCGCCTCCACCCCGTAGCCTTCGACACTGGCCACCCGGCCGAGGGCGACCAGCACCTGGTCGAAGCCGATGAGGGTTGCCGTCCCGCCGGCCAGCTCGCGGGCGACCAGCTGGCGCTGGCCGTCCAGGCATTCGAAGCGCTCGGCGCGGTGCTGCAGGTGCAGCTCGACGCCTTCGGCGCGCAGGCTCGCCGTCACCGCGGCGCTGGCCTCGACATCCTCGCGGCCCAGCAGGCGTTCGCCCTGCTCCACCAGGATCACCTGGCAGCCGAGGCGCTGGAAGGCCTGGCTGAGTTCGCAGCCGATCGGCCCGCCGCCGAGCACCAGCAGCCGCCCCGGCCGCTGGCGCAGTTTCCAGATGCTGTCGGAGGTGTACGGCTGCATGTCGGCCAGGCCGGGAATCTCCGGGAGCAGCGGGTGGGCACCGGCGGCGATGACGATGGCGCGGGTGGTCAGGCTGCGTCCGTTGACCTCCACCGTCCACGGCGAGGTGATGCGCGCCTCGCCGTGGATCACCTGCACGCCCTGCTCGATGTAGCGCGCCGCCGAGTCATGCGGCGCAATCTGGCGGATGACCCGCTGCACCCGCTCCATGACTGCGGCGAAGTCCACCTCGCCGTGCGCCTGCACGAAGCCCAGCGCCTCGGCGCGGCGCAGCTCGCGGGCCAGGCGCGCCGAGCGGAGCAGCGCCTTGGACGGCACGCAGCCGGTGTTCAGGCAGTCGCCGCCCATGCGGTACTTCTCGACCAGGGTCACCTGCGCCTGCAGCGCCGCGGCCAGCCAGGCGCTGACCAGTCCGCCGGCGCCGGCGCCGATCACCACCAGGTTGCGCTCGAAGTGCCGCGGCCGCTGCCAGCCGGCGTAGACCTGGCGCGCCTTGAACCAGGCCAGCAGGCGGCGGGCCAGCAGCGGGAAGATGCCGAGCAGGACGAAGGCGCCGAGCAGCCCCGGCGAGAGGATGCCGGCCAGCGATTCCAGGCGGCCCAGTTCGCGCCCGGCATTCACGTAGACCAGGGTGCCCGGCAGCATGCCGAGCTGGCTGACCCACCAGAAGGTGCGCGCCGGCAGGCTGGTCAGGCCCATCGCCAGGTTGATCAGGAAGAACGGGAACAGCGGCACCAGGCGCAGGGCGAACAGGTAAAAGGCGCCTTCCCGGGCGACGCCCCGGTCGATGGCGGCCAGGCGCGCGGCGAAGCGCCCGCGCACCCAGTCGCGCAGCAGGTAGCGGCTGATCAGCATGGCCAGGGTGGCGCCGAGGGTGGCCGCCAGCGATACCAGCAGGGTGCCGCCGAGCAGACCGAACAGCGCGCCGCCGATCAGGGTCAGCAGGGTCGCGCCGGGCAGCGACAGCGCGGTCACCGCCACGTAGAGCAGCACGTAGAGGCCGGCGGCCAGCCAGGGCCGCGCCGCCACCGCGGCGTCCAGCCCGGCCTGGCGGGCCTTGAGGGTTTCCAGGCTGAGGTAGTGGCCCAGGTCGAACAGGAAAAATGCCGCGACCAGCACGCCGAGGAGGCCGAGCAGGAGCAGCCGCCAGCGGCCCATCGCCTAGCCCCTGAGCGCGCCGCCGCAGCTGGAGCCTTGTCCGGCAGTGCAGGCGAAGCAGTGGTCGCGGGTGACGATGGGGTTGCCGGCGAGGTCCGTGCGCAGCAGGTCGCGCAGGTGGGGGCGCTGGCGGCCGATCAGCTCGAGCGGCAGACCGAGCATCTGGTTGAAGTCGCAGTCGTACAGGTAGCCCTGCCAGTCGACGCTGACCAGCGAGCGGCACATCACCGCCGCGAGGTTCTCGGCGCGGTAGCTGTCGCGCAGCAGCTGCAGGTAGGCACTGAACTGGCCCTTGCTGACCAGGGTGCTGCCGAAGCGGGCGATGGGCTGGTTGGTGATGGTCAGCAGATGGTCGAAGCGGATGCCGAAATCGGCGGCCAGGTGCGCCTTGTAGTCGGCTTCCAGCGCCGCCTGCGGCGGCGACAGGCTCGGCCCCTGCGGGTTGTACACCAGGTTGAGCACCAGCCCGTCGCCAGCGCCGTAGCCGAGGGCGTTGAGCCGGCGCAGGCCGGCGATGCTGCGCTCGAACACGCCCTCGCCGCGCTGGCGGTCGACGTTGTCCCGCGCGTAGCACGGCAGCGAGGCGGTGATCTCCACGCCCTCGCCGGCGAGGAACTCGGCGAGATCCTCCTGCCCCGGCTCGCCGAGGATGGTCAGGTTGCAGCGGTCGATCACCCGCAGCCCGGCGCGCCGCGCATGGCCGACCAGCTGGCGGAAGCGCGGGTGCAGCTCCGGCGCGCCGCCGGTCAGGTCGAGGGTTTGCACCGGATGGGCGTCGATCACCTCACGGAGGACCGCCAGGGTGGCGTCGTCCATGCTCTCGGTGCGAGTCGGCCCGGCGTTGACGTGGCAGTGCAGGCAGCGCTGGTTGCAGCGGTAGGTCAGGTTGACCTGCAGGGCTTCCAGCCGGCCGCGCCGGATGGCCGGAAAGCCGAGGGCATCGAGCAGTGGCAGCATGTCGTGCATGGCGGCGGGTTCTCCTCGGCAGGCGGCCTCGGGTGCGCGGGCGGTCATAGTGAACTATAGGTTTCCTTCATCGACCTGCCGCGAGTCCTGTCCATGTCCGAGCGAAACAGCCCTCCCCCTGCCCTGGTTCTGGTCTGCAAGCGTCCGGCTCCCGGGCACGGCAAGCAGCGCCTGGCGGCGCGCCTGGGGACGGCGGTGGCACTGGAGATCGCCGAGCGGCTGCTGGACTGCGCGCTGGAGGACCTGGCGGCCTGGCCGGGCGCGCGGGTGATCGCCCCGGATGCGGCGCAGCACTGCGCCTGGGCCGCCGGGCGGCTGCCGGAATGCCTGTGCCTGGCGCAGCCGCCCGGCAACCTCGGCGAGCGGCTCAACGCCCTCGACCGCCGCCTGCGTGCGGCCGGCCATCGCGCCCTGGCGTTCATCGGCAGCGACGCCCCGGCGCTGGCAGAGGAGCACTACCGGACGGTGCGCGCCGCCCTCGCCGAGGTCGACACTGTGCTGCTCGCCGCCCGTGACGGCGGCGTGGTGCTGATGGCCTCGCGGCGGCCCTGGCCCGACCTCGCCGGCCTGCCGTGGAGCACCCCGGCGCTGGGGCAGGCGCTGGCCGAGAGCTGCCGGCGCGCCGGCCACTCGCTGCGGGTCTGCGGCGAATCCTTCGATGTCGACGAGGCCGCCGACCTGCTGCAGGTCCGCCGCCACCTGGCAGGCGATCCGCGGCCGGCGCGGCAGCAACTGCTCGCCGCCCTGGCCGGGCTCGAGGTGTGCGCATGAGCGACGCCGCCGGGGTCAGCGTGATCATTCCCTGCCTGCACGACGAGGTCGTGCTGCGCAACCTGCTCGGTCAGCTGCAGGATGAGGCCCGTCGGGACGGCCAGCCGCTGCAGGTCATAGTCGTGGATGGCGCGCGCAGCCAGCGCTGCCGCGCCCTGTGCGAGCTGCACGGCGCCCTCTGGTCGCCGGCCGATCCCTGCCGCGGCGAGCAGTTGCGCCAGGGTGCAGCGCTGGCCACGCACGACATCCTCTGGTTCCTGCATGCCGACGCCGAACTGGACGGCCAGCCGCTGGCCGAGCTGCGCCAAGCCATCGCCGAGGGGGCCGTGGGCGGCTACTTCGCCTTCCGCTTCAGCGGCACGCCGCCCTGGCAGGGGCGGCTGATCGAATGGGCGACCAACTGGCGCACCCGCATCGGCGTGCCCTATGGCGACCAGGGCCTGTTCGTCAGCCGCAGGGCCTACTCCAGCGTCGGCCAGCACGCGCCCTGGCCGCTGTTCGAGGAAGTACCGCTGGTCCGCGGCCTGCGCGCGCAGGGCGAGCTGCGCTGCATCGCGCAGGGCCTGCGGGTCAGCCCGCGGCGCTGGCAGCGCGACGGCTGGTGGCGGCGCTGCCTCGGCAATCGCCTGCTGGCCCTGAGCTTCGCCGTCGGCATCGCCCCGCAGCGCCTGGCCCGGATGTATGCCGGCCGGCCCTGTGCAGCCAGGCGGCGAGGCGCCGGTGGCCGGAAACGGCCGCTGGGCTCCTAGATCCGTGCGCCAGAAATGGGCCGCACACTGTCTGGAATCAGTATCCTGCAGCTGTCCGCATGCGATCCTGCGGGCGTTCTCCCCTGCAAGGAATCCGCATCATGAAGAACATCAAGTCGAGCTGCCTGGTCCTGTTCCTCGGGCTGACGCTGCTCTGGCTGCTGGCCGACGACGTGCTGACCCGCGACTACGAGTTCTTCGCCCTGCGCGGCTCGCTGGTCAACCTCACCGGCATCCTCGCCATGGGCGCGATGAGCTTCGGCTTGCTGCTGATCATCCGCTGGCCCGCGATGGAGTCGCTGCTCGGCGGCCTGGACAAGAACTATCGCCTGCACAAGTGGCTGGGCATCGGCGCGCTGGTGCTGTCCATCGCCCACTGGCTGTGGGCCAAGGGGCCGAAGTGGATGGTCGGCTGGGGCTGGCTGGAGCGGCCGGTGCGCAAGGCCGGTGGCGCCGCTGCGGGCAGCGAGCCCTCGGCCGTGGTCGCCTTCCTGCGCAGCCAGCGCGGCCTGGCCGAGGAACTCGGCGAGTGGGCCTTCTACGCCGCCGTGCTGCTGATCGTCCTCGCCCTGCTCAAGCGCTTCCCCTACCGCTGGTTCTTCAAGACCCACCGCCTGCTGGCCATCGTCTACCTGGTGCTGGTGTTCCATTCGGTGGTGCTGATGAAGACCGCCTACTGGAGCTCGCCGCTGGGCCCGCTGATGGCCGCGCTGATGCTCGGCGGCACGGTGGCCGCGTGCATCTCCCTGTTGCGCCGGGTGGGTCACGCGCGGCGCGCGGTGGGCGTCATCGAGTCGCTGGAGCATCACGAAGGCAACCGCGTGCTGGGCGTCGGCATCCGCCTGCAGGATCGCTGGCCCGGGCACGAGGCCGGGCAGTTCGCCTTCGTCACCTTCGACCACGCCGAGGGGCCGCACCCCTTCACCATCTCTTCCGCCTGGCACGACGACGGCCAACTGCTGTTCAACATCAAGGGCATCGGCGACTACACCCGCACTCTGCCGCAGACCCTCGGGATCGGCGACATGGTCACCGTCGAGGGCCCCTACGGGCGCTTCGACTTCGGTGGCGAGCAGAACGCCCAGGTGTGGATCGGCGGCGGCATCGGCATCACCCCCTTCATCGCCCGCATGCAGGCGCTGGCGCAACACCCGGACGGCCACAGCGTCGACCTGTTCTACTGCACCAGCGAGCCGGACGAGGCGTTCATCGCCCGCCTGCGCGGGCTGTCCGAGCGCGCCGGCGTGCGCCTGCACGTGCTGGTCAGCGCCCGGGACGGCCGCCTGACGGTCGAGAGACTGTGCCAGGAGGTACCCGCCTGGCAGTCCGCCAGCTTCTGGTTCTGCGGCCCGGCCGGCTTCGGTCAGGCGCTGCGCGAAGGGCTGGTGGCGCGCGGCCTGGACTCCGCCGACTTCCACCAGGAGCTGTTCGACATGCGCTGATGCGCCCGGGGCAAGGCAGGAACGACCCCGTGCGGAGGCCGTTCCTGACGAGGCCCGTCAGGCCTCGACGGCCTTGACCATGTCCTCGACCACCTTCTTGGCGTCGCCGAACACCATCATGGTCTTGTCCATGTAGAACAGCTCGTTGTCGAGACCCGCGTAGCCGCTGGCCATCGAGCGCTTGTTGACGATCACGGTGCGCGCCTTGTACGCGTCGAGGATCGGCATGCCGGCGATCGGCGACTTCGGATCGGTCTTCGCCGCCGGGTTGACCACGTCGTTGGCGCCGAGCACCAGCACCACGTCGGCCTGGCCGAACTCGGGGTTGATGTCCTCCATCTCGTGCACCTGCTCGTAGGGCACCTCGGCTTCGGCGAGCAGCACGTTCATGTGCCCGGGCATGCGCCCGGCCACCGGGTGGATGGCGTACTTCACGGTGACGCCGCGGTGGGTCAGCTTCTCGGTCAGCTCCATCAGCGCGTGCTGGGCACGGGCCACCGCCAGGCCGTAGCCGGGGACGATGATCACGCTGTCGGCGTTGCCGAGCAGGAACGCGGCGTCGTCGGCCGAGCCGGACTTCACCGGGCGCTGCTCCTGGCTGCCGGCCACGGCGGCGCCGGCTTCGGCGCCGAAGCCACCGAGGATCACGTTGAAGAACGAGCGGTTCATCGCCTTGCACATGATGTAGGAGAGGATCGCGCCCGAGGAACCGACCAGCGAACCGGCGACGATCAGCATCGAGTTGTTCAACGAGAAGCCGATGCCGGCCGCCGCCCAGCCCGAGTAGCTGTTGAGCATCGACACCACCACCGGCATGTCGGCGCCGCCGATCGGGATGATGATCAGCACGCCGATGACGAAGGCCAGCGCCACCAGCACGGCAAACGCCGTCAGGTCACCCGTGAAGGTGAAGGCCAGACCCAGGCCGACGATGGCGAGGCCCATGGCCAGGTTCAGCCAGTGCTGGCCGGCGAAGGTCACCGGGGCGCCCTGGAACAGGCGGAACTTGTACTTGCCGGACAGCTTGCCGAAGGCGATCACCGAACCGGAGAAGGTGATGGCGCCGATGGCTGCGCCGAGGAACAGCTCCAGGCGGTTGCCGGCCGGGATGGCGTCGCCCAGCTGCGCGACTATGCCCAGCGACTGCGGCTCGACCACGGCGGCCACGGCGATGAATACCGCGGCCAGGCCGATCATGCTGTGCATGAAGGCGACCAGCTCGGGCATCTTGGTCATCTCGACGCGCTTGGCCATGATGGTGCCGGCCGTGCCGCCGAGCAGCAGGCCGAGCAGCACGTAGCCGATGCCGGCGCCTTCGCCCATCTGCGCGCCGAGCTTGTAGATCAGGCCGACGGTGGTGAGCACGGCGATGGCCATGCCGACCATGCCGAACAGGTTGCCGCGGCGCGAGCTGGTCGGGTGCGAGAGGCCCTTGAGCGCCTGGATGAAGCACACGGACGCCACGAGGTAGAGGGCGGTGATCAGGTTCATGCTCATCTCAGTGCGCCTCCGCCTTGGCCGGCTTGTCTTTCTTCTTGAACATTTCCAGCATGCGCCGGGTGACCAGGAAGCCACCGAACACGTTGACCGCGGCCAGCGCCACGGCCAGGGTGCCCATGGTCTTGCCCAGGCCGGTTTCGGTCAGCGCGGCGGCCAGCATGGCGCCGACGATGACGATGGCGGAGATGGCGTTGGTCACCGCCATCAGCGGGGTGTGCAGGGCGGGAGTGACGTTCCACACCACGTGGTAGCCGACGTAGATCGCCAGCACGAAGATGATCAGGTTGTAGAGACCGTCGGAGATCGGGTCCATGGTTGTTGTCCTTGTAATCTGGGGAGCAATCAGGCGGCGTTGCGACGGACCAGCTGGCCGCCCTCGCACATCAGGCAGGCGGCGACGATGTCGTCTTCGCGGTTGAGGTGGAACTTGCCTTCGCCGTCGATGACCAGCTTGAGGAAGTCCAGCAGGTTGCGCGCGTAGAGGGCCGAGGCGTCGGCCGGCACTAGCGCCGGCAGGTTGCTGTGGCCGACCAGGGTCACGCCGTGGCGCACCACCACCTGGTCGGCGACGGTCAGCGGGCAGTTGCCGCCCTGCGCCGCGGCCAGGTCGATGACCACCGAACCGGGCTTCATCGCCGCCACGGTGTCCTCGTGCAGCAGGATCGGCGCCGGACGGCCGGGGATCAGCGCGGTGGTGATGACGATGTCGGCCTGTTTGGCCTTCTCGTGCACCGCCTTGGCCTGGCGCTCCATCCAGGATTTGGGCATCGGCCGGGCGTAGCCGCCGACGCCCTGGGCGCACTCGCGCTCCTCGTCGGTCTCGTAGGGCACGTCGACGAACTTGGCGCCCAGCGACTCCACCTGCTCCTTCACCGCCGGACGCACGTCCGAGGCCTCGATCACCGCGCCGAGGCGCTTGGCGGTGGCGATGGCCTGCAGGCCGGCGACGCCGGCGCCGAGCACCAGCACGCGGGCGGCCTTCACCGTGCCGGCGGCGGTCATCAGCATCGGCATGAAGCGCGGGTAGTGGTTGGCGGCGAGCATCACCGCCTTGTAGCCGGCGATGTTGGCCTGCGACGACAGCACGTCGAGGCTCTGCGCGCGCGAGGTGCGCGGCGCCGCCTCGAGGGCGAAGGCGGTGATGCCGCGCTCGGTCATGCGCGCCAGGTTGGCGTTGTCGAACGGGTTGAGCATGCCGACCAGCACGGCGCCGGGCTGCATCAGCTGCAGTTCGTCGGCGTCGGGCGCGGCGACCTTGAGCACCAGGCCGGCGCCGAAGGCCTCGGCGGCGCTGCCGATGCGCGCGCCGGCGGCGACATAGGCGTCGTCCGGGACGCTGGCGGCAACGCCGGCTCCCGACTGGACGACGACCTGGTGGCCCTGGCTGACGAGTTTCTTGACCGTTTCCGGCGTGGCGGCCACGCGGGTTTCGCCGGGGTGGGTTTCGCGGGGAATACCGATGTGCATTCCGCTCTCCTTGATTTCTGGGTCTTGAAGCAGGCTGACTCCCAGCGCGTAGGGGCGAATTCATTCGCCTGCCGGGGTATCTGGGCGAATGAATTCGCCCCTACAACGGATTGATGCGCCGCTCAGCCGCGCTTGCGCCGGGCATAGAATGCGTCGATGGCTGTGACGAACTCGGGACGGCCGGCGCAGTCGAGAAAGCCCTGGTACTCGGCGGCGAGCTGCTCGGCCAGTGGCTGTTGCAGGGACTGGCGCAGCAGACGCTTGAGATTGGCCAGCGCGTGCGGCGCCCGTCCGGCCAGACGCTCGGCCAGCTCGAGGGTCGCTTCGGCCAGCTTCTCGGCCGCCACCACGCGATTGAGCAGCCCCAGGCGCAGCGCCTCGGCGGCATCGAACGGCTCGGCCAGCAGAGCGACTTCCAGCGCCTGGCGCAGGCCGAGCAGGCGGGGCAGCGCCCAGGAAGCGCCGCCGTCGCAGCTGGTGGCGATGTCGGTGTAGGCGAAGCTGAAGCGCGTGCCCTCGGCGGCGATGGCCAGGTCGGCGCCCAGCACCAGGCTCATGCCGGCGCCGGCGGCGGCGCCGTGCACGCTGGCCAGCACCGGCTGGGGCATCTCGGCGAGCAGCTGCACGGCCTGGTGCAGCGGGCGGATCAGCGCGTCGGCAGCCTCCACCGGCGCGGCGCGCATCGCCGCCAGGTCGCCGCCGGCCATGAAGGCGCGGCCGTTGCCGCTGAGCACGACGACGCGCACGGCGCTGTCGCCGGCCAGCGACTGGCAGGCCTCCAGCAGGGCATGGGCCAGATCGACACTCAGGGCATTGAGCACGTCCGGACGGTTGAAGCGCAGATGGGCGACGGCCCCGCTGCGCTCGACGAGCAGTGGTGAATCGGTCATGGCAGTCCCCCGGGGATGGGTACAGGGCAATCGCATGCCCGGTCTGTAGGGGCGAATTAGCTCGCCCCTACAGAGGGCCAGGTGTGTTAAAGCGCGCGCTCCAGCTCGGGCACGGCCTCGAACAGGTCGGCGACCAGGCCGTAGTCGGCCACCTGGAAGATCGGCGCCTCCTCGTCCTTGTTGATCGCCACGATCACCTTCGAGTCCTTCATGCCGGCCAGGTGCTGGATCGCACCGCTGATGCCGACGGCCACGTACAGCTGTGGCGCGACTATCTTGCCGGTCTGGCCGACCTGCATGTCGTTGGGCACGAAGCCGGCGTCCACCGCCGCGCGCGAGGCGCCCACCGCGGCGCCGAGCTTGTCGGCCACGCCATACAGCAGCTGGAAGTTGTCGCCGTTCTGCATGCCGCGACCGCCGGAGACGACGATCTTCGCGCCGGTCAGTTCGGGGCGCTCGGACTTGGCGATTTCCTCGCCGACGAAGGCGGAAAGACCGGCATCGCTGACCGTGCCGACGGACTCGATGGCGGCACTGCCGCCCTCGCCCGCCACCGGGTCGAAGCCGGTGGCGCGCACGGTGATCACCTTGACGGCAGCCGAAGACTGCACGGTGGCGATGGCGTTGCCAGCGTAGATCGGCCGCTGGAAGGTATCGGCCGAGACGACCTTGATGATCTCGGAGATCTGCTCGACGTCGATCAGCGCGGCGACGCGCGGCAGGTAGTTCTTGCCGTTGGTGGTGGCCGGGGCCAGCACGTGGCTGTAACCGCGAGCCAGCTCGACGATCAGCGGCGCGAGGTTCTCCGGCAGCTGGTGGGCGAAGGCGGTGTTGTCGGCGACCAGCACCTTGGCCACGCCGGCGACCTTGGCGGCGGCCTCGGCCACCGCGCCGCAACCGGCGCCTGCGACCAGCACATGGACATCGCCACCGATCTGCAGGGCGGCGGCCACGGTATTCAGGGTGGCGGCCGCCAGGGCACTGTTGTTGTGTTCAGCGATTACCAGGATTGCCATCTCAGATCACCTTCGCTTCGTTCTGCAGTTTCTCGACCAGTTCGGCCACCGACTTGACCTTGATGCCGGCGCTGCGCGCGGCCGGGGCCTCGACCTTGAGGGTCTTCACGGTCGAGGCGGTGGACACGCCCAGTGCCTCCGGAGTGACGGTTTCCAGCGGCTTCTTCTTGGCCTTCATGATGTTGGGCAAGGAGGCGTAGCGCGGCTCGTTGAGGCGCAGGTCGGTGGTGACGATGGCCGGCAGCTTGAGGGCGACGGTCTGCAGGCCGCCGTCGATCTCGCGGGTCACCGTGGCCTTGCCATCGGCGATCTCGACCTTCGAGGCGAAGGTGCCCTGGGCGAAGCCGGTCAGGGCGGCGAGCATCTGCCCGGTCTGGTTGTTGTCGCTGTCGATGGCCTGCTTGCCGAGGATGACCAGCTGCGGCTGTTCCTTGTCGACCAGCGCCTTGAGCAGCTTGGCGACGGCCAGCGAGCCCAGTTCGGCGTCGCTCTCGACCAGCACGGCGCGGTCGGCGCCAAGGGCCAGCGCGGTGCGCAGCTGCTCCTGGGCGGTGTTCGGACCGACGGAGACCACCACCACCTCGCTGGCGATGCCCTTCTCCTTGAGGCGCACCGCTTCCTCCACGGCGATCTCGCAGAAGGGATTGAGCGCCATCTTCACGTTGGCCAGATCGACGCCGCTGTTGTCGGCCTTGACGCGGACCTTGACGTTGTAATCGACCACGCGTTTCACGGGGACCAGGATTTTCATGCAACCTCCAACGTATTTCGAGCAGTTGCATGGAGCCTATGGCGCAGGAACATCGGCGTGCATCGTTCACTTGAACTAGTGCATGCATGATGGTGCAGCACATATTCCCTGGAGTGTCACTCGGCATCGTCCATCAAGACTATGGGCAGATCGCGAGTCTGGATCTCTAATGTCGTTCGCGCGATTGAATACTCATAGTGCAGATGACGACCGGGCAGCAATATCAGTGCAAATCGGTCTTGGCGTCGTCTACCTGAACGATTGCCGAACAATCACAAAGGATGAAACATGCAAAGAGCCATTCTCCTGACCGTGCTGCTCTTTTCATCGATAGCAAGAGCCGCCCCCGCCACGCTCCAGCAAGTGCACGAGATACGCACCCATGGGTTCATGCTGTGCGCGAACCTGCTCGTCTATTACAACAACCAGGATCCGGCGGCCGCCTTCGACCCGGCGGCGCGCGAGGCCTATCGGCGGAATCTGCGCGAGCTCGACCCGCTGGTGACTGCGCTCGCAGACAAACCGGCGCTGGCCACGGCCCTGCAGGGGCTGAAGACCAGCATCGGCGAACTCGAGCAGCAGCCGGAAAATGCTCGCGTGCTCTATACATCGTCGCTGAATCCCGTGATGCACACCCAGAACGACCTCGACGAAGCTGCCGGCGCTGCCTATCGCGAGGCGGAGGAGAAAGATCCTGTAATTGCCAGCCTGCACCAGATGAGTCTTGATATGAGTCGCCTGCTGTTGATTCATCAGGGCAAGGGTTTCGACAATCTCGGTATTCGCTCGGTAGAACTGGATGAGCACAGCATCAATACAATCGATCGGCGCATCGGTTCGACCTATGAGAACCTGCTGAAACTCTCCCCCGAGATAAAGGCCGAACTGAATGAAGTGTGGAGAAACTACAGTTTCGTCCGTCAGCGCCTGAAGGCTGACGACAAGGGCGGCGTCTCCCGAAGTGCCAGCCTGTATCTGGGCAAGGGGGTGGAGATGCTCGACATGCTGGCCAGAAACGCTTCGCAGTAGTCACCGACAGTTCCGAATGGCGCAGCGGCAGAGCAACCGAGCGATATCCAGGCCGCACTCCCTGTGCCGGCCTGGATCATGCTTGCGCTCCTGTCGTCGTTCTCGGCCAGTACGAAGTCAACCGAGGGTGGCGACGCTGCGCAGGATCAGGCGCACCAGCATGGTCTGGCGGGTCACGCCGGTCTTGGAGAAGGTCGAGCGCAGGTGCGCGCGGGCGGTGTTGCGGCTGATGCCCAGCTCGTCGGAGGCCTCGTCCAGGGTCAGGCCGTTGGCCAGCAGCAGGGAGATCTGCGCTTCCGAGGGGGTCAGGTCGAACAGTGCGCGGACGATCTCCTGCGGCGGCCGCGACTCCTGCTCCGGGTCGCCGATGAAGATGGCCACGGCGGGACATTGCTTCGACCCGCTCCACTCGCCCGGCGGCACCGAGCGCACCACGATGCCGAAGTCGGCGCGGCCGGAGGGACGCTGCACGCGCATGGCCTCGACCACCGAGGGATTGCCGCTCTTCTGCGACAGCAGCGCCTGCTTGATCAGCTGGCGGAACTTCTGGCTGTCGCGCGGCGTGCCGACCTGCAGCCCGTCGCTGACCAGTTTCACGCCGTCCTTCTCCTGCACCAGCTGCTCGGCGACCCGGTTCATCTGCAGCACCTTGCCGTCCGAATCGAGCAGGATGGTGCCGACGGCCATCTGGTCCACCGCGCCGGCGTACAGGTCGCGCTCGCTCTCGATGCGGTTCAGGCGCATATGCAGGATCATCGCCCGCTCCAGATGCGGCAGGAACAGGGTCAGCAGGTCCTTGTCGGCCTGGTTGAACGGCGGATCGTTGCGCCCGCGGCTGATGCGGATGCGGCACTGGGCGCCGTCGGCGGTGTTGATGTCGGCGCCGAGCACATGGAACACGTCAGTCGGCTCCATGAAGCTCTTGTAGAAGTCCGAGTTCAGCCAGTCGTTGAGGGCGACGAACTCGGTGAGCGAGACCACCTGGCGGTTCGGCAGGTCGACGAAGGGGTCGAGGCGATAGAAGTGCTGGTGGTAGGAACTGGTGACCTCCTCCGAGGCTCCCGCGGTGGAGATGCTCAGGCCGTCCACGTGCTGGCTCGGCGGGCGCAGGATGAAGGTGGCGTACTTGGAGGCCAGCAGGTCCTTGAGTTCGTCCAGGAAGGTGTTCCAGGGCACGGATTCCAGTGGGCCCTGATAGAGATGCCCGAGCATGTCGCCGAGGCGTTCCAGAGTGAGCGAAGCAGTCATGATGGGTGGCACTTTGTAATTGTTCTGGACGTTCTGCAGCATATTACGGCCTTCTGAGCTGGCGCAATGAAACGGCCGGGCAGTCCGTCGCCCGCCCTCCTGACGCATTCCGGGCGGTACCGTGGCGGGACGTGCATGAGCCCGCCACGACACGTTCGAGCGATGGCCCTGCCCCGGCTGGAGCAGGACACCCGCGCCGCCATTCTCTCCTCGTCCCACGCTTTTGCCTTAGTCCGCTCGGACGTAGCGACGCCCCCGGCCGCCTGAAATAACGGCGGGATCTGGCAGACCAGCGAGGAGCGCACAGCCATGCACCAACCCCAGCACCGCGTCGCGGTGATCACCGGCGCGGCCAGCGGCATCGGCCGCGGCCTGGCCGAACGGGCCATCATCGAGAGACTGCATCTGGTCCTCGCCGACCGCGACGGCGAGGCGCTCGAGCGCCTCGCGGCGCAGCTGCGCGAGCAGGGCGTGCAGGTGCTCACCCAGGTCACCGACGTGGCCGACCCGGAGCAACTGAAATGCCTGCGCGTCGCCGCCCTGCAGCGCTTCGGCGTGGTCGATCTGCTGTTCAACAACGCCGGGGTGATGCAGACCGGCAGCTGCTGGGAACTCAGTGACGCGCAGTGGCAGCGCGCCCTGGCGGTCAACCTGGGCGGCGTGATCAATGGCGTCCGCGCCTTCCTGCCGCTGCTGCTGGCCCAGGGCCGCCCGGCCCACGTGGTCAACACCGCCTCCCTGGCCGGGCTGCTCAACAGCCCGTTCATGGCCGCCTACAACGTCAGCAAGCAGGCGGTGGTGGCCCTCTCCGAGAGCCTGCACTACGAGCTGGCCGCGCTGAATGCGCCGGTCGGCGTCTCGGTGCTGTGCCCGGGGCCGGTGGCCAGCGAGATCATGACCTCCGATCAGGGCCAGGGCGCCAGCGGCGAGCTGAACCGCCTGCTCGACGGGCAGATCCGCCAGGGCATGAGCCCGGCCGAGCTGGCCGAACTGGTGTTCGCCGCCATCGCCGAGAAACGCTTCTGGATCCTGCCGCACAAGGGCTTCAAGCCGGCGCTGCGCGCCCGTCTGCGGTCGGTGCTGGAGGAACGCAACCCGCAATTCGCCCCCTTCGACCCGCTAGGAGACGCCCATGTCGCTTGATCCGCAGATCGCCGCCCTGCTCGCGCAGATGACCGCCCAGCCGGCCCCCGACTTCGCCCATCTGGACGCCGCGACCCTGCGCCTTGCCAGCGCCATGCCGCCGCTGTGCGCGCCGACGCCGCTGGCCGAGGTGCGCGAGCTGAGCGTCGCCGGCGCCGCCGGGCCGCTGGCGGCGCGCCTGTACCGGCCGCAGGCGCAGGCCGGCCTGCCGCTGCTGGTGTTCTTCCACGGCGGCGGCTTCGTGCTCTGCGACCTCGACAGCCACGACGAGCTGTGCCGCCGCCTGGCCCTGCTGAGCGGCGCGGCGGTGGTGTCGGTGGACTACCGCCGAGCGCCCGAGGCGCGCTATCCGGCTGCCGCGCTGGACGCCTTCCACGCCCTGCGCGACCTGGCCGGACGCGGTACCGAGCTGCAGCTCGATACCCGCCGCCTTGCCGTGGCCGGCGACAGTGCCGGCGCCAACCTGGCCATCGCCGCCTGCCGCCAGGCCGCGCAGCAGGGTGGCCCGCGCGTCGCCTACCAGTGCCTGTTCTACCCGGTCACCGACCTGCGCTGCGCCAGCCCCTCCTACGATGCCTTCGCCGACGGCTACTTCCTCAGCCGGGCGATGATGGAGTGGTTCCGCGCCCAGTACCTGGAACGGGCCGAGCAGGCCGAGGAACCGCTGGCCTCGCCGCTGCTCGCCGAAGACCTGGCGCAGCTGCCGCCGACTACCCTGCTCAGCGCCGAGTTCGACCCGCTGCGCGACGAGGGCGAGGCCTTCGCCGAGCGTCTGCGCGCCGCCGGCGTGGCGGTACGCCTGCAGCGGGCGGCCGGTATGATCCACGGCTTCGTCAGCTTCGCCCCGCTGGTCGAGGGTGCCGCCGCGGCGCTCGAGCTGGCCGCGGCCGATCTGCGCAACGCGCTGGCCTGAGCACGAACCCTGTAGGGGCGAATTCATTCGCCTTGCGCGGCATTTTTGGCGAATGAATTCGCCCCTACAGGCGCTACAAAGCAAAACGCCCGCCCTGATCTCCAGGGCGGGCGTTTTGCTTCAGCCGGTCAGCGCTGCGACGAGATATTGCCGCCGTCCACCACGATCTCGGCGGCGTTGATGTAGCTGGCCTCGTCCGAGAGCAGGAAGCGCACCACCCGGCCCAACTCCTCGGGCTGGCCGAGGCGGCCGAGCAGGATACGTCGCTCGAACATGCCCGGATGGGCCGCGGCGATGGGCGCGACCATCGGCGTGAGGATCTGCCCCGGCGACACCGAGTTGACGCGGATGCCGTCGGCGCCGAGGGCGTCGGCCATCGAGCGCACCATCGACAGCATGCCGCCCTTGGAGGCGCTGTAGGACGGGATCAGGCTGTTGCCCAGGGTGGCATTGATCGAGGAGATGCCGACCACGGAGGAACCGGGATTGGCGCGCAGGTCCGGCAGCATGGCCTGCACCAGCAGGGCCATGGCGCGCAGGTTGACGTTCAGCACCGCATCCCAGCGCGCCGCAGTGAGCCCTTCCAGGCCGCTCTGGTCGACCACGCCGGCGGCGTGCACCAGGCCGCCCGGCGCGCCCAGCTCGGCGCGGGTGCGCGCCAGCGCCGGGGCGATGGCGTCGGCGTCGCACAGGTCGATGCCGACGCCCAGGCACGCCACCGCGTACTGCTCGGCCAGGCGCGCGGCCACGGCCTGCGCCTTCTCCTCCTGCAGGTCCCAGATGGCGACCGGGCGGCCCACCGCGGCCAAGGCCTCGGCGCAGGCTTCGCCGATGCCGGAAGCTCCGCCGGTGACCAGTACCGGGCTGGCCGGCGAGTTCAACAGGTTGTGCATTGTTATTCTCCTCTGAGTTCGCTGGATGTCTGCGAGGTGTAATCGGTGGCGCCCACGTTAAGTTCGCAGGTCTTGCCGCCGTCGACCACCAGGCTCTGCCCGGTGATGTAGGAAGAAGCGTCCGAGGCCAGGAAGAGGATGGCATTGGCCACCTCGACCGGCTCGCCGATGCGCCGCAGCGGCACGGAGCGGGCGGTGCCGGCGATCATCTGCTCGCTGCGCAGCGCCTCGCTGGTGCCCTCGCTCCATACCACGCCGGGGATCACCACGTTGACGCGGATGTTCTCGGCGGCGCCCTCCAGGGCCGCCGCGCGGCTGAAGTTGAGCACGCCGGCCTTGGCCGCGCCGTAGGCGGACAGGCCGGGGCTGCCGAGCAGGCCGACCACCGAGCCGAGGTTGACGATGGAACCGCCGCGGCCAGCCATGGCGCGGAACGCCGCGCGGGTGCCGAAGAAGGCCACGTCCAGGCTGCCGCGCAGGCTGCGCTGCCAGTCCTCGGTGCTCAGCTGGGCCAGCGGGCCCCAGGTGTAGTTGACGGCGTTGTTGACCATCACGTCGAGCTGGCCGAAACGCTCGACGGTGCGCGCCACCGCGCGGTCGATGGCCTGCTCGTCGGTGACGTCGGCCTGCACCCAGTCGGCCTCGCCGCCGGCCGCGCGGATCTTCTCCACCACGGCCTCCAGCGGTGCCTGGCGGCGGCCGCAGACCATCACCTTCGCGCCCTGGGCGGCGAACAGTTGCGCGGCGGCCGCGCCGATGCCGGTGCCGGCGCCGCTGATCAGCGCCACCTTGTCTTGCATGCTTGCAGTCATTGTTGTTCTCCTTGTCAAAGCATCAACATGCCGCCACTGGCGGCCAGGGTCTGGCCGGTGAAGGCGCTGGATTCGTCGCTGGCCAGGAACAGGCAGGTCTGGGCGATCTCCTCGGGCTCGAGCATGTGCCCCAGCGGGATGGCGCGTTCCAGCGCCTGCACCCACTCCGCGGAGATCGACTGCATGATCGGCGTGCGGGTCGGCCCCGGGCACACCGCGTTGACCCGGATGCCGCGCGGGCCGAGGTCGCGGGCCAGGCACTTGGTCATGCCGAGCATGGCGGCCTTGGCGGTGCAGTAGGCCAGCGGCCCCTCGCCGCTCAGCGCCGACAGGCTGGCGACGTTGACGATCGAGCCCTTGCGGCCGCTGGCGATCATCAGGCGCACCGCCGCGCGGCTGCAGTAGAAGGCGCCGTTGACGTTGATGGCGAGCAGGCGCTGCCAGCCGGCGTCGGTCAGGTCGACGATCATGTCGGTGAACACGTCGGGCGTTTTGCTGGCCGCCAGCTGTGCGTTGCGCAGTGCCATGCGCTGCTGGTAGTGCTCGAAACCGTCGCCAGGCACCTGGCCCAGTCCTGCATTGTTGACCAGCACGTCGAGGCGGCCGTAGCGCTGCTCGACCGCGGCGAACAGCCGCTCCACCGCGGCGCCGTCGGCGATGTCGCAGCCCCAGGCCAGGCCGTCGCTGCCGGCCGGAAGACTCTCCAGCACCCGGCGCGCCGCCGCCTCGTCGATGTCCGCCAGCACCACGCGGGCGCCCTCGGCGGCGAACAGCTCGGCGGTGGCGCGGCCGATCCCCGAGCCGGCGCCGGTGACCAGCGCGACCTTGTCAGCAAGTCTCATGGGAATTCCTCGGATCGGGCGGGGCGTCCCGCACGGCGTGCTGCGCAGACGGACCCCGCTCCGGGATTGGACGGGCGTAGCTCAGCTGGCCGCGGCCAGCGGCAGGGTCGCCGCCGTGGTGGTGTAGGTGCCGTCCACATAGACCAGCGGGCTGATCTCGCCGTGGTGATGGATCTGCTCGATGCGGCCGATGAACACCGTATGCGTGCCGTAGCGGAACTTGCCGTCCTGCTTGCAGAGGATCGCCGCCTGGGCGTCGGCCAGCCAGGGGATGCCCGCGGCGCTGGTCTGCCAGTCGCCCTGCTGGAAGCGCCCCTCTCCCTTGATCGGGCCGCTGCACAGGTGCGACAGGTATTCCTGCTGGTGGCCGAGGATGTTGACGCAGAAGTCGGCGCCCTCCTCCAGCACGGCGTGCAGCGAGGCGCTCTGGTTGACGCAGATCAGCAGCGACGGCGGCTCGGTGGACAGCGAGTCGACCGCCGTGGCGGCCATGGCGAAGCGCTCGCTGCCGTTGCTGGTGGTGATGATGGTCACCGACTTGGCCAGGCGACGCATGGCCTGGAGCATCTGGGATTTCAGGTCGGTCTGGCTCATGGTTCGGCCCTCCTCGTGGGTTGTGTCGGGCCGATTCTTGACCTGGGTCAAACCACCGGCATCGTCCCATGGGACTAGCAAGAATTGGTGCTCCGCCAGCCGCTTCCCGCCCGCTCTGGGCCCCGTGCGGACGGGCCAATCCCGGCCCGGACGGCGGGCCGAATTGGCTAGTCTGATCGGATGTATCTGCCCCTTCCTTCATTTCCGACCATGCGCCCGAGATCCGGTATCACCGGGCCGACCAACCCGATAACAACAAGGGGTAGCGCATGAAATTCTCCCTGATCTACGAAGCACAGACCCTCGACGCCACCCGCGAGGGCGACCGCCGCGTGTTCGACGAGACCGTCGAGCAGGCCGTACTGGCCGACAAGCTCGGCTTCGACACCTTCTGGTGCGTCGAGCACACCGCCCTGACCAACTACTCGCACATGTCCGCGCCGGAAACCATGCTGGCCTTCGTCGCCGGCAAGACCGAGCGCATCGGCATCGGCCACGGCGTGGTGTGCCTGCCGCCGGCGATGAACCATCCGGTCAAGGTGGCCGAGCGCATCGCCACCCTCGACCTGCTGTCCAAGGGCCGCGTGCACTTCGGCGTCGGCAAGGGCGGCACCCAGCAGGAGGCCGGTACCTTCGGCTACGATCTGGCCACCCTGCACCCGCAGATCGACGAGGCGATGTACCTGATCCCGAAGATGTTCGTGCAGGACGAGATCGAGCATCACGGCGACTTCATCAAGATCCCCAAGCGGCCGATCCATCCCAAGCCCTACCAGGACCCGCACCCGCCGATGTACCTGGCCTGCACCAACACCGAGTCGCTGAAGAACGCCGGCGGCCGCGGCATGGGTGCGCTGGTGCTGGGCTTCGGCGGCCCGGACGAGATCGCCAAGAAGGTCGCCGTCTACCACGAAGCCTGGGACAACCGTAACGAGAAGAACCAGGTCGGCTTCCGCCCGAACCGCCACATCGCCGCGCTGTGCCCGGCCATCGTCCTCGACGACAACGAGAAAGCGCGCGCCATCGGCATCCGCGGCCAGCGCTACTTCATGGAGTCGCTGGCCTACTGGTACGCCGGCGGCGAGCGCCCGGACCCGGAGCAGTGGAAGGACGACACCTTCGTCGACGGCAACGGCCAGGCAGTGATCAAGTCGCGCTTCGCCTCCGAGGAAGTGACCGTGGACTTCTCCGACCCGGCCCTGGCGATGATGAACCCCAACCACGCCTACGGCACCGTCGAGGACTGCATCGGCTACGTGCAGCGCCTGATCGACGCCGGCGCCGACGAGATCCTGTTCATCTGCCAGATGGGCACCGTGCCGCAGTGGGCGCAGCTGGAAACGCTGAAGAACATCGGCGAGAAGGTGATCCCCTACTTCCGCAACAAGCAGGCGCAGGGCTGATCACGCGGTGAACCCGGAAGTACGTTGCCCGAATCGGGCAGCGGACTCCCGCGTGTAGGGGCGAATTCATTCGCCTTTACGCGGCCATCAGGCGAATGAATTCGCCCCCACAAGCCGGAATCAACCTGCAGCGCCAGCGGAGCGATCCACTGGCGCTGCAGGCTTTGCTTATTGGCGGCCTTCGCCGAGGAAGTCCAGGCAGGTGCGGTTGAACAGCTCGCGGTATTCCACCATCACCCAGTGCCCGCACTCGCTGAGCAGCACGAAGCGGATGTTGCGGCAGGCGTCCATCAGGGTCTGCGCCCCGGAGGCCGGGCAGAACTTGTCGTTCACCCCCCAGAAACCGAGGATCGGGCACTGCAGCTCACCAAGGCGCGGCGCCAGGTTCGGTACCTGCATGGTGCTCAGCACGCAGCGCGGCTGCTGAAGGACCACGGCGACCCGCTCGTTCACGGTCTCGTCGCTGATCGTCGAGGCGTCATAGAGCTGCAGGCCGAGCAGGCGGCGCATGCCGGCGGCGTCGTTCAGTTCGCCGTTGGCGAAGGCGGCGCCCATCTTCTGGATGCCTTCCATCTGCTGGTAGTACTGCTCCTTCTCCATCAGCCCGCCGGGTGCCATGAGGATCAGCTTGCTGACCCGCTGCGGCTGATCCAGCGCCAGCTTGAGGGCGATGGCGCCGCCCAGCGAGTTGCCGACCAGCACACAGCGCGGGATGTCCAGTGCATCGAGCAGGCCGCTCAGGGCATTGACGAAGAAGTCCAGGTCGTAGGTGGTTTCCGGCTTGTCCGAAGCGCCGTAGCCCGGCAGGTCGGGCACGATCACCCGGTAGCCGGCTGCGGCGAACACCGGGTAGTTCTGCTTGAAGTTGCTGTGGCCGCTGGCGCCCGGCCCGCTGCCGTGGATGAACACCACCGGCTCGCCGGAGCCGGCCTCCGGGCAGCCGGCCTCCGGAGAGCCGGCCTCCAGATAATGCAGTTGCAACCCATCGTTCAGCGTCACGAATCGCCCTTGCGGTAGCGCGCCCATGGCGGCCCTCCTCGGCTTGTTGTCGGAAAGGCATTGTCCGAAGTGACCTGCGCCCCGACCTCGTCCGAGGAGACTAAGCAACAACGCCGAGTCCACGTGGACGAAGGCGCCGTCGCCCTGCCCCGCTAGCCTTGGCGGCATCAGCGACTGGCTAACGAGGTGATGCATGCACGATCCGATCGATTTCAGCGGCAAGGTGGTCCTGATCACCGGCGGCGGCAAGGGGGTGGGCCGCGGCATCAGCCTGGGCTTTCTCGAGCGCGGCGCCGAGGTGGTGATCTGCGGGCGCAACGCGCCGGACAGTCTGCCGGCCCATGGCGACTGCCAGGCGCACTTCGTGCCCTGCGACGTGCGCGACGTCGAGCAGGCGCAGCGCCTGATCGATGCGGTGATCGAGCGCCACGGACGCCTCGACGTGCTGGTCAACAACGCCGGCGGCGCCCCGCATACCGACGCGGCGACCGCCTCGCCGCGCTTCTCCGAGTCGATCATCCGCCTCAACCTGCTGGCGCCGCTCAATCTCTGCCAGTTGGCCAACCGGGTGATGCAGGAGCAGGCCGATGGCGGCGCGATCATCAACATCTGCAGCGTCAGCGCCATCCGCCCCTCGCCCGGCACCGCCGCCTACGGCGCGGCCAAGGCCGGCCTGCTCAACCTGACCCGCTCGCTGGCGGTGGAGTGGGCGCCGCGGGTGCGGGTGAACGCGGTGACCGCCGGGCTGACCCTCACCGAGCAGGCCGAGCTGCACTACGGCGATGCCGAGGGCGTCGCGCGGGTCGCCGCCAGCATCCCGCTGCAGCGCATGGCCAGCCCGCAGGACATCGCCAACGCCTGCCTGTACCTCGCCTCGCCGATGGCCAGCTACGTCAGCGGGGTGGACATCTGCGTGCACGGCGGCGGGGAAAGCCCGGCCTTCCTGGCCGCGGCCAACGCCGACTGAGCAACAAAAAACGGGGATCGCAATGATCCCCGTCCTCCCTTATCTCATCGCCACACCCTTCAGGAGCTGTGCGCCAGACTGGCGCCGCTGGTCTCGAAATGCCCGCGGAACGCGGTTTCGACGATGCGCCACTGCCCGTCGACGCGCCGGTAGCGATCCTGGTAGAAGCCGCCCAGCTTGCGGGTCGCGCCGGTCTCGCCGTCGAGGTTGCAGTAGCACAGTGCCCAGCGCCCCACCGCCTCGTCCCCATCCTCTCCCAGCAGGTAGATCTCCGGGTTGGCGCCGTGGTGCAGGTCGATCACCCGCGGCTGGCAGGCCAGCTCCCGGTAGACCGCGACGAAACTGTCGCGGTCACGGAAGGTGCCGATGGGGCCGTAGTCGATGAGGATCTCCCCCTCGGCGAAGCAGTCGCGGATCGACTCGACCTGTTTGAGGTCGCAGGCATTGAGATAGCGGTGCTTGAGGCGCTGGATCGCCTCCAGCGCCTCCAGGCGGGCGATGCGGGCTTCCAGGTTCATCACAGGTCCCTCATGGTCAGGTTGGGCTCGCCCCAGTAGGCGCGCATGGAGCGGATGCAGCCTTCGGTGTCGAACTCCATCACGTCGATCACCTCGATCGAGCAGCGCCGCCCGTCCCAGTCGAGTTCGACGCGAAAGGGCACGGCGCCGTAGCCGTTGTGGGTGGCGCGGACGGCGCCTTCGAGACTGGCGCGGGCCCGGCTTTGCCCCAGGCCCTCGCGGTAGAAGCGGGCGATGGCGTCGATGCCCTGGTGCACCGGCGTGCCCACCGGGTCCTCGACCGTGGCATCGGGTGCGTAGAGCGCCAGGATGCCGTCGATATCGCCGGCGTCCACCAGCTGAACGTAGAGGGCCATCTGGGCCTGGATCTGTTTGGGGGTAAGCATGTCGTCGTTCCTCGAGCCGCTTATCGGGCATACACACGCGGCTCCGCGGGAGCCCTGTGGGGCCGAGTCTGGCGACTGGGGCACGGCGCGGAATCGTCCGCATGGACGATCCCGAAGGATGCAGGGCGGCGGGGCAGGCAGGTGCCTGCTCCGCCGCGGACCTCAGAAGCTGTACTTGGCGCTGAACGCGTAGTAGTCGCGGTCGGCCAGCGGGCGCTTGTCCAGATCGGCGCTGCCCAGGAAGCCGTTGTAGGCGATCCCCAGTTCGAGGTTGTTGAGGTACTTGCCGTTGAGGCCGACGCTCACGCGCTTGTCGCCCTCGCCGACCAGGCTGCCGAAGGCCCCCGCCACCGCGGGGCTACCGTTTGCCTGATGGGCGAAGGAGATCGGCATGTTCAGGTCCCAGCCGTCGATGACGTTGTTCCACGACGGGGTCATCAGCAGCTGGTAGGCCCAGGCGTTGCGGTCGTAGGTGAGTTCATCGGAGCGGGTGCCGGCGAACTCGAAGGCATCGACGTCGTTGACGTGCAGGTAGGCGAGCTCGGCGATGAAGGTGGTCTGGTCCGACAGCGGCATCGGGCCGGTGAGGTAGATCGCCGAGAGCTGGCCCTGGGTGGCGTCGGCGCGGGTGACGGACGGGCCGATCAGCGAATCGACCAGCACCGGGACGCCCTCCTTGTAGCTGATCTCGCCGGCCAGGTTGACGTCGCCCAGGCGGGTCGAGAAGCTCGCCCCGCTCAGCTTGATGTCGTCGAAGTACACCACGCTGTACGAGGTCGGGAAGCCGCCGTCGAAGTTCAGCGCCACGTTGGGGTTCTTGTCGTGGTAACGCAGGTAGTAGAGGCTCGCCTCGCTCTCGGCACCGAGGGCGAAGCGGGCGCTCACCCCCCACTGGCCGCTGTCGCGCGGCTCGTCGTCCGCACCCTTGGGAATCGTGAAGCCTGGCGCCGCGTAGATGAACTGGGCGCCCGGGCCGATCATGTCGGCGTAGGAGAAGTAGCTGCCCACCGGGTCCAGTTCGGTGCGCTTGTACTCGTACTGGTAGTAGGCCGCCAGGCCGAAGTCCGGGTTGAGCTGCCACTGGGCGAGCAGTTGGCCGACCGGCAGCAGGATGTCCTTCACCTCGGTGGCCGGCACGTTGGCCTTGGTGGCATCCGCTGGCGACTGGGCGCCGGCGATGTTGGGGAAGAACAGGCTTTCTCCCCACTGCACCACCTGGCGACCGGCGCGTAGGTTGAGCATCGACTGCTCGCCGGTCTGCAGGCTGCCGTACAGATAGGCGTCGAGGAGGCGGCTGCGGCTGCCGGCGCGGTTCTTGGCCTGCGAGCTGAAGTGGTCGTGCGCGCCGCTCTTGTTGACGGTCTCCGGGGAATCGTTGTCGTTGGCGTGGAAGTACACGTCGTCGTAGAAGGTGCTGGCGCGCACGAAGCCGCCGTAGTTGCGGTACTTCAGGTCGAGCTCGCCGAGCAGCGCCACCCGGTTGTTGATCATCGCCCCGCCCTTGAAGTTGCGGTTGCCGTCGTCGGAGTTGACCGTGGTCGGCAGGCCGCTCTCCGGGTCGATCGGCCCGTCGATCAGAGCCCGCGCCGGATCGTGCTGCCGCCAGGCCGCGCCATAGGAAAGGTTGAGCAAGTAGTCGGCGTTGACTTCATTGCCCAGGTCAAAGGACCCGGCCGATACCGGCGCGCCCAGAGGCAGCAGCCAGGCCCCGAGCAGCCACGGCCCGAGCCGGCGGTTCACCATCGACCTGTCGGTAAAATGCATCATCTTCAATCTCCTGATTGCCTGCCGCGCGGAGCTTCGTTGGCCCGTTCAGGGCGCGGCAGGTCGTGGCGACGACGGCAGGCCGTCGTCGCCACGCCTATGTAGGGAGTTAGGGAAAAAACCTGTTTCGCCGTGCCCGCTCTCAGCGGCCCGCCTGGCGCAGCATGTCGGTGGTGTACATGAAGGGCTTCAGCCGGCCGCCGTTGAGCCGCGGCGCCGCGATCTCGTTGGTCAGGCGGTCGGCGAGGTAGGCCCCGGACATCAGGTCGTGGTAGACCGTGACCCCGGCGTGGAACACCCGGGCGTCATAGGCGTAGAAGGTGTTCATGAAGTTGGTGCGCCACAGCTGGCCGCGCGCGTCGTAGTTGTCGGCCATCACCGCCTGCCAGCTGTCCTCCTCGATGTACAGCACGCGCTTGGCGTAGCGGTGGCGATAGCCTTCCTTGAGGGTGGCTTCCAGCACCCAGACGCGGTGCGGCTCGTAGCGCATGACACTCGGGTCGATGCTGCCAGCCTTGAGCAGGTCGGCGTACTTCACCCCCTCCGCTTCCAGCCGGTAGCCGTTGTAGGGGATGTACAGCTCGCGCTTGCCGACCAGCTTCCAGTCGTAGCGCTCGGGCGAGCCGTTGAACAGGCGGTCGTCGTCGATGGTGCGGAAGCCGCCCACGCCCAGCGGCATGTCGAAGCCGAAGCCGGGGGACTGACGCACGCGACGGGCGCCGGGGTTGTACTGCCAGCTGGTCTGCGGGTTGGTCAGCTCGTTGAAGTAGGTATAGGTCATCGACGACTCGCCCTTCTGGCGTTCGGGCTTGAGCACGGTTGCCCGCGAGTAGGCGAAGACCCCCGTGGTCGGCTGACCGAGATCCTCCGGCCCGCCGGTCTTGTCGAGGATCTCGTAGCGCATCTGCCCCCAGGCCGCCTTGCCGTCCGGATAGACCACCGCCTGGTCGTACACCGCATCCTCCTCGAGGACGTAGGCCGGCAGCAGCATGTTGCGCAGCAGTTCGTCGCCGTTCTGCGGGATCGGGAACGGCGTGCCGCCCTTGAGGGCCTTCACGCCCATGTTGCCGTCCTCCAGCTCGGCAACGAGGGCGTTCTTGCGGGTGATGTCGCAGCGAATGTCGTCGAGGCGGAAGTCGCGGTGGCTGGGGTAGACGGGAATGGCGAAGGTCTGCGGATACTTGCGCAGCAGCGCCTTCTGCCCATCGGACAGACGCGCGGCGTACTGCTCCATGTTCTGCGCGGTGATGGTGTACAGCGGCTTCTCGTCGGCGTAGGGATCGGGGTGGCGCGCACCCACGCCAGCGAACTTCATGCCGGGCGGGGTGCCCAGCCATTTGCCGGCGAAGGCCGGGATGGAACCGTCGGCGTTGGCCGCCTTCTCGGCGCCGAAGCAGGTGAGTTCGTTGCCGAGTTTCTGCGCCTCGGCCCCATCGATCTTGGCCCAGCTACCCTGGGCGACCAGCATCAGCAGTGCTGCCAGCGGCAGGCTGCTACGAAACGGGATATTCATGGCATTCCTCTTGTTCTTGTTGTGCACCAGGCCGCTCCCGACGGGGAGCGGTCCGTTCGTCATCGTTCCCGGCGGCACGCCGCTTAGGCGTGCTCGTGGCGCTTGACCTTGGTTTCGGTGGTGATGAAGGTGGCACCGGTCTCGCAGGCGTAGGCGTGCACGTAGGCCTCGGCATCCAGGCAGACCTCCGGGGCCAGCAGGCCCTCGCCGAACACCTTGCCGGCCAGCCAGGCCTCGATGGCCAGGCGCGCGCAGGTCGGGGTCGGGTCGGAGGTGCTGTCCGCGGTCTCCTCGACCGGCAGATCGAGGTGCTGTTCCAGTACCGAGCAGACTTCGGCGCCATCGCGCTCGCCGATCACCTCCACGCGGAAGGCCACGGCCCAGGGCTCGGCGGAGAGGTCGACAGCCATGCTCTTGAGGCCGGCCTCGCTGGTCAGGTGGTGGGTGAGGAACTTCAGCGGCGAGATGCCCAGCCCCTCGATCACCTCGGGGCTGCCCAGGCCCAGTTCGATCAGCTTGCGCCAGATTTCCGAGCCGGCTTCGGGGAAGAAGCCGATGCGGTTGGTCACCTGCTCCAGGCCCTTGACGAAGTGCGGCAGGGTGACGGTTTCGCCATGGCCGATGAAGAACGACGGGTAGGCCTTGAACGGCGCGGAATACGGCACCTCGAGTCGACCGCCCCAGCCCGGCATCTTGCGGTACTCGCCGTCGACGAACTGCACCACCTCGCCGGCGGTGATATGCATCATGTGGTCGACCACCGCGGGCGACAGCAGGCCCGGCAGGAAGGGCACGGCGGTGGCCAGGTGGATCTCGCGCACCTTGTCGAGGCGGTCGGCGAGCAGGCGGGCCATGACGTTGGTCAGCCCCGGCGTCGAGCCGCAACCGATGATCAGGCGGATCCCAGCGGCCAGCGCGCGCTGCTGCCAGGACGGATCGAGGAACAGCTGTTCGGCCACGTCGTGGTCGTCGTTGATGTCGATGTAGTCGACTCGCGCCCGCAGCGCGGCCTCGATGACCGGCACGGCGCTGCGGTAGAACGGCCCCACGGCGTTGAACACCAGATCGACGCCGTCGAACAGCTCGTCCAGACAGGCGGGATCGCGCACATCGGCACGCACGCCGCGCACCCGCGGGCCCAGCTCGGCGGCGAGCTTCTCGGCAACGGCGAGATCGAGGTCGCCGACCACGCACTCCAGCTCGGGGTGGCGCGGGACCAGCTGCCGCGCCACGTTGGCACCCACGTTGCCGCATCCCAATAGCAAGACTTTCATGCTTGTTTCCTTCTTTTTCTGGTTGTCGTTCTTCTGCAAGGCATTCGCTGCGCGGGCACGGCCCGCTCAGACGAGGTTGAACTTGTCGGCCCAGCGCGCCGCCGGGATCAGCACGCGGCGGATCTTGGTTTCGAACAGGCCGGGGAACTGCACGGCCCTGGGGGTTTCCAGCGGCAGCAGGCAGTTGGCCAGGCGGCCGGCGACCAGCGACTCGGCCAGGTTGACGCCCAGCATCGGGCCGAGGACGTTGCCCCAGGAGCCGAAGTTGTTCAGCGCCAGCACACCGTCGGCGACCTGGTACAACTTCGGGTAGCAGGCGTCGTAGACCGAGGACGAATTGGCGGTCATGCCGGTCCAGTAGGACTCCAGCTCGATGGGCGTATCGCCCAGCTGCGGGTAGGTGCGCCGCAGGTAGCGCAGGAAGTAGGCGAAATGATCCACCGCCCGTTGCGCGCGGCCGGCGGCCGGAATGGTCGCGGTGATCAGGCGGTTGCGCCCGTCGATGACCAAGGGATACAGGCCGGCCGGATACTGCATGAGGGCGACCCGCGCCGGGTTGATGATCTCCAGCGCCGCCTGGGGCAGCGGCCGGGTCGCCAGGCCGCAGGCCACCAGCGGGAACTGGGTGCGCGCCAGCTCCGGGAAGAAGGCATTGCCGACGTGGCCGTTGGTGCACAGCACCACCTGCTGGGTGCGCACGCTGCCGACGGCGGTGCGCACGCGCCACGACGAGCCGCTGCGCTCGCAGCCCACCACGCTGGAGTTGCCGTACACCCTGGCGCCCAAGCGGGCGGCGGCGGCGATCATGCCGTTGGTGAACAGGAACGGGTTGATCCGTCCGCCTTCGCGCCAGTGGATGCCGTAGCGGTAAGCATCGGTGCCGAGCAGCTCCTTGAGGCGCTCGGCGCCGACCACATCCAGGTCGTAACCGAAGGCCTTCCACTTCTTCACCTTGGCGTCGAGCGCGGCATGCCGGCGGCTGGCCGCATCGACCATGCCGGACTGGGCCGCATCGGCCTGCAGCCCATGCTTGCGGCACAGCTCGAAGACCACGTTGCGGTGCTCGATGAAGTAGTCGGTGAAGCGCCGCCCGCCGTCGGCATGGGCATGTAGCGGCTCGAACGAGCCCAGATAGGGCTGCACATGCCCGGCGTTGCGCCCGGAGGCGCCACTGCCCGGCTGGTCGGCCTCCAGCACCACCACGCGAACACCGCATTCGGCCAGACGCAGGGCCAGCGAAGCGCCGGCCAGCCCGGCGCCGACCACCACCACATCCGCCTCGATGTCCCGATCCAGGGCCGGGTAGGCCGGGATTTCCCCTGGCAGCGGCCAGCCGCTGAAGCGAATGGGCACTACCCCTGCTTCATAGGCATCCGCTACCGGAAAGACGGGAACCTGTCCCGCCACTGCATGCCGAAACCCTCGCCAACTCACTGCCGCCTCCTCGAATTCACTGCGCAGCACACGCTGCGGACTGCTCGGGGCGCGACGGGATCGCACCGCCACTGCCTGTCGCAGCGGTTTCGATCCTATTGAGGAGGGGAAGCGGCGCTCCAGTACCAGCTGGTACTGCCGAGGGAAATCGGCCGCTGGGTAGACTCCGGGCCGGACTTTCCGACCCATCACCTGAGAGATCGAGCATGGCGCGTATGCAACAGACGGCAGTGGCGCTGGACGGCGCAGCGCTAGCGGCGGCAGCCGAGGACCGCCCCGCTCCCCAGGCAGCGGCGGCGGCCCTGCCCGACCAGCGGCAGGGCTGGCTGCTGGTCGCTGGCCTGGCGGTGGTGCTATGCGTGATCTTCGGCACCACCATCAGCGCCCTCGGCCTGTTCACCCTGCCGATCACTGCGGACCTGCAGTGCAGCCACGAACAGGCCGCGCGCATGGCCACCGCCTTCATGCTCAGCATGACCCTGAGCATGCCGCTGGCCGGCTGGCTGCTCGACCGCCTCGCACCGCGCCCGGTGATGACCGCCGGCAGCGTGCTCGCCGCGCTGGGCTACCTGCTCGCCGCCGGCAGCCCCGACATCGACCGCCTCACCCTCGCCCTGGCACTGGCCGGCATCGGCGTCGGCGCCTCGACCTACGTGCCGGCCATGACCCTGGCCTCGCGCTGGATGGCACCCGCCCGGCAGGGCCTGGCCTTCGGCATCCTGCTCGCCGGGGCCGCCATCGGCGGGGTGATCTTTCCCAACCTGCTCACCCGGCTGATCGGCGAGTTCGGCTGGCGCAGCGTCATGCAGCTCATCGCCGGCCTGATCCTGCTGGTCTGCGTGCCGCTGCTGCTGTGGCTGGCGCGCCTGCCCGCGGCGCCGGCGGCGGCCAGCTCCCACGCGACGCAGGCGCTCCCCGGCCACGCCGTCGGCCAGGTGCTGCGCATGCCGCGCTACTGGCTGTGGATCGCCATGCAGTTGCTGCTGACCATGAGCGGTGTGGGCATCTACATCTCGCTGGTTGCCTGCCTGGTCGCGGCCGGCTATTCGGCGCAGACCGCCTCCGGCTGGTACGCCGGGGTGGGCGCCGCCTCGCTGGCGGGCAACTTCCTGTTCGGCGCGCTGAGCCAGCGCGTAAGCGCCAGGACCATCCTGCTGTGCGGCAACGCCATCGGCATCGCCGGCCTGCTCTGCCTGCTGCTCGCCCAGCACCCGGCCTGGGGCCTGGCGGCGCTCGCGGTGTTCACCCTGAGCTGGGGCACCACCTTCAACCTGGTCAACCAGCTCGCCCCGCTGCTGCTGGTGGAAGCCGTGGGCCAGCGCAACTTCGGCAGCCTGCTCGGCATCGGCAACCTGCTCGGCGGACTCGGCGCGGCGTTCGGTCCGGCCGCCGTCGGCTACCTGGTCGACGCCACCGGCAGCTACGCCCCTGCCCTGCTGCTCTGCGCGGCCCTGGCGGCTGTGGCCAGCGTGCCGATTGCCCTGCAGCGGCGGTCCGTCGCCTAGTGATGCGTCGCTCAGCGCAGCAGAGCGAAGCTCTTGAACAGGATCCGCACCAGGTCGGTCTGCCCCTTGATGCCCAGCTTGGCGTAGATGTTCTTCGAGTAGTTGCGCGCGGCGGTCACCGCGATACCCATCTGCCCGGCGGCTTCGCTGATGGTCTGGCCGCAGGCCAGCAGCGCGGCCAGTCGGGCTTCCTGACGGGTCAGGTCGAGCAACTGGGCGATCAGTTCCGCTGCGGAACCGCCCGAGACCTGCTGCATGGCCAGGTTCTCGGTCAGCTCCGAAAGGTAGACGATCACGCTCGGCACATGCCGGCCCTGGAAGTAGGCGAGCAACGGCGCCGGCGTCACCAGCATGCCCAGCAGCACGCCATCCAGGGCCTGCACGCGCACCAGCTCACCACGGCAGGGGCCGCCGTCGTTCTGTGCCCTGGCCGCGATGGCATTGGCGACCGCCTTCTCCAGCGCCCGCTGGACCGCGCGGTCCTGCAACTGCAGGCGGCCGTGGCTGAGCTCGATGCCCTGGTGCTTGTCGATGATGGCCCGGGCGGCCCGGTTCACGCAGAGCAGTTGAGCATCGCCATCGAGCAGCAGGCAGCCGAGGACCAGATGATCCAGGCAGCCTTCGTAGATCGACTTTTCCGCCTCCTGGCGCTTGAGCCGGGCGTAGAGGCCGAGGGCGCGGGTCAGGTGGGGCAACAGCGCCCGGATCAGCTCCAGGTCGCCGGCTGCAAACGGCCGCTGCGGATCGGACCGCCCGCGGATCACGTCGATCCAGCAGCGCATGCCGCCGGGCTCGGCAAAGCAGGTCCGCAGGCAGCTGGCGAGATTGATGAATTCCATGTGCGCGGCGCACTCGGCCTCCACGTCCTCGGGGCCGAAGACGACCACACCGCCTGGATCAAGCGACTTCGGGTTGACCACCTCGATGTGCGCGAAGCGCTCGCGGTAGAGCCGCTCCGCCAGCAGCCAGTCGGTGTCGTCGCCCTCCTCGACCGCCATCACCTGGATATCGGTCGGCCGGTCCTCGGCGTGCAGCAGGGTGACCGTGACGTTGATCGCCGCCAGCACCTGGCGCAGGCGCTCGGCCAGGGCGGCCCAGGGCCGGGCCTCGTTCAGTCCTTCGTAGACCAGCCCAATCAGTTCGGGCAACACGGCGCCGCCTGCCGGTGACGGCGCGGGCGGGCGTTTCAGGACAGCGGCAGCCTGCATGGAATCACCTCCTGGCGGGCATCGCCCTCGCCGGGAGGGGAAGGACGTGGCCTCGGCGCACGGTCGACCGGATGGACGGCCCTGGCTGCGGATTCAATCGCAGCGTCGGGGGAGCGCCATCGTCCGCTGGGACTAAGCCGGCCTGGCAGGATGAAGACTGGTTTGCAGGGGAGTCCTGCGGGCCCCGGGACACCGCAGGACGTTGCCGTCAGCGCCGAGCGGGCGCGGAATAGCCGGCCAGGAGCGCCGCCACGAAGTTCTCCAGCGCCTCGTCCGGCAACCGGTTGATGCCGGCGGCACGCTGGCGGCCGCCGCCGCTGGGGTAACGCCGGCAGAAGTCGTCCGCCGCCAGCGTCGCGTCGGCGGGCACCCGCAGACTGAACTGCCAGTCGCCGTCGCTGCGTACCGACAGCAGGCCGAGCGCCCGTTGCGGATCGGCGGCGGCCAACTGGTTGGCCAGCACCCCGCTGACCCGCCGCGCCCAGGGCGCGTCAGGCAGGCGGTAGATCCGGGCCCCCGGCCCCTCCCGCCAGGGGCGCAGTGCGGCGGCCTCGGCCATGTCGGCCGCATGGCCCTCGCGCAGGCGCTGGAAGCTTGGGCTGTCGCCCACGAAGTCGAGTGGGTCCTGGTACGGCAACAGCTCCGCCGCCAGTTCCAGCGGGTCGAAATGCAGGTCGCCCAGCCGCTCGCCGTAGGCGTTGTAGTTGAGCAGCAGGCCCAGCTCGGCGAGCAACTCGGTGTCGCCCTCCCCCAGCCCGTGGCGCAGGGCCAGCGCCCGCGCCGGTCCCGGCATGCCGTCGCCGAAGGCGGCCGCCACCGCCCAGCGGTGGAAGCGGCCTTCGAGGAAGCGGTCCACCAGCAGGCTGGTGCAGACCTGCGCGGCGGTGTCGATGAACGACTCGAACCCCCGGTGGACCGGCAGCTCGCCGGCGAAGTGGTGGTCGAAGTAGCGCACCCGGGCACCGCCCGCGAGCAGCCGCGCGACGTCCGCGCGGTTGCTGTCGTGGGCGATGTCCAGCACGGTGACCCGCTCGCCCGGCCCGGCCTGCACCCGCTGCAGCAGGGCGATGTCGCGCTTCACCCCGCTGACCAGGCGCACTGCCGGGTCCAGTTCCCCGGCCAGGCGCAGCTGCTGCAGGGCACAAAGGCCGTCGGCGTCGCCATTGAAGGCGCAATGATCCAGCATGTTCGCCTCCTCAGCGCATCCGCTCGCCGCCGTTGGCGTCGAGCTGGGCGCCGTAGCGGGCGCGATAGGCGCCGTAGTCCTGCTCCAGGCGCTCCTCGTCCAGGCCGAAGGCCGCCGCGTCGTACTGGTGGGCCGCGCGCTTGTCGCGGGCGTTGCCGGCCAGCCAGGCCTCCATCGCCGCACGGGTAGCCGGCGCCAGCTCCAGGCCGGCGAAGCGGTAGATGCGCTCCACCACCGCCAGGGGGGCGTTCACGGTGTCCTCGAACTGCACGTCGAGGAAGGCCGCGGCGGACATCCGTTCGCGAACCGCCATGCTGTGGCGCAGGGCGCGGGCCATGCGGCTGTTCCACTGCTCGCCGACCTGGGCCGGGTCGGCCTGGTCGCTGTACATCTGCCAGAGGGTATGGATGAAGCTGGCCAGCGACGGAATGGTCTTGCCCGGGTCGCGGTGGGTGAGAATCACCTGCGCGCGGGGGAACACCTGCAGCAGCAGCTCCAGGGTGTGCAGGTGCTGCGGGCTCTTCAGCAGCCAGCGGCGGCCCGGCACGATCCCGCGGCGGGCCTGCTGCCACTGCAGGAACTGCAGCATCTTCTTCAGGTAGCCGTAGACCTGGCTCTGGTCCTGCCGGTCGAGCCAGGCGGTGTAGTCCGGCACGTTGACGTAGGAGTCCATGGCGCAGAGGAACGAGTGCTCCATGAGCATGAACTCCTCGTCCGGCTGCTCGGCGTCCAGCGGATGGATGGCGAGGATCTGCGGCACGAACTCGATCATCGCCGCCACCTCGCCGCGCGCCCGGCCGATGCGCTCGGTCGGCTGCTCCAGGCTTTCCCCGGGCAACGGCGCCGGGTAGCGGGTCTCCCACCACTGCGCCTTGCTGAACTGCGGGTCCACCGCCAGCAGGCGCTGCAGCAGGGTGGTGCCGGTGCGCGGCAGGCCGACGATCACCAGCGGGTCGTCGACGGGCTGCTCGAGGATCTCCGGGAAGCGCTTGCAGTAGTCCTCGATCACCAGGCGGTTGGCCAGTTGCGACACCAGCTTTTCCCGCAGCAGTTCGGCGCCCTGGGACGACAGTCGCGCCTGGCTGTGCAGCGCCGGCTCCAGTACGCGCAGGGCCTGGCGGAAATCGCCGGGGCCGAAGTCGTCCAGCCCGCCGGCGCGGGCGCTGGCCTCGGCCAGCAGGCTGTCCGGGGCGAAGGAAACGGAATGGCTCATTGCAGCTCCTTGAGGTGGTCGAGCTTGACCACGCGGGTGGTGGGATGGACCGGGTGCACGGCGCCGACCCAGCGCAGGCAGTAGGTGCCGTTGGCATGGCCGGCGGTTTCCAGCCAGTTGGGCAGGCCGGGATCGCGGTGGCTGAGCACCAGGCGCACGCCGCCGCGCGCATCCAGTTGTGCCGAATGCTTGTTCAGGCAGATGCGGTGGTAGCGGTAGTCCAGCGACTCCATCCAGTAGTTGTTGATCTGCAGATTCCAGAAGTCGCAGTCGGGCACCTGATCCACTTCGATCAGCAGCGCCTCGTCGTCGGCCAGGTTCCAGTAGCCGTGGTAGTAGAAGATGTTCGGATCGCCGCCCACCGCCTGGCACAGCGCCTGGTCGGCCGGCGGCAACTGGTTCGGATGCGCCTGGTAGCCCTCGGCCCAGTCGGCGAACAGCCGCGCGGTGTTCTCGACGAAGCTGGCGACCCGGCCCAGGCTCTGCTGCAGACGCTCAGCATTCAGCGGGTCCGGCTGCTGCTGGCCGTCCAGCGGCTCGATGCGCAGCTGGGCGGGCTGCTCGGCGCCGCGGTCGAGGAAGGTCTGGCGCACGATAAGCGCGTTGCTCGCCGGTTCCAGCCGCAGCCAGTTGCCGCTGGCCGGCGGCTCTTGGCTCAAGATCAGCTCGAAGCTGCCGTCGGCCTCCAGCTGCAACTGGCTGGCGTCGATGAAGCCGGTCTGGATCATCGTGCCGTCGCTCTCGTAGCCGCCCTTCTGGGTGCCGAAGCTCAGGTAGGCCACGCTGCCGCGCCGGCCGCTGACCCGGTACTGCCGCTCGCCGTTGAGGCGCGCGTACTGGTACAGGTTGTCCGGGTTGTCGGCGCCGATCTTGGCCGTCTCGTGGGACGGCGAGAAGAAGCCGGGGAAGTCCGGGTCGGCGAACTCCAGGTGCATTTCCAGGGCAATGCGCAGCAGGCGGGTGAGGTAGCGGTAGCCCTCGGCGCGGTTGTGCGGGTCGCGGGGCGCCTCGGCCCGCAGTATCTGCTCGCCGGCCCGCTTGAGCTGGTCGCAGAAATCGCTCCAGACCTGTCCGCTGCACACCTGCCGTTCGATCTCGTCTATCGCCATGTCGGTCTCCTCTGGTCCGGCGCAGGGCGCGCCGCTGTCGTCACCTTAGGGAGGCCACCGGCAGCGATTCTTCGTCTGGGCGGACTAAAAAGTGCGCAGCCGCAAGCCCTGCTGTCGAGGGCAGGAAAAGTTCGTCTGACCAGACGAAGAAGCGCCAGCGGCAGCTTCCCTACCGTGGAAAAAAGCCGGCCCGCAACCCGCGGAGCCGGCCCCTCCCACGGAGACAAGCGATGCTGACTCACCTGCAACGCCTGGAGGCCGAAAGCGTCCAGATCATCCGCGAAGTGGTCGCCGAGTGTGAAAACCCGGTGATGCTCTACTCCATCGGCAAGGACAGCGCAGTGATGCTGCACCTGGCGATGAAGGCCTTCGCGCCCGGCAAACCGCCCTTCCCCCTGCTCCACGTCGACACCACCTGGAAGTTCCGCGAGATGATCGCCTTCCGCGACCGGACCGCCGAGCGCCTGGGCCTGGAGCTGCTGGTGCACGTCAACCCGGAAGGCGTGGAGCGCGGGATCAACCCCTTCGAGCATGGCTCGGCCCTGCACACCGACGTCTGGAAGACCCAGGGCCTCAAGCAGGCGCTGGACCACCACGGCTTCGACGCCGCGTTCGGCGGCGCGCGGCGCGACGAGGAAAAGTCGCGCGCCAAGGAGCGGGTGTTCTCGATCCGCTCCGCGCAGCACCGCTGGGACCCCAAGCAGCAGCGCCCGGAACTGTGGCACCTGTACAACACGCGCAAGCGCAAGGGCGAAAGCCTGCGGGTGTTCCCGCTGTCGAACTGGACCGAGCTGGACATCTGGCAATACATCTACCTGGAACGCATCCCCATCGTCCCCCTCTACCTCGCCGCCGAGCGCCCGGTGGTGCGCCGCGACGGCACGCTGATCATGGTCGACGACGAGCGCCTGCCGCTGCTGCCGGGCGAGACGCCCGAGCTGCGCAAGGTGCGCTTCCGCACCCTGGGCTGCTACCCGCTGACCGGCGCCATCGACAGCGAGGCCGACAGCCTCGAAGCCATCATCCAGGAGATGCTGGTGAGCCGCACCTCGGAACGCCAGGGTCGGCTGATCGACAGCGATTCGGCCGGTTCCATGGAGAAGAAGAAGCAAGAGGGGTACTTCTGATGAACGCGATCACCAGCCTGGACCAGTACCTGCAGCAGCAACAGCACAAGGATCTGCTGCGCTTCATCACCTGCGGCAGCGTCGACGACGGCAAGAGCACCCTGATCGGCCGCCTGCTGTACGAAACCAAGGTGCTCTTCGAGGACCAGCTCGGCCAGCTCGAAGTCGACTCGAAGAAGCTCGGCACCCAGGGCGGCGAACTGGACTTCGCCCTGCTGGTCGACGGCCTGGCCGCCGAGCGCGAACAGGGCATCACCATCGACGTGGCCTACCGCTTCTTCGCCACCGACAAGCGCAAGTTCATCGTCGCCGACACCCCCGGCCACGAGCAGTACACCCGCAACATGGTCACCGGCGCCTCCACCGCCGACCTCGCGGTGATCCTCATCGACGCCCGCCAGGGCGTGCTGGCGCAGACCCGCCGGCACAGCTTCCTGGTGTCGCTGCTGGGCATCCGCCAGGTGCTGGTGGCGGTGAACAAGATGGACCTGATGGACTACTCGGAGGCGGTGTTCCGCGACATCGAGACCGAGTACCGGGCCTTCGCCGACCAGCTCGGGCTGACCGACGTGCAGTGCATCCCGCTCTCGGCGCTCAGGGGCGACAACCTGCTGGAGCGCAGCGACAGCATGCCCTGGTACCGGGGACCGAGCCTGCTGGAGCATCTGGAAAGCGCACCGCTGGGCGACAACCGCGCCAGCCAGGCCCCCTTCCGCCTGCCGGTGCAGTGGGTCAACCGGCCCAACCTCGACTTCCGCGGCTATGCCGGCAACGTCGCCGCCGGCAGCATCCGCGTCGGCGATCCGATCCGCGTCCTGCCATCGGGCCGGCAGAGCCGGGTCGGCGGCATCCTCGGCCTGGCCGGCGAACAGCAGGAGGCTGCCTGCGGCCAGGCGGTGACCCTGACCCTGGAAGACGAGATCGACATCAGCCGCGGCGACGTGATCGCCCTGGCCGATGCGCCGCCGGCGGTGGCCGACCAGTTCGAGGCCACCCTGGTGTGGATGGGCGAGGAACCGCTGCTGCCCGGGCGCCCCTACCTGATGAAGATCGGCTGCCGCACCCTGGGCATGAGCTGCGCCACCCTCAAGCACAAGGTCAACGTCAACAGCCTGGAGCACCTGGCGGCGAAGACCCTGGAGCTGAACGAAATCGGCGTCGGCAACCTCAGCCTCGACCAGCCGATCCCCTTCGACGCCTACGCGGACAATCGCGATACCGGCGGCTTCATCGTCATCGACCGGCTGAGCAACCAGACCGTCGGCGCCGGCATGCTGCACTTCGCCCTGCGCCGGGCGCAGAACGTGCACTGGCAGGCCATCGACGTCGACGGCGCCGCCCGCGCCGCGCTGAAGGGCCAGACACCGCGCATGCTGTGGTTCACCGGCCTGTCCGGGGCCGGCAAGTCGACCATCGCCAACCTGGTCGAACGCAAGCTGCACGCCCTCGGCCGGCACACCTACCTGCTCGACGGCGACAACGTGCGCCACGGCCTGAACCGCGACCTGGGCTTCAGCGAAGTCGACCGGGTGGAGAACATCCGCCGGGTGGCCGAGGTGGGCCGGCTGATGCTCGACGCCGGGCTGATCACCCTGGTCTCGTTCATCTCGCCGTTCCGCGCCGAGCGCGAACTGGCGCGCAGCCTGGCCGGCGACGGCGCCTTCCTGGAGATCTTCGTCGACACCCCGCTGGCACTGGCCGAGCAGCGCGATCCCAAGGGCCTGTACCAGAAGGCCCGGCGCGGCGAGCTGAAGAACTTCACCGGCATCGACTCGCCCTACGAGCCGCCGCTGGCGCCCGACCTGCGCATCGACACCAGCGGCGAATCGGCCGAGGCCGCCGCCGAGCGCATCGTCGAGTACCTGCTGGCGCAGTGAGGCCCCCTTCGCCCGGGGCCGCCAGCCGGTCCCGGGCGGCTGCAGATCACTTCCAAACCTATCAACTGAGTGCCCAACAGGAGCGAGTCATGGCCAAGGCCGAAAACATCGTCACCTCGATCACCGTGGAAATCGACGCCCCCTCCCGCGTGGTCTGGGAAGTGCTCACCGATCTGGACAACTACCACGAGTGGAACAGCTTCTGCCCGAGCATTCAGTGCGGCCTGCAGATCGGCGATCCGGTGCTGATGCAGGTACGTGCCCCCGGTAGCGACGAGACCTTCCCGGTCCACGAATATCTGGTGGCCTGCGACCCCGAGCAGCTGTTGTCCTGGGAGCAGCGCCCCGTCCCGGAAAACATGGACGCCGCCCGCCGCGACCAGTACATCACTGCCATCGACGCCAATCGCTGCAGCTATTTCACCACGGATATTTTCCTGGGTCTGAACCAGGACACCATCATGCGCGAGCACGGTGCCTGGGTGAAAAAAGGCTTCGACCAGATGGCCCTTGACCTGAAACGGCGCGCCGAAGCACTGCACGCCAGCCGTGCCTGAGCGGCCCATTCCCCGCCACGACAATAAGAAAGAAGGTAATTGCCATGTTGCTCAAAGATAAAGTTGTCATCATTTCCGGTATCGGTCCCGGCCTGGGCATCAAGCTGGCCGTGCGCGCCGCCGAATACCAGGCCAAGGCCGTGGTGCTGGCCGCCCGCACTCCGGCGAAACTGGATCAGGCCGAACAGGCCATCCGCGACGCGGGCTACAGCACCCCGATCCTGAAAGTCCCCACCGACATTGCCCAGGTCGAACAGTGCCAGAGGCTCGCCGAACTGACGGTCGAACACTTCGGCCGGATCGACGCGCTGATCAACTCCGCCTACTCCCACGGCGCCTGGGGCAGCTCCTCCGCGTCGTCCATGGACGACTGGCGCCAGGCCATGGACGTCAACCTGTTCGGCACCATGCAGATGACCCAGGCCGTGCTGCCGCAGATGAAACAGCAGCGCTCGGGCAGCATCGTCATGATCAACACAATGGCCACCCGCACCCCCAACCAGCTGGAGTCCGGCTACGCCGTCTCCAAAGGCGCGTTGAAGACCGCCGTGCAGTACCTGGCCCAGGATCTCGGCCCGTTCGGCATCCGGGTCAACTCCACCTTCATGGGCTGGATGTGGGGCGCACCGGTGATCGGCTACTTCGAGAGCGAAGCCAAGCGCCTGGGCGTCACCATGGAGTCGCTGGTCGACCAGATCGCCCAGCAGATTCCGCTGCGCAAGATTCCCGAAGACGGCGACTGCGCCATGGCTGCCCTTTACCTGGCCAGCGACTACGCCAAGGTGATTACCGGCGCGCAACTGGACGTCAACGGCGGCCACTTTCTGCCTTGCTGACTAGCCAGAGGCGACAGGGAGGTCGCCTCTCAGCCGATCAACTGATCGGCGCCTCCTGCTGGCGCGCTGAGCCCGCGCCCACCCCACGGTAGGGTGCGCCATGCGCACCAGGAATCCCGCGCGGAGGTTCCGGTGCGCACGGCGCACCCTACTGCATCACGGGATAGCCGCCACTAGGCCGAACGGACGATTTGCCGGCCCCGCGGCGCGCAAATACTGACCCCATCCAGCCCGACAACCACAACTGGAGAGGCGCGGATGCACAACTTCGAACACGCCCATGAACTGGCGGGCATCAGCGCTCGCGAACTCAGCGACCTGCTGGCCCTGACCTACCGCGGCCCGCTGGAACCCACGCCCTGGTCCGGCCTGCTGGAGGCGCTGCGCCTGCGCTTTCGCGCCAGCTTCATGACCCTGGTGCTGCGCAACCCCGCCCACGACCGCCCCGGGCTGATCGTCAACGCTTCGATCCATGGCCCGTATCTGCCGGGCGAGCCGTCCTACAGCGAGCACTACTATGCAATCTGCCCCTTCCTCGACTGGCCGGCCGGGCAGGTGACCAGCGCCGACCAGGTGCTGGGCCAGGAGGCCTGGCTGACCGACGATTTCTACCGGAGCTACCTGCAGCCGCTCGACCTGCGTTACGTGCTGGTGGCCAACCTGCGCACCGACGCCGGCATGCACTGCGCGCTGTTCGCCTGCCGCGGCCATGCGGCGGAGGACTTCGACGCCGCGGAACGGGCGCTGATCGAGCTGCTCCGGCCGCACCTGCAGCAGGCGGTGGACCTGCATTCGACGGTCGACGAACTGGACTCGGAGCGCCTGCTCTATGCGGCCACCATCGACCGCCTGCTGGTGGGCACGGCGATCCTCGACGAAACCGGCAAGGTGATGCGCAGCAACCAGGCGGCCCAGCGCCTGTTCGCCGCGCACGATGGCCTCGAGTGTCGCCAGGAGCGGCTGCGCGCCTATTCCGTCCAGGACAACCGCGATCTGCAGAAGGCCGTGCAGACGGTGCTCCTGCAGCGCCAGCAGGGCCGGGACGAGTCGGTGGAGGTGCTCACCCTGTCCCGCCCGACCGGCGAGGTGCCGCTGAACCTGCTGCTGCGCCCCATCGCCCTCAACTACGAAGGCCAGGGCAAGGCCCGGCGGCCGGCCGTGGCGGTGTTCATCCGCGACCCGAACGACTCGCCGCAGGCCTCGCGGCACCTGCTGCGCAGCCTGTTCCAGCTGACCCGCACGGAAACCGAGGTGGCCATGCTGATGATGGATGGCCTGACTCTGGACGAAAGCGCCGAGCGCCTGTGCCTCTCGCGCAACACCGTGCGCGCCCACCTGCGCGGCGTCTTCGCCAAGACCGGCGCCACCCGCCAGGCCCAACTGGTCAAGACCCTGCTCAACAGCGTCGCCGCGCTGGCCTGATAGCCCATCCTGCGCCCCTCCTCCCCCATGCCATCCCGCGGACGATGGCGTGGGCGGCTGCGCCGGTGTTACTGCGGAGCGAAGAAGCAAAAAAACCCGGCCTGAGCCGGGTAAAAGGTGACAGTGGGACAAACCTGTCAGCACGCACTGGTTTGCTGTCGGGGGGAGCACAGCCTCCCCCCTGTGCCCCGAATCAGGCGGAGCCACCGATCAGCTGGGCGTTGTCGACACGGATCTCCGCGCCGTTGATGAAGCGCGACTCGTCCGAGGCGAGGAACAGCACCACGTTGGCGATATCCGCCGGGGCGCACATGCGGTTCTTCGGATCCTTCTCCAGCTCTTCCTGGGCAACCGGCTGACCGCCGTGCAGGGCGCTGGTCATCGGCGTGTTGACGCCGTCCGGATGCACGCTGTTGCAGCGGATGCGGTAACCCTGCTGCTTGCAGTGCATGGCGATCGAGCGGGTCATCGCCGCCACCGCGCCCTTGGACGCCGAATAGGCACAGAACGCCGGCATGCCGCCGAGCGCCGCCATCGACGACATGTTGACGATCGAGCCGCCGCCGGTTTCCTTCATCGCCAGCACCGCGTACTTGCAGCCGAGGAAGTAGCCGGCGTTGTTGATGCCTTGCACCTTCTGGAACAGCTCCAGCGAGGTGTCCTCGATGGTGCCGACGGCGAGGATGCCGGCGTTGTTGACCAGCACGTCGAGGCGGCCGAAGGTTTCCAGGGTGGTGTCGATCACCCGCTGCCAGTCGGCTTCGCTGGCGATGTCGTGGCGCACGAACAGGGCGTCGCCGCCGATCTCGGCGGCCGCACGCTGGCCGGCTTCCTCGTTGAGGTCGGTGAGCACCACCCTGGCCCCTTCGCGGGCCAGCAGCTTGGCATCCTCCAGACCGATGCCACTGGCGGCGCCAGTCACGATGCACACCTTGCCTTCGACTCGTTTCATTGTTGTTCTCCCGTTGCTGGATCAGCGCGGATCGAGCCCGCAATCGACTGGATTCGATTGTTGCAACGGGTGGGAGGGGCTACATCGTCTGGGGAGACTAATCCCATTTGGCGCTCCCGCGAAGGCGGGAGCCCAGGTGCCACGGGCCTTCCGGATTGTCGCCTGCACGGGAATGACAACTTCTCCAGGATTTCCTCGGGAACACTGAAATTCGCTGCTGATCAGCGCTCCACGTGCTGCCGAACGATCAGCAATAACGCATGTCGGGTTCCGGCAGCGATTCCAGCGCCGGGCGCGCCAGCAGGTAGCCCTGGAACAGCGAAACGCCCATGTTCCGCAAGGTGTCGAGCTCTTCGGGCCGCTCGATCCCTTCGGCGATGATCTGGCAACCGAGTGCGTTGCACGTGCCGATCACGCCGGCGACGATGGCACGCCTCACCGCATCGCGGTCGATATCGCGAGTCAGCGCCATGTCCAGCTTGACGATATGGGGCTGGAAGTCCGCCAGCAGGTTCAGGCCGGAATAGCCTGCGCCAAAGTCGTCGATGGCGGTCAGGAAGCCACGCTGCCGATAGTCCTTGATGATCTTCAGGGCATGCTCGGGATTACGGATCTTTTCCGACTCCGTGATCTCGAAAATCAGGCGGTCGGGCGAAAAGCCGACCTTGCGCGCAGCGGCCAGCGTCAGGCGGATGCAACTGGCCGGCTCATAAACCGCGTTGGGCAGGAAGTTGATCGACAGATAGGTCTGCATGCCGAGGCGTTGAGCGGTTTCGATCGCCAGCACACGGCAGGTCTGATCGAACGAATACATCTCGTCGGGCTTCACCGCGCCCAGCACCTGCGCCGCAGAGGCACCATCGGCGCCGCGAACGAGCGCCTCGTAGGCAAACACACTCCGCTGCTCGACATCGACGATCGGCTGGAAAGCCATCTTCAATTCGAGATTAAGTGGCTTGGCATCCCTGCAGCGGATGCATCCGATGAGTTCATCGTCAGCGTCCTCGAAAAAGTTTGATAAATACATCTGATCTCCTTGCGAGGCTGGTTTCCCTGTGATCTTCAAGGAATCCTCGCGCGATTGATGGGCCGACGATTGATGAGGCCATCTGCACGGCGCTCACCACGCCAGCGTTGCAGCGAACTCTACAACGCGTGCTGACGCAAAGCACGTAGCCGCCCCCAACTTGGCTCCAGCCCCCAGCTTGTGGCTGCTGCAGGCATCAGCAGCGAAGTTGAGCCAATTCCGTGCAAAACATATCGGCTTTGCATGCCATGCTCTTGAGCACGCTGCGCATCCCAAAAAACAAACCCGGAGCCCGCCAGTGGCGGACTCCGGGTTGCGTTTGCTCCGCTGGAGTGTGGCTCAGGCGCCGCCCGGCCTTGCGATCAGGTACTGGCTGGTCGGCAGCACGTCGATCTTGTCGTAGTCGATGAAGCGCTTGCAGCTCTCCATCATCGCCGCCAGGTTGCGGCGGAACTTCTCCTCGTCGCCCGGGGCGTCGAAGAAGCTCTGCGGGTCGCTCATCGCCGCCGGCGGGAAGCACTCCTCGACGATGGCGTCGATGGCCGGCGCGCCGCGGGTCAGCGCGCGCACCACCACGTTCTGCACGTACTGGAAGTTGTCCTGGGTGTCGATGGCCACCTGGGTATGGCTGTTGTGCCAGATGTCCAGCCAGGCCTCGTGGGTGAGGCGCGGCGGGCGGCTGAGGAAGGCCAGCTGGGAGAAGCCGTGGGTGCGCTCGCCGGGGACGGCCGGGAAACGGGTGTTGCGGATCGGCACCGACTCGGTGACCAGGTAGGCGGCCAGGCGCTCCACCGCACCGGCGATCACCGCGTCGAAGGGCCGGCGGAACTGGGCGATGGCGCTGTCCAGCCACAGCGACACGCTACCGTCCATCAGCGGTTGCAGGTTGGCCTGGCGCAGGCCGGCGGCGGGTTCGACGGCGGCGTCGGCGACGTTCACCTGCAGGCCGCGGGCGCCGAGCGCCAGCAGCTGTTCGGCGACCTCGCCGCGCAGGCGGCTGGCGAATTCTTCGGGACTGGTCTGGCGATCACGCCAGACGACATAGACGACTTTTTCCATGGAAGCGCTGCCTTTCGAGGGATGGAATGCGTCCGCACCGGCGGTGCGGGCGCTTGGTATCCATTGCAGGGGCGAATTCATTCGCCCGGATACCCGGCAAAGGCGAATGAATTCGCCCCTACAGGATCCTTAGATCACCCGCGCCGGATGCGGCACGCGCGGCGCGCCCAGCTGCTCGCGGTAGGACGGCGGCAGGCGGCCGCCCTCCTCGCTGATGCCGTAACCCGGCGCCAGCTCGGCGGTCACCAGGGTCTGGCCGCTGAGGCTGGCCAGCGCCGGGTCGTCGAGCAGGGCGTGGATCACCCGGCCGTTGAACTCGGGGGTTTCCGCCTGGGCGAGGAAGGCCTCGTACTGGTCGGCACGTTCCTCGCTGGCGATGGCGGTGCGTTCGGTGCGCTGCGGACCGAGCCACAGCGACAGCGCGGCGACGCCGGTGCCCTCCAGATCGACCGCCATGTCGGCGGCCAGCTTGTCGCAGCCGGCCTTCTGCGCGCCGTAGGCGGGGCCGTGCATGTAGCAGCCGGCGCCGTAGGAGGAGACGAAGGCGATCAGCCCGCGGCCGCCGGCCACCAGCAGCGGCGCGGCGTAGTAGCTGGCGACGTAGGCCGAGCGCAGGCCGACGTCGAGGATGCCGACCAGCTCCAGCGGCTTCTCCCAGAACGGGCCGGGATCGATGAGGTTCTCGTGGAGGAAGGTGGCGTTGTTGACCAGCAGGTCGAGACGCCCCTGCTCGCGGGCGACCTGCTCGAACAGCGTCCTGACCTGCGCATCGTCGGCGTGGTCGCAGGCCACCGGAATGCCCAGCCCGCCGGCGCGGGTCACCGCCTCGGCGGTTTCCTGGATCGAGCCCGGCAGCACCTGGCCGCGCAGTTGCGAGCCGCTGGTCGTGGTCGAGCGGCCGGTGACGTAGACGACCATGCCGGCGGCGCCCAGGGCCAGGGCGATGCCCTTGCCGACACCACGGCTGGCGCCGGTGACCACGGCGACCTGGCGATTCTCGCAACTCATGTCTGATCCTCTCGGTGGTTGTGCGCCGCGCGCCGCACGGTCCTTGTGGGGGAAAATCCATTCGCGCGGATACCCCGCCAAGGCGAATGAATTCGTCCGTGCAGGGTCGTCCGGATCGTCGCCATCGCGCCGTCCGCCCGCATCGTCCGATGGGACTAACCGCCCAGCGGCCGATGCGGAGCACACCTGCCGGCAGTTAGTCTGTTCGGACGAGGTAGCCCCCTGCCCCGCTATCTATGGTAGGAACATCGCATCGGGCTCCCGTGGGCCCGCCACCGGCAGCAACGGGAGCGCCTTGTGCCCGGCGCCCTGCTTGCCACCTGAAGTCGAATCGCTGGGACTCAGCATGCATAACAACAAGATCCTGCCCGCCTCGCCGTCGCCGTTCAGCCCGCTGAAGATCGGCCCGCTGACGCTGAAGAACCGCTTCATCAAGTCCGCCACCAACGAGGGCATGGCCCGCGGCGGCACGCCCTCGAAGCAGCTGGTGCGCTTCCATGAGTCGATGGCCGCCGGCGGCACCGCGCTGACCACCGTGGCCTACTGCGCGGTGAGCCGCGACGGGCGCACCTTCCCCGACCAGATCACCCTAGACCGCGACGCCGTGCCCCACCTGCGCGTGCTCACCGATGCCGTGCACCGCCACGGTGGCGCGGCCTCGGCGCAGATCACCCATGGCGGCTGCTTCACCTTCCTCGAGGAGCTGTCCACGCCCCGGCCGCTGTCGGCCAGCGGCGGCTTCAACAAGGTCGGCATCATGAGCGGGCGCTTCCTCAAGCAGGCGATGAGCGAGGCCGACATGCAGCGCATCGCCGGCGAGTTCGCCCAGGCCGCCCTGCTCGCCCGCGAGGCCGGCTTCGACGCCGTGGAGATCCACATGGGCCACGGCTACCTGCTCAGCCAGTTCATCTCGCCGCTGTACAACAAGCGCCGCGACGACTGGGGCGGCAGCCTCGACCGGCGCCTGCGCTTCCCCTCCCTGGTGCTGCGCCGCGTGCTGGAGGCGGTGGGCCGCGACCTGGCGGTGATCTGCAAGTACAGCGTCACCGAAGGCGCCAAGGGCGGCCACACCGCCGAGGACGGCGCCGGAGTGGCGCGCATCCTCGAGCGTGAAGGCGCCCACCTGCTGGTGCTCAGCGCGGGGCTGAACGTCGAGTCCACCACCACCCTGTTCGGCTCGTCCTTCCCCAAGGAAAACCGCGTCAGCGTCAGCAACCCCATCGTCCGCGCGGCGATGACCATCCAGCAGTTCACCGAACCCAAGGTGGAGTTCCGCGAACTGTACCTGCTCGAACATGCGCGCAAGGTGCGCGCCGCGGTCGACATGCCGCTGGCCTACCTGGGCGGGGTGAAGACCGCCGCCAACGTGCAGCAGGCGCTCGGCGAAGGCTTCGAGGCGGTGGCCCTGGGCCGCGGGCTGATCTTCGACCCCGAGTTCGTCAACAAGCTGGCCGCGGGCGGCGCCGGGGCCACCGGCTGCACCTCCTGCAACCGCTGCGTCGCCATGATGTACACCCCGGGCGGCACCAGCTGCGTGCTGGGCAAGCCCGGCGATCCGCAGCTCAACGCCCAGCCCGCCCGCTCCTGACCAACCTGTAGGGGCGAATTCATTCGCCAGAAATACCCCGCCAAGGCGAATGCATTCGCCCCACGGACCGGGATTGCATAACAAAAACCAAGGAGATGCCCGACGTGACCCAGCGCGATGAACCCGGTAGCCCCCACTGGCATTCCCCCGTACGCCAGCCGGAGCGGGTGGCCGACGCCGCCGACGTACCGTGGGACGATGCCGCCGACTTCCTGGTGGTCGGCTACGGCGGCGCCGGCATCGCCGCGGCGCTGGAGGCCGCCGAGCAGGGCCTGCAAGTGCTGGCGCTGGATGCCTACGACGGCGGCGGCTCGACGGCGATGAACGGCGGCGTGGTCTACGCCGGCGGCGGCACCGCCATCCAGCGCGAGGCGGGCGTCGAGGATTCGGTGGACGACATGTTCCGCTACCTCAAGCTGGAGACCCAGGGCGTGGTCAGGGACAGCACCCTGCGCCGCTTCTGCGAGCAGAGCGCGCAGATGATCGACTGGCTGAGCGGCCACGGCGTGCGCTTCGACAGCACCCTGTACGCGGCCAAGACCTCCTATCCGCCGCAGGGCTACCACCTGTACCACTCCGACAGTTCGCTGTCGCCGCGCGCCGCGGCGGTGGCCCGGCCGGCGGCGCGCGGGCACAAGGTCTACTCGCCGCCAACCTCCGCGCCGGTCGGCTTCGGCGTGCGCATCACCGATCCGCTGCGCGAGCGGGCCAGCCGGCTGGGCGTGCGCTTCATGGCGCAGACCGAGGTGCGCCAGTTGATCGTCGACCAGGACGACAACGTGGTGGGGGTCAAGGTCGTGCAGATCCCGCCGGGCGCGGCGGCGGCGCAGTTCGCCCGGCTGATGCAGCAGGCGGCGCGCTTCCAGCTGATGCTGCCGGCCAGCTTCCCCGGCTCCGGCATCACCAGCGGCATCGCCCTGCGCTACTGGCGCAAGGCCGAGGCGCTGAAGAGCGCGCACGCCGTCGAGCGGCGCATCCGCGCCCGCCATGGCGTGTGCCTGAGCAGCGGCGGCTTCATCCAGAACCGGCCGATGGCCAACCACTACGCCCCCGGCTACGCCGACAGCATGCCGCTGGGCTCGCTGGGCGACAACGGCAGCGGCATCCGCCTCGGCCAGAGCGTCGGTGGCGCCGCCGACCGGCTCGGCCGGATCAGCAGCTGGCGCTTCCTCAACCCGCCCAAGGCCTTCGCCGAGGCCATGCTGGTCAACGGCCGCGGCCAGCGCTACTGCGACGAGATGCTCTACGGCGCCGCCATCGGCCAGGTGATGGGCGACGAGCAGGACGGCACCGGCCTGCTGATCCTCGACAGCGCCCTGTACCGCAAGGCCTGGCACCAGGTGCGCAAGGACGACATGCTGCCGTTCCAGCGCCAGCCGGCGATCCTCGCCCTGCTGTTCGCCTCGCGCAAGGCGCGCAGCCTCGACGAGCTGGCACACAAGTGCGGCCTCGATCCCCAGGTGCTTGCGGAAACCGTGCGCGACTACAACCAGGCGGCGGCCGGCTGGCAGGCCGACCGCTTCGGCAAGGACCAGAAGGACATCCACGCCATCGCCGAAGGCCCCTTCTACGCCATCGACGTGTCGATCCGCAGCAGCCTGTTCCCGCTGTCGTCGATGACCGTCGGCGGCCTGCGCGTCGACGAGGACAGCGGCCAGGTGCTGCGCGGCGACGACTCGCCGATCGGCGGGCTGTACGCCGCCGGCCGCACCGCCATCGGCCTGCCCTCGCACCTGTACATCTCCGGGCTGTCCGCCGCCGACTGCATCTTCTCCGGCCGCCGCGCCGCCGCCCACGTCGCCCGGCAGCGGGCACGCCAGAAGGACGAGGTCCCGGCAACCGCATAGCGCTTCTGTAGGGGCGAATTCATTCGCCAACCACCCTCCGCGCGAGGCGAATGAATTCGCCCCTACAGGCCATCGCGCACCGGCGCTTGCGTGCGGGCATCCCCCTGCCATCAGGGATAAACAGCAGCAAAATACCGCCGATACTGTCCGATCGGACTAGCAAGTACACAGCATGTAGAGCCGCCGGCAACCCCCTAGATTGGTCCCACCGAACAACAAGAACAGGGTGTGACCATGAACGACAATGCAGCAAGACCCGATCTGCGCGTGGTGGTGATCGGCGCCGGCATGGCCGGCATTCTCAGCGGCATCAAGCTGCGCGAGGCCGGCTTCAGTGACGTGACCATCTACGAGAAGGCCTCGCGCATCGGCGGCACCTGGCGCGAGAACACCTATCCCGGCCTGACCTGCGACGTGCCCTCGCACGCCTACACCTACTCCTTCGAGCCCAACCCCGACTGGAGCCGCTTCCTGCCGCCGGGCGCGGAAATCCAGGAGTATTTCGAGCGCACGGTGAAGAAGTACCGGGTCGACGAGCTGATCCGCTTCAACGAGGAAATCGTCCGCTGCGAATTCCAGGGCGGCCGCTGGCAGCTGGAGATGAAGAGCGGCCTCACCGACAGCGCGGACATCGTCATCGCCGCCACCGGCGTGCTCCACCACCCCAGCACCCCGAACCTGCGCGGCCTGGACAGCTTCCGGGGCGATCTGCTGCACAGCGCGCGCTGGGACCACAGCATCCCGCTGGACGGCCGACGCATCGGCATCGTCGGCAACGGCTCCACCGGCGTGCAGATCGTCTCCGCGCTGGCCTCACGCGCCGGCAAGCTCAAGCACTTCCAGCGCACCGCGCAGTGGATCTTCCCGGTCGACAACCCGTTCTACAGCGAGGAGCAGAAGGCCGCCTTCCGCGCCGACCGCGCCCTGCTCAAGCGCATGCAGAACGAGGAAACCTACCTGGCCAACGTCGAGCGCTTCACCAACGCGGTGCTCGACGCCAACTCGCCGGGCATCCTCGAGATCGAGGCCATCGCCCGCGACAATTTGGAGAGGAGCGTCAGCGATCCGGTCCTGCGCGAGAAGCTGCGCCCCACCTACCGCGCCGCCTGCAAGCGGCTGATCTACTCGCCCGATTACTACCAGGCGATCCAGCATCCGAACGCCGAGCTGGTCACCGCCGGCATCGAATGCATCGAGGCCGGCGGCGTGCGCACACGCGACGGCCAGTTGCACGAGCTGGACGTGCTGGTGCTGGCCACCGGCTACAAGCCCGACCAGTTCATGCGCCCGATGCGGATCACCGGCCGCGACGGCCACACCCTGGAGCAGGCCTGGGCCAAGGGGCCGACCGCCTACATGGCGATCTCGATCCCCGAGTTCCCCAACCTCTTCATGCTCAACGGCCCCACCGGGCCGGTCGGCAACTTCTCGCTGATCGACATCGCCGAGCTGCAGTGGGGCTACATCGCCCAACTGATCGAACTGGTGCGCAGCGGCCAGTGCAATGAGGTGAGCGCCGCGCAGCCCGCACTGGACGCCTACGACGTGGCCCGCAAGGACGCCGCGCGCAAGACGGTGTTCGGCTCCGGCTGCAACAGCTGGTACCTGGACGCCGACGGCATCCCCAACACCTGGCCGTGGTCGCAGCAGCGGTTCAAGGATGAGATGGCGAAGCCGAAGATCGAGGCGTTCGTGCTGCGCTGAGTGCCGAGGGGCAATAAAGGTCCGGACGGAGTAAACACACCTGCAGCCTGATGTGATCGCTCCCACGCTCCGCGTGGGAGCTCCTCAATGGACGCTCCGCGTCCGCTTCTGTGACGCAGAGCGTCACTGCCTGCGTTCCCACGCGGAGCGTGGGAACGATCAAAAAATTTTCAAGTCAGTGCAATCCGCTTGTATCTGTTTTCGAGGGCGATCTTGCCTCCCTCCATTACTTCGCAAACATGCTCGCGGACTTTTTGCTCTTGGAGGCCGCCTCGCGCATTGGCATAAGTTTGGCCTCTGACCTCTTCAAGTCCTATTACGAGTTCGGAGTCGCCATTGACGACGATATTGGGGTTGTGGGTTATAACAATCATTTGCCGAGAGGGCTTGGAGTTTTTCAGTCTTTCAACAATTAAGGAGCTGATGAGTTGATTGTCTAGGTCATCTTCTGGCTGATCCAGAATTAGCGGCTCTGTTCCGTGCGAAAGTAGCAGGGATAGTATTGTGGCTGTGCGCTGGCCAGCAGACCCCATAGAGATATCTTTAAAGCTTCCTTTGTCTTTGAAGGAAATTGAAATTTCATCATCCGGAAACCAGCACCAAACTCTGTCATCACAGGAGGGGTCAAGCTGCCTCAAGTAGTCAGAAAATCTTTTCCCAATTGAACTTCCAGAAATAGTGTGCTTGCCTAGGAGTTCGGCTTTGAATTCGTGGATTAGGTCTGCCTTCTCTTGCAAGGTGGATTTTGATTTTACGGAATTGACTATTGCAGGAATAAATCCTTTTGCAGACTCTTGGTCATAAATATCGCCAGCATATACTTTGTCGACTTTCCCGATGGCGCTTCTGAAACTGATTTCCGATTCGGACTTGGCGGCAAAGGGGTGGATTTCAATGTTGATGTGGTCAGAGCCTCTCAGGTGTTTGTTTAAAAAATCCTGTCTTCGCCGAGATAGATCGACTCTCATTTCGATAATTTTCAAGTAGAGCTGGTTTATTTCTTGAGTTATTTTGTCATTCTGAGTGCGGAGTAATTCGATTCTTTCTAAAGCTTCCTCAATCCGAGCAATCTCGCTTTGAATGAATTGGATGTGGCCTGGCGTTGCTATTCCGGTTTCATTCAGTGAGTCCATTGCTGCTTGGTAGTCGGATAGAGCGGCTAGGTGCAGTAATCCGAAACTGCTTTTTTCTATCCAAGTTTCGTGATTACTGATGTGCTCCTGAAGATCTGATATGGATTTTTTTGCGTGATCTAAAGTGGCCTTGATGTGGCAGCTCAGAGTCTGCAGGGCGGAGTCCAGTTCTATTTCAGCCTCGGTGTAATTGCTTTTATTCAGAGGCGAGGGGAACTCGATAAATTCCCCTAATGATTCGATGATGGCTTCGGTGGTGGCCTTCGAGCCTAAGATAAATCCATTAGCCAGAGACTTCTGTCCGTCGAGAACTTTGAAATTCTCAATGGCAGGGTTCTGAAGGACTGCTGCATACTTGGAAAGCTTGCTGCGTAAGTCTGCAAGCTCTCCCTCCAGCTTGGGCTTTGTCTCTATTTCTATCTCATGCGCACGTTGTTGCGCTCTCAGTACATTGAAATTACTGATCTCTTTTTGATGGGAGGCACTCCAGTCCGAGTGTCTAACTGAAGATGACTCATCAATAATCTGGATTAAGATGTTTGCATTCTTGGATAGCTCGAATATTTGCTTCTGGCTAAAGATTCGAATCGGAAATCGCTCTGGGATGGAACCTGCTTCCTCTATCCATGAATCATTTTCTTTCTTGAAGATCTTGTGTCCAGCGACCCCCCAAGTGATCTTATAGATTGCTGTGTCTTTGCGGTAAATTAATTCGAGCTGAGTGTTATCCTTAAGAAGCCCTTCTGGATCTGTGTTTGTAGGTACTCGCGCCAGCTTTAGGAATGCCGGGTGAAGTTCCTTGTGAGGGGTGAGTTCGTGCGATCTCCCCATGGCGAGGCGAATAAATTCTACCAAGGAAGATTTGCCGCTGCCGCGGCCACCAATAACGGAATTCAACCATGGGCTGAACTGAAGTTCAAATGGTTTGGCCATGCCACAGTATTTTGATTTGCTGACACTTAGGGAGATAATCGCAAGGTCGGGCGTTGTATTTGGCGGTGAAGTCGGTGCGTCATCTGAGCGTATTACAGCTATCGGGCCGTCTATTAGAGCAAGCCGGAGGCCGGAGAGATTTGGGATAGACATTTTTAGCCATGTGAACGCCCGCCCCACCTCCGATAAATTATGGCTGTCAGAGCCCCTTAATTCCGCGATAGAGAGATTATAAGACCTGTACGCTTGGAGTGAGGCTGAAGTTCTGTCGATAATCTCAACAGCATCAACACCGGTCAAGGATTGCCTTAATGTGGTGCCGGAGAGGTTCACACAATATCCGGCCGGCATATCGATGTGCGCTGGAATGGCGATCCCCCCAAACTGGTGAATCACGCTGATAACCTGTTCCGGACTGAATCTAGAAACAGCGTCACTGTCGCCATGCGTTCCGAGATATCCAATCGCACCCAGTAGTGAGGTAATGTGAGAGGAAGTTTGTGAGGGGTCAAATATTGCAAGTATATGAACCCCTCCACAAGCAGAGATCTCTACCCCAGGAAATACCGTTATTTCGATGCCTTCAGAGTGCAGCTGATTGGCCGCTGCTTTGTAAGGATCAATAGCGGCGCCGCTGTTATGGTCGGTAATTGCCACGCAGTCTATTTTGTTGTCAGCAAATGCCCGCAGCCATTGCTCGGGAGTTATGTTTTTTGCATTGGGATCATTCCTGCCGTAGTCGAACGAGTATGGCGTATGGGTATGCAGATCAAACTTGAACCATTTAGAGCCGGTAATCACTGGAGAGTCCCTTCGATGTTACGAGATGGTCATATCCTACATGCAGACCAAAAAAAGGCTACTTGAACTTTGGTTTTTTGACCGAGTTTTGGACTTTTCGATAGGCAGCTACGGGGCTGCTGCTGCCGGTCACGACTCCGAAGATCAGCTCATGCCCGCGGCGATACCCCATCCGGGCCGACAAGCGCCCCGCCCCGCCCTGCCACCACCCCCAACCGGTCACACAGCTAGACTCCATCTCTCAGCCCCGATCGCGGAGCCCCAAGATGACCAGCAAGAACACGATATGCCTCTGGTACGACAACGACGCGCTGGACGCTGCGACCTTCTACGCTGCGACCTTCCCGGACAGTGCGGTGGGGGCTGTCCTGCGTGCGCCGGGCGACTATCCGTCGGGCAAGCAGGGCGATGTGCTGACCGTCGAGTTCACGGTGATGGGCATCCCTTGCCTCGGGCTCAACGGCGGGCCGGCGTTCAGGCACAGCGAGGCGTTCTCGTTTCAGGTCGCGACCGACGATCAGGCCGAGACGGATCGCTTGTGGAACGCGATTGTCGGCAACGGTGGGCAGGAAAGCGAATGTGGCTGGTGCAAGGACAAGTGGGGGCTGTCGTGGCAGATCACGCCCCGGGTATTGTCGGCCGCGATTGCCAGTCCGGACCGTGCAGCGGCCAAGCGCGCCTTCGACGCGATGATGACCATGCGCAAGATCGATATCGCGGCGATCGAGGCGGCGCTGAAGGGGTAACCCAGTCCCAGGCAGTCATTGTGCATTCCTGAGCCCTCATCAGGAGAGTGCGCTCATCCAGGCCCGATGCAGATCACCGGCCACGACGGCCACACCCTGGAGCAGGCCTGGGCCCAGGGGCCGACCGCCTACCTGGCGGTGTCCATCCCCAACTTCTTCATGCTCAACGGTCCCACCGGGCCGGTCGGCAACTTCTCGCTGATCGACATCGCCGAGCTGCAGTGGGGCTACATCGCCCAGTTGATCGAGCTGGTGCGCAGCGGCCAGTGCCAGGAGGTGAGCGCCGCGCAGAGCGCGCTGGAGGCCTACGACGTGGCCCGCAAGGAAGCCGCGCGCAAGACGGTGTTCGGCTCCGGCTGCAACAGCTGGTACCTGGATGCCGAGGGCGTCCCCAACACCTGGCCGTGGTCGCAGCAGCGCTTCAGGGATGAGATGGCCGCGCCGAAGCTGGACGCCTTCGTCCTGCGCTGTATGCCGAGGGGCGTCTGCCGGCAAGGCCGGGCACCCTTGGCCATATCCCCGAGCCGCAACCGCTGGAGCGCCCCAGGGAGTGAAATCAGAGCCCGCCGCGCAGCCCCAGCTCGCGGACCTCGAGCACCCAGCGGGCCTTCTGCCGCGGCGTGGCGTGAATGATGGGACCGAAACTGGCCACCTTGACCGGCTTGAGTCCGCTGAACTCGAGGATCGTGCGCTTCATCTGCTGGTGACCGGGCATGCGGAACACCCAGCGGTAGTACCAGGGAGGGGTATCCATGGTGACCAGCAACTGGGCGGAGCGCCCGACCAGCAGCCGGTCCCAGAACTTCGAGTTGTCTCGATAGCGGAAAGCGAAGCCGGGCAGAAAGATGCGATCGATGAAGCCCTTGAGCAGCGCCGGCATGGCCCCCCACCAAGTCGGATAGACGAACACCAGGTGTTCGGCCCAGAGGATGTCCTGCTGCGCCTTGCTCAGATCGGGTTCCAGCTCCTGTACCTTCCGATAGCCATCGTGAAGTATCGGGTCGAAGTCCAGTTCGCTCAGGCGCAGCTGGCGCACCTGGCAACCGGCCTGGGTCGCCCCGGCCAGGTAGGAATCGGCCAGATGCCCGCAGAAACTGTCGGAAGAGGGGTGGCCGAGGATCAGCAGAATTTTCTTGCTCACGGAGTACGGCTCGTTACTTGGCGGTGGAAAGACCCCAAGGCTAAAGTCTCCCCCGGACGGTAGAGTCAAGCCCCGCCAGGGGCGCCGACCCCTTTCCCCATGACTTCCCGGCTGTGATCTGCTCGACGGAACTGCCATCGCCCCGCGACAGCTCGCCTGCGATTCCCGGAAGATGCCCGCCTGCACGGGCAACCGCCCAGCGTTCGCAACACAAATGGAAGTTGTCAGGATGTACATAGGAAAAGCAGCCAAGCTATCGGGAACAACCGTCAAGAGCATTCGCCACTACGAGAAGATAGGCCTGCTTCCCCAAGCGCCGCGCGAGGGGAAATATCGGGTCTACGATCAGGAAAACGTCGATGTCCTGCGTTTCATCAAGTGCGCCCAACAGCTGGGATTCAAGCTCAAGGAGCTGCAGGGCATTCTCGCCGACTACGGCGGCCGCGACTTTCCCTGGGAGCGGGCACAGCAGGAGATCGCCCGGAAGAAACAGGAACTGACGACCCAGATAGACATGCTCCAGCAGTTGCACGCCGGGTTGCAGGCTTTCGAGAAGGATCTGCAGGATGCCCGGGAGGAATGCCACCTCCTGCGTGCCTCGCGCCCGGAGGAAAAAAAACCGGCGCACCCACAGAGCTTGGGAACCTGATGAGGCGAATCGTCGGACAGCGGAGGCCTGCCCACCCCGAGCCCCGGGGGAGCAAGCCTCCCTGCCGCTAGGCGGGCACCACGCCACCCGGCTCATGCGCCATGGAGGCCGACGCCGCGCGCGCGGCGATCGGTGCGAAGAACCACGGGGCAGTCAGCGTGATGACCAGAATGGTCATCACGCCACTGACGAGCAGCGCCAGCGCCACCAGGGCGCCCAGATCGACCACCGGCTTGAAGTCGGAAAACAGCAGAGCCAGGAAGCCGACCGAGAAAATCACCACGTTGACCACGGTCGAACGCCCGACACTGTGCATGGAGCGCAGGATGGCGCTATCGATATCGACGCCCTGCTGCACGAACAGCCGGATGCGCGACAGCAGGTGCACCGCATAATCCACGACCCCGACCACCAGGTAGGTTACCAGTGCGGTGCCGATGTTCAGTTCGATGTCCAGCAGGAACATGGCGCCGTACAGGCTCGCCGAGGTCGCCAGCAGGGTGAACAGGCCGAGCAGCCCCAGGCGCAGCGAGCGCAGCGAGAACATCATCATCAGGGTCACCACCAGCGCCGCCAGGGTGAAGCTGAGCACCTGGCCCCGGGTGATCTCGTCCAGCACCCCGGTCCAGATCATCGGCGTGCCGGCATGGGTGATCTCCAGATGGGCCGGCTTGTTCACCGCCAGCCAGGCGTCCAGGCGCGCCAGCAGGCTGCGGTAGTCGCTGGCCACCGAGGAGGTCATGGTGTACAGAGTGACCGCCTTGGAATAGTCCGCGTTGAGCACATTGGTCAGGTCCGAGCCGCCGCCATTCTCGAACAGCATCACGTGCTGGTCGATCAGCGCATTGCCATCGACCTCGAAGGTCTCGCGGCGCCCCTCCTCGTCCACCACGCTGACCGTCTCGCGCGCCTCGGGCACCCGCAGATAGGCGGGGTCCATGTCGTTGAGCACCAGGTTCATTCGCTTGATGTAGGTCGCCAGCGAATAGCCGTAACTCACCTCCGGCTGCTCGCGCAGGAAACGATCGAGGCGGTCGATGAACTGCACCACTTCGGTATCGAGCACGCCCCTGGGGGTCTTGCTGTCGATGGCGATCCACCCCGGCGCGGTGCCGGCGACATGGCTGCGGTTGATGAACTCGTCGGAAACGCGTACCGGGCTGCCCTCCTTGAAGTAGGCGATGCCGGAGTCCTCGATGGCGACCGAGAAGGTCAGCACCGCCATCGTGGCCAGCAGGGGCAGGACCGCGCAGAGCATGGCCCTACGCCGCTCGATCATCCAGGCGCAGCCGGCGACCAGCAGTCGCGACAGCAACGAGTCCTGACCGTCCCGCCGCTCCAGCATGCCGTCCTTGCCCCACACGGCGATCCAGGCCGGAATCAGCAGCAGCGATATGACCAGCGCCGCCGCCAGGCCGACCGACATGAAGACGCCGAAGTTGCGGATGCTGACGATGTTGGTGGCGGTGGAGATCAGGAAGGTGGCGATGGTCGTCACCGTGGTCAGCACAACCGGCATCATCATCAGGCGCATGGTGGCCCGGTTGGCCTCGCGGTTGCTCTGTCCGGCGTACTTCTGCTCGTAGTACTCGGCCATCACGTGGATGGCATCGGAACAGCAGATGGTGAACAGGAACACCGGCAGAACGCTGGTCAACAGGTCGACCGGCACCTCGAGCAGGGCCATCAGCCCGAGCGTCCAGATGGTGCAGAAAAGGATGTTCAGCAACGGCAGCAGCAGCCCCAGCGGCTTCCTGAAGAAGCACACCAGCAGGGTGCTGATCAGCACGAACACGATCGGAAAGAGCAATGCCAGATCATGGTCGATGATCTCCTGCTGGGCGGCGATGAAGATCGGCATGCCGGCGATGAACACCTCGTCCTTGAACTCCGGGTGCTGCGCCTGATAGTCGGCGACCATGTCGCGGAAGATCCGGTAGGCCCGCAACTGGGCCTCGGCGTCGTCCTGACGGGTTCCGAGTTCGGCCACCAGCAGGGCCACGGTCTTGTCGCGCGAAACCACGCCATCGACCATCAGCTCGTTGCCCATGATCTCCGACTCGACCCGGGAGGGATCCATGTCGAACGCCCTGAGGGTCTTGTGGATCAGCAGCTCGCCGTCGTCGGTCAGCAGGATGTTCTCGAAGTCGCCCATCGAGGCCATCTCGCGGATCGGGTTGACCCGCTCGGCCAGGAAGTCGATGAAATGCTGCTCCCGTGGCTTCCAGTTCTGGCTGCGGGCGTGCTCACGCAGAGCCTTGGCCGTCTGGTAGTCGTTCTGCGCCAGGCCGTCGATCAGCATGGCGTCGACCAGCTCACGGGCCCGCGCATCACCGGCATGCAGCTGGGCTATGCGCTGCAGCTCGAGGGCGTCCTCCTCGTTGCTGAGCACCACCCTGCGCGCCGTCTGGGACAGCGCATGCAGGGCGTTGAGGGTGTCCCGGTTGAACACCCCGTCGGGATTGTGCAGCGCCACCATCACCGAGTCGAAGGTGCCGGTGAACTCGCCCTGCAGGTCGATGATCGTCTTGCGCGCCGGATGCGACTCCTTGAGCAGGTAGGGGTTGGTGTCCGAGGTCAGCGCGCCGAGCACGTAGGTGAAGTAGGCCGTGATCGCCAGCAGCAGGACGATGATCCCCTTCGCATGGCGTTCGACGAAGTCCAGGTATCTTTCCATGATTATCCGAACCGCCGCTTACAGGGAGGAGGAGACGAACCCGGGCACGTCCCCGGACTTCAGCCCGCGGCGGATCGCCCCCTGGGTGAACAGCCGATCATCCAGTTCGACGTTGTACTGCAGCCGGTCGAAGCGCATCTCCGAGCGGGTTCCGTCGATGAAATGCTCGGTCTCGCTGAGCATGATGCTGTCGATGCCATCGACCTTGGCCACCTTGAGGGTGCGCATCTGCTTGATCAGCACGCCCTTCACGTCGAAGAAGTCCTGGCGCATCACCAGATGGTTCTGCTTGTCGATCCACACCTTGAGCTTGTTGTAGCCGGTCTTGGTGAGCACCTGCGGGGAAGCCGGCTCGCGCTCGATCACATGGCAGTCGCGCCCCTGTATCTGCTCCTCACCGAGCAGGGTCTGGCGATAGTCGTTCACCCGGATCTTGTCCAGGTCGGCATAGGAGTACTCGCTGCCCATGAACGAACCGCGCTTGTCGGTGGTGGATATCCGCCGGGTCTGGCGACTGACGGGCAGGTACATCCACTGGCTGTCCTCCTTGCCGAGCACCTCCTGCGGGTTCTCGATATGGAAGGCGACATCGCGCACGTCGTTGGGCGAGGTGAAGAACATGGAGAACCTGTCGCCTTCGGGGTAGTCCTTCTGCAGGTAGGTGAAGGTCCGCACCCGGGTATTGCCCTTCTTGTCGTGCAGGATCAGCGACACTTCCGACATGAAGCTGTGGCCGTCGTCCCGCTCGCGGGCCTGACGGACGATCTCGTCGGCGCTGGGCGGCTCGGCCTGAGCGGCCGCGCTGGCGGTGACGAGAGCGGCCAGGGTGAGTCTCTTGAGTATCGGCAACATGGGTAACTCCTCGAAATTCATGAAATGCCGCACCGCCGTGCCTCGCAGGCGGCGGGCAGCAGGGGTGGGTCAGAACAGGTATCCGGCCGAGAAGCGCAACTGGTCGCGCTGGTCGTAGCTGCCGAACGTGCCGCCCTGGCGACCGAAGAACAGGTCGGCCTCGAGACCGAGCTTCAGCCAGTCGACCGGCTTGTAGGTGAGAATCGCCTGGAGCAGCGCATCGTCCCCGGCGGGTGGACTGAAGGCGGCCACCAGCCGGCTCTTCAGACGGTCCTGGGCATGCGAGCCCTCCGCCGAGAGGGTGAACAGGTGCTCGCGGCGCTCCAGCAGCATGCCCGCGCGCCAGTCGAGAACCTGCTGTTCCTGCCACTGCGCGGAGATCATCCAGTCGCGGACCAGGTAGTCGACGCCGAGCAGTGCCTTGACCAGCGGGCTTTCGTCGCTGCCGAAGGCCCGCGTCGGGTTGGTCAGGCGCCAGTTGTCGAAGTAGGCGACCTCGCTGCGCACCACGATGCTGTGCCCGGCATCGAGCGCGAGCCCGGTACCGATCATGGTGTAGCGGGGAAACTGCCGCTCCAGGCGTATCCGGCCATCCGCCGCCAGGCCCTCGACGGCGTACACCGGGTCCTGCTGGCGGGCATTGAGCAGCACCGCGCTGACGTCCACGTCGCCGAGCCGGCCGTTGCCGCTCAGCCCGTAGGCGAAGCCGTCGGCACCGTCGTAGTCGGGCGTCGAGTCGACCAGGAAGGTATCGGCAGGCGGTTTGGCGAACAGCGGCGAATCGAATTCGCTGCCAGCCGCGGGAGGCCGGTTCTTCTCGAAGCCGGTGATCCACAGCGCCTCCAGCTCCCAGTCGCCGAGCGGCCGGATGTAACGCACCATGGGCAGCGCGATGCGACTTTCCTCGAGCAGCGCGGTCACCCCCTCGCGGTAGTCCAGCGGGTTGACCTGGTCGAGGACGCGCAGCTCGTCGGCGCGCCCCCATACCACCTGCTGCCAGCCGACGGTCAGTTCGCCTGCGCCGAGGTAATGCCCCCAGTACAGGTGGCGCCAGTCGGCATCCAGGCGGTACTCGTCGCGAGCCTGGGCCGAATAGGGATTGTTGCCGTCGTAGCGGGCGTCGTAGCGTATCCGCCCCTTGGCCTTGTAGTAGCCGCTGTCCCAGCTGTCCTCGAGGCTGGCCTTGAAGTAGACCTCCTTCTGCGTGACCCGGTCTTCGCCATGCAGGCGCAACGCGCTGGCCAGGCCCACTTCGGCCTCCCGGTAGAGCGAATCCGCGGTGGCCTGGCACGACAATGCGGCCAGCACGGCCAGCAGACCGCGGCAGTGATTGGCTCTCGACACGCTACATCCCCAATCCGGCGCCGCCATCGACCACCAGGCTCTGGGCGGTGACACCCGCCGCCTCGGGGCTGGCCAGATAACGCACCAGCGCAGCCACCTCCTCGCTCTGGATGAAGCGGCGCAAGGGCAGCTTGCGCCTGGCATTGCGCTGGATCTGCTCGGGAGTCAGGCCGGCCATGCCGGCCTGCACCGCCAGTTCGTGGCGCAGCATCGGCGTGTCGACCCAGGCCGGCAGGATCGCGTTCACCGTGATCTGCTGCGCGGCCAGATCGAGCGCCAGCGCCTTGGTCATCCCGACGATGCCGTGCTTCGAGGCGCAATAGGCGGTGTTGCGCACCTTGCCGGCGCGGCCGAGGATCGAGGCCATGTTGACGATCCGCCCATGCCGGGGGATCAGCGGCAGGCACAGCGCGGTCACGTAGAAGGTGCCGCTGAGGTTCACTGCGATCACCCTGTGCCAGGTGTCCAGGTCCTCGGGCTCGTTCTCGTCGCAGATGCCGGCGCTGTTCACCAGCACGTCGATCTGCCCGTGGCGACGGGCCAGGTCCTCGAACAGCCGCTGCAGACCGGGCAGATCGGCGATGTCGGCGAAGTGGGACTCGATGCTCTCCCGCGCCGGATGGCCGGCCGTCCAGCCCTCCAGCTCGCTCAGGTCGCGGTCGAGCAGGATCAGGCGATGGCCGCCCGCCCCTGCGAAGGACTCCGCGACGGCCCTGCCGATGCCTTTCGCCGCGCCGGTGACGAGAATCGTACGAGTCTTGCTCATGGCATTTTCAGCCCGCCGTTGACCGGCAGGACCTCCCCGGTCATGTAGAGTGCGCGTTCGGCCACGAACAGCACTGCCTCGGCGATTTCCTCGGGCTCGGCGTAGCGCTTGATCAGCAGGCGCTCGCGGATTGCTTCCGCCATGCTGCCGATCAGCGCCTCGCTCATCTCGGTGCGCACGATGCCGGGAGCGATGGCGTTGACGCGGATGTTGCGCGGCGCCAGCTCGACGGCCAGGGCGCGGGTCAGCGCCTCGACGCCGCCCTTGGCGGCGGCATAGTTGCTCTGTCCCTTGCCCGGGCGCTGGGCGGCCACCGAACTGAGGTTGACGATGCTGCCGCTGCGCCGGCACAGCATTCCCGGCAGCGCCTGCTGGCAGCACAGCAGCGTGCCGATCAGGTTGGTCTGGATGACACTGACGATGTCCTCTTCGGGCAACACCGCCAGCAGGCCGTCGCGGGTGATGCCGGCGTTGTTCACCAGCAGGTCGATGCGCTGGTATTCCTCCTCCACTCGCGCGAAGAAGGCGGCGATGCTGTCGCTCTCGCCGATGTCGCAGCGCAAGGCCAGGCACGGTCGACCCATCGCCTCGATCTCTTCGCGCAGGGCCATCGCCGCTGCCTCGTCGCGCACGTAGCTGAAGGCAATCCGGTAGCCGGCTCCTGCCAGCACCCGGACGATCGCCCTGCCGATGCCCCGGCTGCCGCCGGTGACCACCGCAGTCTTGTTGTGCATGTCGTTTCCTTACAGGGAGTTGTCCGTCTTGATCCGGGCCAGCCCGAAGCCGTGGGTCGCGGCGATGGCGCGGATCTGCTGTACCTGCTCGCGGCTGATATCGCCGTAGGAGTAGTGCCGGCTCATGCCCGCCAGCCCCATCAGCACCGACTCGGCCATGCAGGCGTAGAGCTGTCCCTCGCCGAGATAGGCGCGTACGTTTTCCGCCAGGCCGTCGCCGAACGGGGTCTGCACGATGCCGCCGTGCATGTAGAGCAGGTCGGGACGCTGCGCCGCCACCGCCTGGTCGACGTTGAGCGGCACGGCGATATCGCAGACCACGCCGTTCTCGGCGAAATGCCCGGCCTGCAGGAAAGCCTGCGGCGCATTGGCTGCGCAGAGCACGATGCGCGCCTGGCGCAGGCTGTCGAGATCGTTGCCGACGACGATGAACGCCTCGTCCCCGAGGCGCTCGGCCACGAAACGGAACAGCCGGCGGCCGAGATCCGGAGCATCGCCATACAGCTGCAGCAACGCCTCGACCCCCTCCAGCTGCAGCAGGCGCCTGGCCAGCCGGTCGTGCTCGCTCGTGCCGGCACGAATCGAGCGTGCGGCATCCATGTAGATCAGCTCGGCAGTCTTCTCCAGGCGGCGCAGCGAGCCCTCGCGGCCGCTGCCGATCAGCAGCAGACGATCGACCTGCATCGACAGCAGCGAGGCGTAGGTCGAGGCGATGTTGCCGGCCGCGCCGACCACTGCGGCGGTCTCCCTGGCCAGGTCGATGCCCTGGCGGGCGCAGCCCTGCTCGATGGCCTCCAGCCCCATGCCGATGGTCAGGGCATTGCCGGAGGTCAGCGCGACATCCGGGATCTGCAGGGACTGGCAGTTGTTGGTGACGATCGAGGTGTACATCCCCAGTCCCGCGATGCGGCAGCCGTCGGCGCGGGCATCGCGGATGCGTGCGGCGATCTCCTCGCGGATCGGCTGCAGGTCGCCGCTGGCCATGTATCCGGCCATTGCGCTGGAGTCCATGCACAGCGGATAGAGGGTGAACTCCACCGCCGTGCCCAGCCGCGAGCGAATGGTCACCGGGCCTATGGGCGCGGCCCTGCGCTCGGGAGCCGTGCGTTCGACGAAGGCGCGCTTCTGCTCCGCGTCGAGCACGGCGAGCGAAGGGTCGACGTCGCCGAGCATGCCGGTGTCGATCAGATGGTTGATGAAGGCCACCCTGGCTACCACCGGGGTGCCCTGCTCAGGCTTTGGGCGCGGGCTCTCCTCGCCGAAGCTCTCCTCGCGTGGCAGCACTTCGGGCAGCAGGTCGGCGCACACTGCCGCGGCCAGCGGCAGTGCATCGCGCCGGCGGAGCATCTCGCAGACCCGCTGCAGCGCCGCGAGCAGGCCGTCGATCTCGGCATGACTGATGCACGCCGGCGGCTCCAGGCGGATCACGTTGGCGTTGCTGCCCGACGGGGCCACGCGCAGGTGCTCGTGCTGCAGCAGGTAGCCGGCGATCAGATAGCCGAGCGCATCGTTGTACTGCGCCGAGGCCTGCACCAGCGAGCTGCTGTCACTCAGGTCGTGCAGCTCGATGCCGAGCAGCAGGCCGCGACCGCGCACGTCGGCGATCACGTCCGGGTAGTACTCCCTGAGCTCGCACAGCGAAGCCTTGAGATACTCGCCCTTGCTGCGGATGTCCTCGAGCATCGCCCCGCCGTCCGCCTGCAGGCGCTGCAGGGACTGCAGAGCCACCCGACAGGACAGGTCGTCTTCGGCGAAGGTCGAGCTGTGGATGTAGCTGAAGTCGGTCTCGTAGTGGCTGGCACGGATCAGCGTGGCGGCGATCTTGGTCAGGCCACCACCCAGCGCCTTGGACAGGCAGTAGTAGTCGCCGAGCAGGCGCAGCTGGCTGCTGGCCAGCAGCGTGCCGGTGCGGCCGAAGCCCGACTGCACCTCGTCGACGATCAGCGGACAACCCAGTTCGTTGCACAGCCGGCGCAGCGCCAGACAGGCTTCTGCGGGAATTTCGTGGATGCCGCCCTCGCCCTGGATCGGTTCGAGCAGTATCGCGGCGATGCTGCTGCACGGCTCCCGACGCAGAACCGGGCGCGCGCCGGCGAACTCCAGACTCAGCCAGTCGCGGCGGTGCCGCTGGCGCAGTTCCTCGAGCTGCAGGGGCTGCTCGGGGTCGACGAAATCGACATTCAGCCCGAAGCGGGCGAAAGGCTGGCGGTATTGCCGCCCGTAGGTGAGCTGCACACTGCTGACCAGCTTGCCGTGGAAGCTGCGCCGCATGGCGACGAACACCGGAGCGGCATGCAGCTGGGCCAGGTTGTGCTGGCGCACGGCCTCGGCCAGCTGGCGCAGGGTCACAGTGGTCAGGTGCGCCGGCAGCAGGCCGGCCGGCAGCTCGAGTTCGCCCACATCGAACTCGACGTACGCCTGCTGGCCGCCGGAAAGACCGGCCAGGACGAAGTCCAGCTGGTCGAAGGCGGCCTGCAAACGCTTCTGGCGGCTGAACTCGGCGTGCTTGATGGCGATCTCCACCGCTTCGGCGCCGCTGTTGGAGAAGGTCGACACGAAGTGCTCGGCGCAGCCCAGCTCCTGGCCGAGCGCCTCGCTCAGCCGCCGCCCCAGCTCGCCGGCGGCCCTGCGCACCGACATCTGTGCGTTGAAGGGCGCCTGCTCGCGCAGCAGAGCGCAGAGCAGTTCGACCAGTTCGGGGTCGTTATGGCCGAACAGCGCGGCACCATAGCCGCCCAGGAAGTCGGTCACGGCCACCTCGGCTCCCACGGCGTCACGGCGGAACAGCTTGCTGCCACTGGCACGATGGAACTGGCATTCCAGACCCAGCGCCTGCATCAGTTCGACGTAGCGGGGCCTTACATAGTCGCGGTAATCCATTGGGACTCACATCCTTTCACTGAAGAGACAGCCCGCAGCCGGCAGTGGCCGCGCGCTGCGTGCGGGTACTAGCTGGCCAGCTCGAGCCGGTAGCAGGCGCTGAAGCCGTTGTCGTCGCGGCCGACCACTGTGGCCCGGCGGATCGGTACCTCGCGTCCGCTGCCGACGACGAAGGGCAGCCGGTTGTCGACCGGATACCTCAGCCCGGCGAGCGGGGGCGCGTAGCCGGCCTGCATGGCGCTGCGAGCCAGAATCAGATCGACCAGGCTGGGTGCAGCGCTGAGGATCCCGGTAAGCGGCTGCGCAGCGCCGACATGCGCGGCCGGTATCCGGCCCAGGCGGGCACTCAGCCGCCGGTCCTGCTCCGGCTCGCCGCTGGCAGTGCAGACCAGCAGGTCGGTCGACTCGGCCGGCAGCTGCAGGGCGTCGAGGTTGGCGTGCGCCGTCTGACCGACCAGGCACACGTGCGCCGCGGTCGGCAGATCCGCGCAGCGCTGCAGCACCAGTGCCGCGGCGCCCTCACCGGCAATGCCGCCCCGGCCGCGTTCGTCGAACGCCAGGAAGGCCTCGGTGCCATTGGCGGAAATGACTCCGGCGCGAACCAGCGCGGCGAGCGCCAGCGCGTCGAGTTCGCTGCCAGAGCCGACCACGATGGCGGCATCGATACGGCCGCTGCGCAGCGCGGCGCAGGCCTCGCGCAAGGCCGCCTGGTTGCCGGCGACGCCCTGCATGAAGGCGCTGCCCTCGCACTCCAGACGGTGGGCCAGGCTGACCACCCCGAGCAGGCCGTTGCTGAGGCTCTTCAGCACCAGGAAGGGGTCCAGGGCACGCTCCTGCAGCACGCGCCGGCTGAGCCCGGCCTTGTCCAGGCCGAGCTCGCTGGAGCAATCGCGCAGCAACTCGGCGTAGGCATCGAGCGAGGGATGGGTGTAGCCCCCCTGGCAGCCATAGAGTCCCAGGCGCAGCCGCCCCTGCTGCGGATCGATCCCGGCCTCCGCGAGCGCCTGGCCGACCGCACTGACGCCCCAGGCCAGCGCCGGCGTGCAGTAGCGGTGCAGGTTGCGCGGCACCTCCTGACGGCAGCGCTGCTGGACGTCCTCGGCGACGTGGCCGAAGGCGACCACCCGGCGACTGTGGAAGTGCCTGGCACGTAGTGGTCCGATGCCGCTGCGCCCGGCCCGCGCGGCCGCCCAGAAGGGGTCGACGCCCCAGCCGGTGGCCAGCACGCAACCGGCACCGCTGATGGCGATCCGCTGATCGACGTGCTTCATCCTCTGCTCCCCCGGTATTTGCCCAGCACCAGCGACGCGTTGAGGCCGCCGAAACCGAACGAGTTGCTGAGCGCCACCTGCACCGGGCGGCTGACCGCCCGCTGCGCGCAGTAGTCCAGATCGCAGTCGGGGTCCGGGTGCTGCAGGTTGAGGGTCGGCGGAATGCGATCGTCGCGGCAGGAAAGCGCCGTGACGATGAACTCGGGTGCCCCCGCCGCGGCGATCAGATGGCCGAACTGCGACTTGTTGGCGCAAACAGCCAGCTGGCGGTAATGCTCCTCCTCGGCGAACACGCTCTTGATCGCCAGGGTTTCCGCCACATCGTTGAGCGGCGTGGACGTCCCGTGGGCATTGACCAGATCGACCTGCCGCGGCCGCATACCGGCATCCTCCAGAGCCGCGCGCATGGCCAGGGCGGCGCCGCGCCCCTGCGGATCCGGAGCGGTGACCTTGTAGCCATCCAGACTGCTGCCATAGCCGAGCACCTCGGCATAGGGCGTGGCGCCACGGGCCAGCGCCCGTTCCAGCCGCTCGAGGACCACGAAGCCACCGCCTTCGCCGGCGACCAGGCCGCTGCGGTCGCGATCGAACGGCCGACACAGCTCGCTGCCCCAGCGCTGCTCGCTGCTGACGGCACCCAGCAGGTAGAGCGCGCTCATGGTGTCGAGATTGAGCACCGAATCGGCCCCGCCGGCCACGGCGACATCCACCTCGCCGCGCCGGATCATCCGGAAGGCATTGCCGATCGCCTGCGCAGCGCCCGCACAGGCACTGCTGACGTTGAGCACCGGGCCTTCGCAGGAGAAGTCCGCGGCGATCAGCCGCGACAGCCGGTCGTTGGCCTGTCGCAGCGAGCCATCCGCGTGGATCTGCGCAGAACGCTGCATCAGGTGGCGCCAGTCCGCCCCCTGGCCGCCATCGGCGGGCAGCGCCAGACGCATGTCGGCGAGCATGTGCTGGGGCGCGCCGGATGCCGTCAGCACCGCGGCACGGCTGAGCTCGCTGACGGCCAGGCCGCTGTCGGCGACCGCCTGGGTGGCGGCGATCCAGCCAAGGCGACTGCGTTTCTCCATGGGCATGTCCCACGCCGGATGCCCCTGCAGTCCGGACGGCAGGCGCGTGATGTCGACGGCCGCGGCGAACCGCACCGGAAAGCCGCCGTCCTCGACTTCCTCCGGTTGCCAGGGCGCTACGCAGTGCCTGCCGCGCAGCATCTGCTGCCACATGTCCTGCCATTGGAAACCGAAGCCGGTCACCGCCCCCATCCCGGTGATCACTACCCTTGCTCCGTTCATGCCTTCTCCTTCCAGGTGATTGCCAGCAGCATGGCGTCGCAGTGCCCTGCCCGGCTGACGCTCGACAGCAGCACATGGCGCAGGCGGGGCTCGCGTTCATGACGCGGATCGCCGATCAGGGCAGCGATCTCGGTAGCAAGGCCACTGGCGCCCAGTTCGCCGGTTACCTCCCGGGTATCGCGCAGGACGGCACAGGCAGCGAAGGGCTCGCTGGCGGCAAGATCGGGGACGCTGCCGCCCAGCCAGTCGATGTCGCGCGGCGTCAGGCGCTCCGCCTGCAGCGCCTGATGCACGGCCTGCTGCAGCACTGCCGGGCGGCGCTGCGGGTCGGCACTGAAGCCACGGCCGTAACCGGCCACCCGCACCTCGAGGCCTTCGAGCGGCGGCTGGGCGGCCAGCAGCAGTGCCGCGGCCCCCTCCCCGTACAGCACGTCCTGGCCCGGCTCGTCGCGCAGGAACAGGGCCGGCGTCAGGTTCGGGCTGCAGCTGACCGACAGAGCCGCATCGGCCCGCCCCTCGGCGATTTCCGCAACCGCCTCGATCAGCGCATCGAAGCCGGCACCGACCTGCGCGCAATAGCCCGCCATGACGCCCCGGCAGTCCAGCGCTTCGGCGACATAGGCCATGACCGAGCTGTTGAGCAGGGTCAACGCGTGTAGCGGCGGGGTGTTGGCCAGCAGCTGCGCAAGAAGCCTGTCCGGCTCGCGCTCGATGGCTTCGACCGCATCCCAGCAGGGACTGGGCGCGTCAACCTCGGGTATCGCCGCCGTCAGCCCTACCCGCTGCGCCGGCAGTCGCAACTCGCGCAGAGCCGGCGCCAGTCGTGCGGCGCAGTGCAGCAGGCGCAGCCCCTGCGGCTCGACGCTGCGCTGGATCTTGCGGTCGAACAGATCCGCCGGCAGCCGCGGAGCCGCCACGGCATGCGCCGTTCGCTCGGCGGCGAACGGCAGAGGCCGCGGCTGTGGCACCGCGCCGTGGAGATCGCCGGCCTCGCTGCCGGCGGCATTGAGTACGGAGGCCGCCACCAGGTACACCGGCCTTCCCTGCAACATGGTCATGCTCAAGCCCTCCCCAGCACGATGGAACTGTTGATGCCGCCGAAGCCGAAGGAGTTGGACAGCACCACATTCACCGACTGGAGCCTGGGCTCGGTCAGGAATTTCAGCTCGGGAAACTGGGCTCCATCCGGGCAGTAGTTCAGCGTCGGCAGGAGCACGCCATCGCGCAGGCTGATCAGCGAAAGCACCGCCTCGATGGCGCCGCTGCCGGCCAGCGAGTGGCCGACGGCCGACTTGTTGGCAGTGAGGGTGATGGCATCCAGCTGTTCGCCAAAGACCCGCTTGAGAGCCAGGGCCTCGCAGCTGTCATTGACCTGAGTCGAGGTGCCATGGGTATTCACGTGCTGCACGGCATGCGGCAGCAGACCGGCATCCTCTATCGCCTCCTCCATGCAGCGCGCGTACTTGCTGCCATCCTTGCTGCTGGCCGTCATCTTCTCCGCCTCGCAGTGGTTGGCATAACCCAGCACCCGGCCGAGCACGTGCGCCCCGCGGCGTTCGGCGTGTTCGCGCGACTCCAGGACCAGAAAGGCAGCCCCCTCGCTGAGCACGAAACCGCTGCGGTCGCGCATGAACGGTCGACTCTGCCGCTCGGGTGGCAGCTCGCTCTGCTGGCACAGCGCGCCGAGGCTGCCGAACATGTAATAGGGCAGCTCGTTGGCCATCAGCTCGACGGCGCCGCACAGTGCAAGGTCGATCTCGCCACGCTCGATCGCCCGATAGGCGCTGCCGATGGCCACTGTTCCGGCTGCGCAGGCGTCGGAATGGGTGGAAATGTGGTCGCTGATCCCCAGCTCTGCGGCCAGCTGGAAGGTCTGCTGGTCGACCCGTCGCGAGAATACCGGCTCGATGTCCGGCTGCTGCCCGAGGAGACGGTCGAGGTCCAGGCAGTCATCGTTCAGACACATGCCAAGGCGGTCGAGATCCTGGACGTTGGCGCAGTACTTGTTGGCGCCGAGGAAAAGGCCGCTGCGGCTCTCCCCGAACGCATTCGCCGTCAGCCCCGCGTGGCCCAGAGCCTGTCTGGCGACATAGGTCGCCAGCACGCACTGCCGCGGGGGTACGACCGGATCGCCGTCATAGGCGTCGAACATGTGCAGCCACTGCTCGTCATCGAGATAGCCGGCCGCCGTGTTCGGAAAACCGAGCTCCTCGAACAATGGGTGGCTGCGAACGCAGGAGCGATTCTCGCAGATCCGCCGAAACAGACTGTCGCCGTCCAGCACCGTGGGAGCCACCAGACCGTAGCCGGTGACGCAGACTTCGCGCGCCCGCATGGCGGCCCCTAGACGCGTTCTTGCAGGTTGGCAGCGACGAATTTCTCGACCAGCAGCCGGGAAACCTGATCGCCGTCGGCAGGACTCAGGCGTGCGCTGCAGGAGCTGCATACCACCAGGTTCTGCGGGCTGAGGCTGGCATGCTTGCCGCCGCACTGGGGGCAGGATTCCGGCAGGTGATCGAAGAGGTTGTGACACTGGGCAGCCCAGTTGCGGACCGTCGTGGCGGCGAACACATCGGCCGGCTTCATGCCCGGGCGCAACTGGCCATCGGCATAGGCGTTCAGGCTCCCCTCGAGCAGCGCCTTGCCGGCCGGGGTCAGGCCGCCGGCGTCGACGAATGCCTGCAGATCGCCGCATACTGCAGCGGCGTGATCCAGTACGCTGGTCTTGGGCAGGACGCAGCCGTAGCGTCTGCCGAGCTGAAAGCTCAGATCGACGATGTCCAGGGAATCGGCGGAGAGATCCTCGACGATGCTGCTGTCGGCCTCGATATCCTCGATGTCGAGAACCAGCAACTGGGCAAGGATCTCCCGCGTGCTCGCGATGACGGATTCCAGTTCCAGGGGGTTGTTCAAAGTCCTGCTCCTTGTCTGTCCATAGCCGTAACCCGATAGTTACGTCACGGTGAATGACCTGCCCCAACCAGGGCGCGCGCACTCTAAACTCTCTCCCTAGGGGCAGAGTCAACCGCGCAGAAGCTGATGGCAGACGGCCGGAAGGCCGTGCAGGAAGTCGGCAGCCCGACCCAGAACACAAAGAGCCCTCCCCACTCGCGTGGGGAGGGCTCCGCTTTTTCTCGCGCGCTGGCTGCTGGCGGATCAACGCCCCCAGCGGGCCGCCGCCTCGGCGCTGAACATGGCCGGCGTCCAGTTTTCCTTGGTTTCCAGGATCGGCGCGCCGGTCTCGTTGGCGATGTTGTCCACCAGGTAGGCGCCGGAGATCAGGTCATGGTGCGCGGCGATGCCCCAGTAGGGCGTCTGCGACTCGTAGGCCCACATCCAGTTGCCCAGCACGGTGCGCCACAGCTGGCCGCGGCCGTCGTACTGGTCGGACAGCGCCGAGCCCCAGGTGTCCTCCTGGATGTAGAACACGCGCTTGGCGTACTGGTGGCGGAAGCCGGGCTTGAGGGTCGCCTCCAGCACCCAGACGCGCTGCAGCTCGAAGCGCATGGGCTCGGTGTTGACGTGGCCCTTGTGCTTGATCAGGTCGGCGATCTTCACGCTGGCCTGGTTGGTGCTGAAGGCGTTCCAGGGGATGTACATCTCGCGCTTGCCGACGATCTTCCAGTCGTAGCGCTCCGGCGAGCCGTTGAACATGTGGTGCTCGTCGACGGTGCGGAAGCCGCCAGCGCCCTGCGGCATGTCGAAGCCGAACGACGGCGCCTGGCGCACGCGGCGGGTGCCGGGGTTGTAGATGTAGACGTCGCGAGGCAGGGTCTTGTAGTTGAAGGTCTCCCGCGTCGAATACACCGTGCCCTTGTCGCGCAGCGGCAGGTGGGTCTTCTGGATGGTCAGCGACTGAATGCCGCCGTAGGGTGGGGTGAAGTCGGTGGTGTCGCGCATCGCGCCCGGTTCGGAGCGAATGCCGAGGAACTTGTTCTCCATCTTGCCCCAGGCCAGGTTGCCGTCCGGGTAGACCACCACGTCCTGGGTGGTCAGCTCGGTCTTGTGCGGCTGCGGGCCGGTGTTGTTGATGTTCCACAGCAGCTCCAGGCCGGTCTTCGGGATCGGGAACGGCTGGGAGCCGGTCACCGCCTTGAGGCCGAGGCCGTCGTCGACCAGTTCGGCGGTGGTGGCGTTCTTCTTGAAGGCCTCGCACACCCAGTCGGGGAAGCGGAAGTCGCGGTGGCTGGTATACACCGGCATCTTGAAGGTGTCCGGGTACTTCTTGAACAGCGCCTTCAGGCCGTCGCTGAGCTTGTCGGCGTACTGGTCCATGTTCTGCGCGGTGATGGTGAACAGCGGCTTCTCGCTGGCGTAGGGGTTCTCCCAGAACTTGCCGGTGCCCTCGTGCTTGATGTGGTCGGGGGCGCCCAGCCACTTGCCGGAAAACTCCGGAATGCTGCCGTCGGCGTTGCCGGCCTTCTCGGCGCCGGAGCAGGTCAGGTCCTTGCCCAGGCGCGCGGCCTCTTCGGCGGAAACCTTGGCCGCGGCGGTCTGGCTGAATGCGCAGAGGATGCCCGCGCTCAGCAGGCTGGCCCGGAAAAGAGTCGTCTTCATCGCTGTGTCTCCTGCTGTTACAGGTTGTACTTGAGGTTGAAGGCCACGAAGTCCCTGTCGGCCAGCGGACGCTCGAGCTGGTCGGCCGAGCCCAGATAGGCGTTGTAGGTCAGGCCCATCTCGAGGTTGTTCAGGTACTTGAACTTGGCGCCGAGGCTGGCGCGGGCGTCGCCATCGCCGCCGAAACCGAAGGTGCTCACCGAGGACTGGTTGAAGGCGTGGCCGTAGCTGAACGGCACGTCCAGGTCCCAGCCGTTGAACACGTTCGGGTAGGTCAGGGTCACCATGAACTGGCCGAACTGGGCGTTGCGGTCGTTGGCGAGGGCATCGAGGCCGCCATCGTCGACGTCGTTGATGTGCACCGCGCCGAATTCGCCGGCGAAGGAGGTCTGCGGCGCGATCCAGCTGTCGCCCCAGGTCTTCAGCAGCGAAACCTGCGCCTGGGTCGCCTCGCCGCGCGACACGCCGGTCTTGGTCAGCAGCGACAGGCCGTCCTTGTAGCTGACCTCGCCGGACACCTGCCAGTCGCCGAGGCGGGTGGAGATGCTGGCGCCGGTCAGGTCGACATCCTCGAAGTACTTGAGGGTGTAGGAAGTCGGGAGGAAGGTGACGGGGTCGATGTTGAGCAGCAGGCTCGGCGTGCGCTCGTGGTAGCGCAGGCGGTAGGCGCCCACCTCGGTGTAGGGGGTGAGCTTGTAGCGCGCCCCGACGCCCCACTCGCCGCCGTCGCGGGCGTTGTCGGTCTCGGTACGGGGAATGGCCGCACCCAAGCCCGCCAGGGTCGCCAGGTCGCCCGGGGCGAAGCGGATGTACTGGCCGCCCGGGCCGATCATGTCGGCGTAGGAAAAGTACTCGCCGGCCGGCGACAGCTCGTAGGGATGGTTCTTGAACTGGTAGTAGCCGAGCAGGGTCCAGTCGTTGACCGAGAAGCGCGCGGAGGCCTGCAGTTCGGGCAGGAGGATTTCCTTGATCTCGGTGCCGGGGATGTTGCTCTTGGTGGCGTCGACCGGCCCCTGTACCCCGGAAATGCCGGAGATGAACAGGCTCTCGCCCCAGGCGACGACCTGGTTGCCGAGACGCACGTCGAGGAAGCCGCTGTCGCCCACGGTGGTGCCGCCATAGGCGTAGGCATCCAGCAGGCGGGTGCGCTTGCCGACGCGGTCTTCGGCCTCGGAGCTGAACTCGTCGGTATCACCCAGCTTGTTGATGGTGTTCGCCGAGTGGTTGTCGTTCTTGCGGTTGTAGGCGAAATCGTAGAACGACGAGCCGCGCAGCATCAGGCCGTAGTCGCCCTTGTGGATGTCCATTTCGGCGAGCAGGCTGACGCGGTTGTTGAAGAAGCTGCCACGGTCGAAGTTGCGGTTGCCGTCGTCGCCGTTGATGTTGTTCAGCAACTCGTGCGCCTGCTTCTCGGCACGCATGTTCAGGCCGTAGTTGAAGGTGGCCAGATAGTCGACTTCGAAACCATCGCCGAACTCGAAGGAGCCGGCCTGCGCGGCCGGCAGCGCCAGCACGCCCACGGCGCAGCCGAGCAGGCTGAGTTTGAAATGATGCGGCAAGCGGGACACGCCACGTTTCTTGTATTTGTAATTCATCAGTTCAGCTCCTCTCGGAGGATCTTGTTGGTTGTTGTCCTGATACGGCCTTGCATCTCGGCAGACCCGCCATTTGCCAGTTGGCTTCTGCCTCGACAACCGCAGGTGATCGTCGAGTGAGTTCATGATTACCCGCGAAAAATCCGCTCACATACTTGGTTCGGACTAGGCGGATCGGCAGCATTCCGGCTATCGATCGGCACTTTTCGCAGGCACGAAAGTGCCCCTGCGCGGCATGCAGGCGCGCACTCGAAGTCAGTGGAATTGCCGGTGGCTGCCCGTCACGGACAGCCACCGGCGTCGATCAGGCGGAAGGCTGAGCGGCGGGCAACTGGTCGGCGCGGCGCTCGCGACCGACGTTCAGCCAGCAGGCCAGCGCCGGCAGCAGCAGCACCGCGCCGAACACGTTCACCAGGAACATGAAGGCCAGCAGGATGCCCATGTCGGCCTGGAACTTGAGCGGCGAGAAGGCCCAGGTGGCCACGCCGACCGACATGGTCACCGCGGTGAAGATCGCCGCCGTGCCGCGCTGGCGCATGGCCTCGTAGAACGCCATGCGCAGGTCCTGGCCCTCGTGCTCGATCTGGTGCTTGACCCGCTCGAACAGGTAGATGCCGTAGTCGACCCCCACCCCGACGCCCAGGGCCACCACCGGCAGGGTCGCCACCTTGAGGCCGATGCCCAGCGCGGCCATCAGCGCGTTGCACAGCACCGACACCACCGCCAGCGGCGCGATGATGCACAGCACCGCCTTCCAGGAGCGGAACATCAGGAAGCACATCAGGGTGATGGCGCCGAAGATGGCCACCAGCATCTCCACCTCGGCCTGCTCCACCGCCTCGTTGGTCGCCGCCATCACCCCGGCGTTGCCGCCGGCCAGGCGGAAGGCGTCGGCCACGCGGAACTCGGGGCTGTCCTTAGGCTGCTCGGCGATGAAGCGCTTGATCTCGCTGGTCAGGTGATGGAGGGTCGCGCCTTCGTGGTCCCGGGTGTAGATCAGCACCTGCATCGCCGTGCAGCCCTGGGTGTTCATGCCCAGGTCCGGGTTGTAGGCCTCGGCGCCCTGCTGCAGGGCCTGGCTGCTGCGCGGCAGCGCGGCCCAGCGCGGATTGCCTTCGTTGTTGGCGGCGATGCCGACCTTGGCCATGTCCGGGACGCTGACCACCGACTGCACGCCGTGCACGCCGCGCATGAAGGTGGCGAAGCGGTCGACCGCGCTCATCACCGAGTAGTGCAGGCAGGCATCGCCCTCGAAGCCCTTGGCCTCGACCACCACGCTGAGCACGTCGACGCCGATCGCGTAGCTGCCGACGATGCTGGCGTTGTCGCGGTTGTAGCGCGAGTCCTCGCGGAACTCCGGAGCGCCGCTGCCGATGTCGCCGACCACCAGCTTGCGCGACTCGGCGATGCCCAGGCCGAGCAGGCCCAGACAGACGACGGCCACCAGCAGTGCGGTGCCGGGCCTGGTCACCGCCGACAGCTTCCACCAGAACGGATGGCGCTTTCCGCCGGCCGTGGCGGTGCGGCGGGCGGAGTCCTCCAGACGCATGCCGGAGAGCAGGATCGGCAGCATCATCTTGTTGGTGATGATCATCAGCAGCACGCCCAGGCAGGCGGTGATGCCCAGTTCGCGCACGCTGTCGATCTGGATGCGCATGATCACCGCAAAACCCAGCGCGTTGGCCAGCAGCGCCAGGGCGCCCGGCACGAAGATGCGGCAGAACGAGCTGTGCGCCGCGGCCAGCGAACTCGCCCCGCCCAGCACCTCCAGCTTCCAGGCGTTGGTCATCTGCACCGCGTGGGAAACGCCGATGGAGAAGATCAGGAACGGCACCAGGATCGACATCGGATCGATGCCGTAGCCCAAGAGCGGCAGCAGGCCGAGCAGCCAGACCACCGGCAGCAGCGCCACCACCAGAGCCAGCAGGGTCATGCGCAGCGAGCGGCAGTAGGCGAACAGCAGCACCGTGGTGATGACGAAGGCCAGCAGGAAGAACACGAACACCGCGTTCAGGCCGCTGACGACGTCGCCGATCAGCACCGGAAAGCCGATGATGTCGACCTCGATCTGCGCGCTGGCGTACTTGGCGCGCACCGCATCGAGCGCCCTGGCGATCTCGACGTAGTCGACCTTCTCGCCGGTCTCCGGGTTGATTTCCTGCAGGTCGGCGCGGATCAGCGCGCCGCGCAGGTCGCCCTGCACCAGGCGGCCGATGACGCCGGCGCGCGCCACGTTGCGACGCACGGTCGCCAGGTCCTGTTCCGAGCCGCCGAACTTGGCCGGCACCACCACGTCGCCGTAGAAGCCCTGCTCGGTGACCTCGATGAAGCGGGTGTCGGGGGTGAACAGCGAGGACACCCGGGTGCGGTCGACGCCGGGGATGAAGAACACGTCGTCGGTCGCCTCGCGCAGGGCCTTGAGGAACTGCACGTTGTAGATGTCGCCCTCGCCTTTCCAGCGCAGGTTGACCAGCACGCGGTTGGCCCCCGGGAAGGCCTTCTGGTACTCGGTGAAGGTCTGCATGTACGGGTGCTGCAGCGGGATCATCTTGTAGAAGCCGGGGTCCAGCTTGATCCGGGTGGCCGTCGCGGCGAACACCACGGTCAGCAGGATGAACAGGAGCAGCAGCCAGCGGCGGTTGGCCATGAGCAGGTCGGCACAGCGGTCGACCCACTGGGCATTCTTGTGGTTGTCCATGAGAGTGTCCGCTTGTGTCAGTGAGTCTGGGATGCGGCCGGCTTGCCGGCCACGGCGATGCCGGACTGCCCGGTGAAGATCAGCCGGCCATCGGCCAGCTCGGCGACGCTGGAGAGGCTGCCGGCGCCGCCGTCGTTGAGGCGCTTGAAGGTCCGACCGCCATCGCCGGACTGGGTGACCACGCCGCCCTCGCCGACCAGCACCACCTTGCCGTCGCCGGTGTGGGTGCCGCCATACAGCGACAGGCCGGTATCGGCGTCGACCTCCTGCCAGGTAGCGCCGAAATCACCGGTGCGGAACACCTTGCCGCGCATGCCGTAGACCAGCCAGTCGCTGGCCGACAGGGCGATCAGGCCGAAGAAGCTGCCGTTGTAGAAGTCCGGCAGGCGTTCCCAGCTCTGCCCGCCATCGGCGGAGCGCGCGACCAGGCCGCTCTCGCCGACCAGCATCAGGCGCTGCTGGCCGCCACCGGCGATGCCGTAGAAATGGCGGTCGCCCAGGCCGGTGTCGCGGGGCTGCCAGGTCTTGCCGCGATCCTCCGAGACCAGCAAGCGGCCGAAACTGCCGGTGGCGAACAGCGGCCCTCGGGCAGTGCCCCACACGCCCATCAGCGCCTCGGCGGCTTCGGCGTCGAAGTGGGCTTCCTGCCAGCTCCGGCCGCCGTCCTCGCTGCGCAGGATCCAGTTGTCATGGCCGATCGCCAGGCCCAGCGACCGGTCGGCGAAGAACACCTGGGTCAGGGTCGAGCCGCGCTGGGGCGCGACTGCGGCCTCGCGCCACGGCTGGCCGGCACCCTGGCTGTGGAACAGGTGACCCAGTTCGCCGGCGGCGACCAGCTGCGCGCCGGCGGCCTGCGTCGCGCCGTTGATCAGCATCAGCTCCGGGCGGGCGTCGCTGGACGGGAACGCCGGACTGGGGCGGGGCAGGAACGACGCGACCGTGCCCGCGGCCACCAGGCCGACGATGCACAGGCCGATCCAGATGCGGGAACGGCCGGGCGCCTGGTGGGCGCCGACCTCTGTCGGCGGCACCGCGCGCAAGGCCGACTCTGTATTTATTTTTGTGACTGGCTGCATGACTCCTCCTCGTCACCCCAGCTCCGGCAGCCCAAAGCAGACTGCGGTGCTGGGGGATGGCCAGACTGTGGCGGCGCCAAGGGGGCGTCGCATCGTCCGATCAGACAAGGGGAGTCATCCCTCCCTCATTCGGACGATGCTTTGGGCGCGGGATCGCTGGAAGCTCTGGGCTGGCCGCGCGCCAGCCTTGCGTCTGCGACGGTGGAGAAACCGCTCGTCGCTTCTAGTCCGTTCGGACTAGGACAAAAGCACACTCGCTTCCTATGGTGGCCTTGAGACGCGACGGCAAGCCGTCGGCTCGCTGCCTGCAGTTCGATAGCGAGAACAACAACAATGAAAACAAGAAAGCTGATCTACCTGGCCGTATTTTCTGCCTGCACCACCCTCTCCCCCGCCCTGCTGCCCAGCAGCCAGCCCGCGTTGCTCGCCCAGGCAGACAGCTGTCAGTACTGTCCGGCACAACTCGTCGCGCCCTCCATTTCGCTCGGCCAGCTGTCCCTCTAGGCGGCGAACGCCAGCCGCCCCCGGCCTGCCGGGGCGAATTCATGCGCCTTGGCGGTGTGTTTGGGCGAATGAATTCGCCCAAACAGCGCCGAAGCCGCTCAGGCACTGGCCCTCCCCCCGCTTCAAATTCCGCTCGCAGCGCTGCCGCCTTACGGGGCGCAAACGAAACCGCCCGGCGAATGCCGGGCGGTTTGTATATCACGGGCGGATCAGCGCTTGTCGACGGTAACGATCTCGCGGCGTTCGCTCATCAAGGCCGGCACTTCGGCCTCGTCGGTGTAGAACTGCTGGTACCACTCGCGCAGCTGGTAGACCGGGCCGTCGCCCTCGGCCAGCACCGGGTTGTTGATGCACACCTTGTGCTTCCAGATGTCCACGTCCTGGTAGAAGGAGGTGCGGTTCTGCTGCACATACTCCTTGGCCAGCGCCTCGTTCTGCTCCTCGCTCCAGCCCGGCATCTTCTTCACCAGGCAGCCGAAGCGCAGCTCGAAGCTGTTGGGGCCGATCGGCACGTGGCAGTTGAGCAGGATCGAGTGCACTTCCATGCCTTCGAACACCGCGCGCATGCGGGTGAAGTGGGTGGCCGGGCCGAAGTAGGCCGACTCGGCGACCAGGTCGCCGCCCAGGCGGATCGAGTCGCCATGGAAGATCTGGTGGGCGATGTGGCCCTCGAAGATGTTGGCGAAGTACTTGGTCGGGGTGCCGTGCACCGGGCCGAAGTGCTGGGCGTCGGCGAGGTTGTCGACCAGCTCGCGCGGATGGGTGTCGATGATCAGGGTGTCGAGGTGCCAGTCGTGCGACCACTCGTCGCTGTCGATTTCCGGCAGGTGCGGGATCACCACGTCTGCGGCCGGGGCCTTGCCTTCCGGGTTGTTCCAGACGAACAGCAGGCCGTTCTCCTCGCAGGTCAGCCAGGAGCGGGTCTTGGCCTTGGGCGGGATGCGTTCGCAGTAGGGAATTTCGGCGCAGCGGCCGCTGCCCTCGAACTGCCAGTGGTGGAACGGGCAGACCACGCGGTTGCCCACCAGAGTGCCCTGCGACAGGTCCGCGCCCATGTGCGGGCAGTGGGCGTCGAGCAGGTTGATCTTGCCGCTGTCCTCGGCGAAGGCCACGAGGCGGGTGCCGAAGATGTTCAGGGTGTGCAGCTTGCCGTCGCGGTAGTCGTCGGCGACACCCAGGCAGTGCCAGCCGCGCGCGAAACGGTGCGGCAGCGCATTGTTGGTGTTGTTATTGGTCATCAGGCTTTCTCCGTTGAGCACACGCAAGGCGGGACGCCGTCCGGCCGCGCCTCGGGGCGGGCCGGACGGCGGCGTCCGACGATCTTCACCGAGGCACGCCCTGCGCTCATCATCCGCTTGGACTAGAAAGCACGATTTCAGGCACTGACTGGCGCCCGCCAGTCGGCGACTATGCCCTGCTCCAGGGCGAACGGCTGGGCGGCGATGGTGCGCTTCTGGAACTGCCCCGCCTCGGCGGCGGTGGCCAGCCAGAGCATGACCTGCGCCGGCACCTCGGGCGGCGCCATGCCGCCGCGCAGGGCGATCACGCCCTTGTCGCCGATGGTGGCCATCAGCGCCTCGGTGGTGACCACGCCAGGGTTGATGGTGAAGGCGCGGATGCCGCGCTCGCCCAGCTCGGTGCTCAGCACCCCGGACAGGCGCGACACCGTGGCCTTGCCGGCGCCGTAGGCATAGCCCCAGCCGCCGCGCCCGGCCGCCACCGGCGGGTCGCTCTCGCCGGCGCCGGAGGTGACGTTGATGATCACCCCGTCGCCGCGCTCGAGCATCTGCGGCAGCACCGCGCGGGTGGCCAGGAACGGCGCCAGCAGGTAGCCCTGGTAGACGCGCAGCAGGGTCTCGGGCTCCAGCTCGAGGAACGGCAGGTTGAGGTCGCCGCCCTGGTAGATGGCGTTGTTGACCAGCACGTCGATGCGCCCGAAGTGCTCCAGCACCGCCGCGCAGGCGGCGCATACCGATTCCGCGTCGAGCAGGTCCATGCGTACCACGAACACCTCGCGGCCCAGCTCGCGGATGGCCGCGGCGGTCGCCGCCAGGCTGCCGGGCAGCGGCGTGCCGTCCGGATTGCGCAGCGCGTGCTGGTGGCTCTCGCCCTCCTCCAGCGTGCGCGCGCTGATCGCCACGTCGAAGCCGGCGCGGGCGAAGGCCAGCGCCGTCGCGCGGCCGATGCCCCGGCTGGCGCCGGTGATGAATGCCACCTTGTTCATTGCAGACTCCTTGAATTGAATCCCCGGCCCGGCGCATGACCGGGCCAATCTCCTGCAGGGGCAGTCTTGGCGCCGGACATGCCGCCCGGCATCGTCAATACGGACCAGAAACGACGAGGCCACCCGCAGGTGGCCTCGTCGTTGGCGATGAAAAGTCAGAACTTCGCCGGGCGCACCATGGCATCCATGCCGCCGTCGACGAACATCACGCTGCCGTGGATGAAGCTGGCCTGCGGCGACTGCAGGAAGGCGACCAGCGCGGCGATCTCCGCCGGCTGGCCGGCGCGGCCCTGCGGGGCGACGAAGTCGCGCACCGCCTGACCGAAGCGCGGATCCTCCAGGGAGGCCTGGTGCAGCGGGGTCTCCACCGCGCCCGGCGCCACCACGTTGAGGCGCAGGCCACGGCCGCCCCACTCCACCGCCTTCTGCCGGGCGTAGCGGGTCACCGCGAACTTGGAGCTGGCATAGGCAACGTGCGCCTGGTTCAGCTCGTTGGCCAGGGCGAGTGCGCGCGCCTCGTCACCGGCCAGCATGGCTTCGGTCATCGGCTGGCTGTCGGCGCCCGGCTGGGTCGCGGCGACCGAGCCGATCACCAGCGCCGCACCCTGCTCGCCGCGCGCCAGCGCAGCGGCTAGGCCCTCGAGCAGCGCGGTGACGCCGAAGTGGTTGACCGCGACGATCAGGCCGGAGGACGGCGCGGTGACGCCGAGGCCGGCGCAGCACACCAGGCCGTCGAGCACGCCGTCGCAGCGGGCGAGCACGTCCTCGACCGCCGCCTGGCGGCCTGCGGCGGTGGACAGATCGGCGATCAGCTCGGCATTGGCACGGTCGATGCCGATGATCTGGTGACCGGCGGCGCGCAGGGCGGCGCACACGGCGGCACCGATGCCCGACGCGGAACCGCTGACAGCTGTGACTGGCATGGAAACTCTCCTTGATGACTGGCCTGGATGGCTGGGTTTACCCCACTCTAGGGGCGGCGCGGCGCGCGTCGAATCGTCCGAGCGGACGATATCAGCCGGCGCGCAGTCGCTGCGCCTGGCCGTCGGTCTGGCCGACAGCCATCACGCTGTTGAGCATGATGCGCACCAGCTCGGTCTGCCGGCGCACGCCGGTCTTGGAGAAGATCGCGCGCAGATGGGCGCGCGCGGTGTTGCGGCGGATGTTCAGCGCCTCGGCGGCCTCCTCCAGCGACAGGCCGTTGGCCAGCTCGAGGCACAGCGCGGTCTCCGCCGGGGTGAGGTTGAACAGCTGCTTGGCCACCGTGGTGCTGGTCAGCGACTTGCCGACCGCATCGCGGATGTACACCACCACCGCCGGCTGGCCCTTGCTTTCCGCCCACTCCAGCGAGGGTACCGACTCCACCACCACCACCAGGCTGACCTGGCCGGACGGCCGGGCGATCGACACCGCCTCGGCGATCGCCGGACTCTCCTTGCCCTGGCGGGCGAAGGCATTGCGCACCAGGCGCTGCAGCTCGCGGTTGTCGCTGGGATAGGAGGCCTCCAGGCGACCGCCGACCACCTTGAGGCCGTCGGCGCCGGCGAGGATCTCCTGGGCGATGGCGTTCTGCTGCAGCACGCGGCCGCTCTCGTCGAGCACGATGGTCGCCACCGACAGGCGGCTGATTGCCTGGGAGTACAGCGTGCCCATCGACTGGCTGCGGTCCAGCTGGTTGTGCATGTTCAGGGCGCGGCGCAGGTGCGGCAGGATCAGCTCGCACAGGGCGCGGTCGCGCGCCGAGAACTTCGGCGCGGACTCGGGGCGGGTGATGCGGAAGCGTAGCTTGCCGGAATCCGGGGTGGCGATGTCCACGCCCATCACGTGGTACACGCCCTTCGGCCCGCACCAGTGCTGGTAGTAGGAGGACTCGCGCCAGTCCTTCTCGCTCATCAGGTCGTCGACGGTGAACACCTTGTCGACCGGCTGGTTGATGAACGGGGTGCTGGAGTGTGGGTAGGTCAGGTAGGTGACCTTGCCCTCGCCCTCGACGTTGCCGGCGACGATCATCAGGCCGGCGTCCGACTGGTCGGGGACGCGCAGGATCAGGGTCACGTAGTTGGCGGCGAACAGGTCGCGCAGCTGCTCCATGGGGATGTGCCACAGGCGGCTGTCCAGCGCCGCATCGTACAGGGCCGCGACCAGACGGTCGTATTCGGCCAGATCCAGGCCCGCCAGGGCATGGAGGTCTGCAGTAGTCTTTTCCACCCTATCACCTCTTGGCGGAGACGGCTCATGGGCCGGCTCCTTATTGTTCTTGTCGATCAGGTTGCCCCGGGCATCCTCCGGGCCGGCGGCGCAAGCCCCCTGCCCGGTGCGCCTCCTGCGCCGGTGCGGCCGCCGTCGAAACGGCGGGCACCTTCGTCATTTTCCTGTCGTCAGGATACTGCCAAAGCCGGGAGGCAGTTCAAGAGCCGCGATCTTGAGGCCTCCCGGACTTCTGTTTCCGGCTGTTACACGCAGGCCGTCGCCTCCTTCGTCCCGGCCTGCGACCGGCGCTGGCTGGCGTCGGCGGTGGCGGCGCCCTCGCGCGCCCGCACCAGCGGCCGCCCCTCGTTGAACCAGGCCGCCAGGGCCGGCAGCAGGAAGATCGCGCCGAACACGTTGACCAGGAACATGAAGGCCAGCAGCACGCCCATGTCGGCCTGGAACTTCAGCGGAGCGAAGGCCCAGGTGCACACGCCGATGGACATGGTCAGCGCGGTGAACACCGCCGCCGTGCCGCGCTGGCGCATCGCCTCGTAGAAGGCGTGGCGCAGGTCGCGGCCCTCCTCCATCTCGTGCTGGATGCGCTCGTAGAGGTAGATACCATAATCGACGCCGACCCCGACTCCCAGCGCGACCACCGGCAGGGTGGCGACCTTGAGGCCGATGCCGAGCAGCGCCATCAGCGCGTTGCAGAGGATGGCGACGATGGCCAGCGGCACCAGGATGCACAGCACCGCGCGCAGCGAGCGGAAGGTCAACCAGCAGAACAGCGCCACCGAGCCGAACAGCGCAGCCAGCATCAGCACCTCGGCGCGGTCCACCGCCTCGTTGGAGGCGGCCATGATGCCGGCGTTGCCGCCGGCCAGGCGGAAGTTCACTCCGGGAGTGACGTCGGCGGCGACGATGCGCTTGAGTTCCTTGACCACGTGGGCGACGGTCGCCCCCTCATGGTCGGTGAGGAACACCAGGATCTGCATCTGCTGGCAGCCGTCGGTGACCATGCCCAGCTCCGACGAATAGGCGCGCGAGCCCTGCTGCAGGCCGCGCTCGGAGTTGGGAATCGCCGACCAGCGCGGGTTGCCCTCGTTGTTGCCGGCGATCACCACCTTGCCGGTGCCGGTGACGCTGGACACCGACTGCACGCCGGCGACGTGGCGCACAGCGAAGTCGAAGCGGTCCACCGCACGCATCACGGCCGGGTCCAGGCAGGCCTCGGGGTGATCCTTGACCTCGACGAACACGGTCAGCACGTCGAGACCGATGGCGTAGCTGCCGACGATCCGCGCGTTGTCGCGGTTGTAGCGCGAGTCGCTGCGCAGTTCCGGCGCGCCGGCGCCGATGTCGCCGGTCTGCAGGTCGCGGGCCTTGAGGGTGCCGACGGTGAGCAGGATCAGGCTGGTGGCGAATACCAGCAGCGCCGGGCCGGGCTTGGCCAGACTGGAAAGCCCCCACCACAGCGGGTGCTTGCGGCCTTCCAGCGGCTTGTTGCTGGGCTGCGCCGAGCGTTCCAGACGCAGGTGGGAGATGATGATCGGCAGCATCATCTTGTTGGTGACGATCATCAGCAGCACGCCGAGGCAGGCGGTCACGCCCAGCTCGTGGACGATGGGGATGTCGATCAGCATGATCACCGCGAAGCCCACGGCGTTCATCAGCAGGGCCAGCGAGCCGGGGATGAAGATCTTGCAGAAGGCCGCATGGGCCGCGTCCTGCGCGCTGGCGCCGGCCAGCACGTCCTGCTTCCAGGCGTTGGTCATCTGCACCGCGTGGGACACGCCGATGGAGAAGATCAGGAACGGCACCAGGATCGACATCGGGTCGATGCCCAGGCCCAGCAGCGGCAGCAGGCCGAGCAGCCAGACCACCGGCAGCAGCGCCACCACCAGCGCCACCACGGTCAGCTTGAGCGAGCGCGAATAGCCCCACAGCAGCGCCGCGGTGATCAGGAAGGCCACCACGAAGAAGCCCATCACTGCGCCGAGGCCCTCGACCACGTCGCCGACCAGCTTGGCGAAGCCGACCACGTTGATCTCGATCTGCTCGTTGTTGTACTTGCTGCGGATTTCCTCGAGGCGCTTGGCCACCTCGACGTAGTCGACCTTCTCGCCGGTCTTCGGATCGACGTCCTGCAGGTCGGCGCGCACCATCGCCGCCTTCAGGTCGGTGGCCACCAGGCGGCCGATCTGCCCGGAGCGCGCGGTGTTGCTGCGTACCTGCTCGAGATCCTCGAGGGTGCCGGCGAAGCGCGGCGGCACTACCACGTCGCCGAAGAAGCCGTCCTCGGTCACCTCGACGTACTGCACGTTGGGGGTGAACAGCGAGGTCACGCTGGAGCGGCTGACCCCGGAGGTGAAGAACACGTCGTCGGTGACCTTGCGCAGGGTATCGAGGAACACCGGGTTGTAGATATCGCCCTCGCCCTTCCAGCGCACGCTGACCAGGAAGCGGTTGGCGCCGGTGAACACCTTGCTGTATTCGAGGAAGTTCACCATGTACTCGTGGCGCAGCGGGATCAGCTTGTTGAAGCCGGGGTCCAGCCGCGTCTGCAGGGCGCTGGCGCCCAGGCCGACGGTGATGGCGACGAACAGCACCATCAGCGCGCGGCGGCGGGCCATCAGCAGGTCGGCACAGGCCTCGACCCAGCGATCCACCCGGGAAGTTTGTCCTTTCATCACGTCACCCTCAGTCCTGCACGGCGGTGATGCCGCCACGGAAACTCTTGAACACGCCCTGCTCGCCGCCGACCACCAGCACACGCTCGTCCAGCGCCGCTACCGAGGTCAGGGTGCCGAGGCTCTTCAGGCGCAGGCTGTCGACCAGCTTGCCCTGGCCGTCGAAGCGGCTGACCACGCCGCCGGCGCCGACCACCAGCACGCCGGTCTGCCCGGGCAGCCGCGCATGGCCGTAGAGCGGCGCGGTATGGCCGAGCGGGACCTGGGTCCAGTTCTGGCCGAAGTCGTCGCTGACGAACACATGGCCGCGCATGCCGTAGGCCAGCCAGCGCTGCGCCGACAGGCGCACCACGCCGAACAGCGAGCCCTTGTAGAAGGCCGGCAGGGCTTCCCAGTTCTCGCCGCCGTCGGCCGAGCGCAGCACCGTGCCCTGCTCGCCGACCAGCATCAGCTGGCCGTCGGCGCCGCCGTCCATGCCGTTGAGGTGATAGCCGTCCACCGGCAGCTCGCGGGCCTGCCAGCTCTGCCCGGCGTCGCGGGACACGAAGAACTTGCCGTAGCTGCCATAGGCCATCACGGTGTTTCCGGCGCCGGCCCAGACGCCGAGCAGCGGCTCGGCCAGCTCGTTGTCGATGCGGCTCTCCTGCCAGTGCTTGCCGCCGTCCGCGGAGCGCAGGATCCAGCCGTCATGGCCGACCGCCACCAGGCGCTCGGCCGACAGCCGCGCCACGCCGGTCAGCGAACTGCCGCGGCGCTGGTCGATGGCGGCCTGCTGCCAGCTGTCGCCGAGGTCGTCGCTGGTGAGGACGATGCCCTGCTCGCCGACCGCAACCACCCGGTGGCCGTCGACGGTCATGTCGTTGATCAACAGGCGGTCGGTGCGCAGCTCGGTGGCCGGCAGGGGTGGCGGGGTACGGTGCGAGAAGGCGTACGCGGTGGTTGCCGCGACCACGGCCGAGACGGCGTAGGCGATCAACTGGCGCATGGCGACCTCCGCAGGCGATTGAGTGCTTTCATGCTGTCTTTCCCTTGTTCTTGTTGTGGGCGAGCGCGACGCGGCGGTCGCTCGACGCAGGCGGATACAGCCCGATAGTCCCCAGATAGAGCGGTGCCGGCATCGTCCATAAGGAGTACGCCGGCACAGAGGGGGGAATGGGGATGGACAGGGCTGGCGCAGAGCGGCTTGTAGGGGCGAATTCATTCGCCTTTGCGAGGCGTTTTGGCGAATGAATTCGCCCCTACATATGGGTGTAAATCAGGCGATCTCGAACAGCCCGGCAGCACCCATGCCGCCGCCGATGCACATGGCCACCACCACGTAGCGCACGCCGCGGCGACGGCCTTCCAGCAGGGCGTGGCCGACCATGCGCGCGCCGGACATGCCGAACGGGTGGCCGATGGCGATGGCGCCGCCGTTGACGTTGAGGCGCTCGTCGGGGATGCCCAGCACGTCGCGGCAGTGGATCACCTGGCAGGCGAAGGCCTCGTTGATTTCCCACAGGCCGATGTCGGCCACGGTGAGGCCGAAGCGGTTGAGCAGCTTTGGCACCGCGAACACCGGGCCGATGCCCATCTCCTCCGGCGCGCAGCCGGCCACGGCGATGCCGCGGTACACGCCGAGCGGCGCCAGGCCGCGGCGGGTGGCCTCGGCGCGGCTCATCAGCAGGGTCGCCGCGGCGCCGTCGGAGAACTGCGAGGCGTTGCCGGCGGTGATGAACTCGCCCTGCTGCACCCACTTGCCGTCCTTCCACACCGGCTTCAGCGCGGCCAGATCCTCCAGCCTGGTCGACGGGCGGTTGCACTCGTCGCGGTCGGCGAGCACCTCCTCGTGCCCGGTCGGGTTGCCCTCCTTGTCGAAGCACAGCTTGCGCGCGGCGAGCGGCACGATCTCGTCGGCGAACAGCCCGGCGGCTTGCGCCGCGGCGGTGCGCTGCTGGCTCTGCAGGGAATACTCGTCCTGGGCGGCGCGCGAGATGCCGTAGCGGCGCGAGACGATCTCGGCGGTCTCCAGCATCGGGATGTAGGCCGCCGGCACCACTTCCTGCACCGCCAGCGACTGCGCGCGGTAGCTGTTCTTGTGCTTGGTCTGGGTCAGCGACAGCGACTCGACGCCGCCGGCCACCGCCACGCTCAGCTCGCCGGTCATGATGCCCTTGGCGGCGACGCCGATGGTCATCAGGCCGGAGGCGCACATGCGGTCCAGCGCCATGCCCGGCACCGTGTCCGGCAGGCCGCCGGTGTAGGCGCACAGGCGGCCGATGTTGTAGGCCTGGGTGCCCTGCTGCACCGCCGCGCCCATGATCACGTCCTCCACCGCGCCCGGCTCGATGCCGGCGCGCTCGACCACCGCGCGCACCACGTGGCCGCCGAGCACCGGCGCCTCGGTATCGTTGAAGGAGCCGCGGAAGGACTTGGTCAGCGCGGTGCGCGCGGTGGACACGATCACCGCATCGTTCGGATTGGCTTGCATGGGAATCTCTCGCTCAGTTGAAGGTGTAGCGGCTGATGGTGTCGACCACGCAGCCCGGGCGCTCGCCGCCCTCGATCTCGACGCTGACCCGCACGGTGGCCTGCACCGCCGCGCCGACCTGCTCGACGCGCACCACCTCGCCGCGCCCGCGGATGCGCGCGCCGACCTTGACCGGCGCCGGGAAGCGCACGCGGTCGCAGCCGTAGTTGACGCCCATGCGCAGGTTGTCGACCTGGATCAGCTGCGGCAGGAACAGGTTGACCAGCGACAGGGTCAGGTAGCCGTGGGCGATGCAGCCGCCGAACGGGCCGCTGGCGGCGCGCACCGGATCGACGTGGATCCACTGGTGGTCGCCGGTGGCCTCGGCGAACAGGTTGACCCGCGCCTGGTCGATCTCGATCCAGTCGGTGGCACCCAGATCCTGGCCCTCGGCGGCGAGCAGCTGTTCGGCGCTGGAATAGATGGTGGTCATGGCGCGCACCTCAGGCCTGCTGGGAGCTGACCGACAGCACTTCGCCGGTCATGTAGGAGGCGTAGTCGCTGGCCAGGAAGACCATCACGTTGGCCACTTCCCAGACCTCGGCGGCGCGGCCGAAGGCCTCGCGGCTGGCCAGCTGGGCGAGCAGCTCCTCGCTGGAGGCCTTCTTGAGGAAGTCGTGCAGGGCGATGGACGGCGACACCGCGTTGATGCGCACGCCGAACTCGGCGGCTTCCAGTGCGCTGCAGCGGGTCAGCGCCATCACCCCGGCCTTGGCCGCGGCGTAGTGGGCCTGCTCCTTCTGCGCGCGCCAGCCGAGCACCGAGGCGTTGTTGACGATCACCCCGCGGCCGCGGCCCTGCATGTGCGGCAGCATGGCGCGGGTCATGCGGAAGGTGCCGGTCAGGGTGATGTCGAGCACCCGCGACCACTCCTCGTCGCTCATCTCGGTGACGCGCTTCTGGCCGCCGAGCCCGGCGTTGTTGATCAGCACGTCGACGCCGCCCAGGCAGTCCTCGGCGGCGGCGATCAGCGCCTGCACTTCTTCTTCCACGGCGACGTTGCACAGCTGGCCGTAGACGGCTTCGAGGCCGGTCTCGGCCTTGAGGCGCTCGACCGCCTCTTCCAGGCGGCGCGGGTGGATGTCGGAGATCATCAGCGCCCGGCAGCCCTCCTCCGCGCAGCGCTTGGCGGCGGCGAAACCGATGCCGGCGCCGGCGGCGGCGGTGATCAGGACGGACTTGCCGGCCAGCAGCTGGTGGCCGGGCACGTAGGGGGGAGCTTGTCGCATGGCAGAAACCTCGTTGGTAAAGGGTCTGCCACAGGTATACGGGGCGCTCGGGGGGGCTACATCGTCAAAACGGACGGGGCAGAGGGGCGCGCGCCGTCAAAGCTGCCAAGAGGCGCACCCTCCTCCGCTAGCCGGATGGCGTAACCTGCCCGCCTCGCCACCGGGCCATCCCCGGCGGCACATCGTCAGGGGACAAGGAATGCCCACACCGCCCAGGATCGTCCTGATCAACCCGCCCCACACCGCCATCGGCAGCCGTATCCCCGACGAGCACCTGCCACCACTCGGCCTGCTTAGCGTGGGTGGCCCCTTGCTGGATGCCGGGTTCGCGGTGTCGCTGCTGGATGCCGACCGCGAGAACCTGCCGCTGCCGGCGATCACCGGGCAGGTGCGCCAGCTGCGGCCGACGGTGGCGATGCTCGGCCATTCCGGGTCGAGTTCGGCGCACGCCACCGTGGTCGAGCTGTGCCGGCTGCTCAAGCAGGCGCTGCCGGAGCTGACCATCGTCTACGGCGGGGTACACCCCACCTATCACTGGCAGGAAATCCTCCGCGACTGCCCGGCCATCGACTTCATCGTGCGCGGCGAGGGCGAGCAGACCGCCCTGTCCCTGCTCGAAGCGCTGCGCGACGGCGATCCGCTGGACGGCGTGAAGGGCATCGCCTTCCGCCACCAGGGCCAGGTGCTGGGCACGCCGCCGGCGCCGCCGTTGCGCGACCTGGACGCCTACCGGGTCGGCTGGGAGCTGATCGACCATGCCCGCTACTCCTACTGGGGCGGCAAGCGCGCCGTGGTGGTGCAATTCTCGCGCGGCTGCCCCTACCCGTGCAGCTACTGCGGGCAGCGCGGCTTCTGGACGCGCTGGCGGCACCGCGACCCGGTGGCCTTCGCCCGCGAACTGGCGCGCCTGCACCGCGAGCACGGGGTGGAGCTGATCAACTTCGCCGACGAACTGCCCACCGGCTCGCGCAAGGCCTGGCGGACCTTCCTCGAGGCGCTGATCGCCGAAGACGTGCCGCTGCTGCTGGTCGGCTCGACCCGCGCCGGCGACATCGTGCGCGACGCCGACATCCTCCATCTGTACCGCCGGGCCGGCGTGATCCGCTTCCTGCTCGGCATCGAGAGCTACGACGAGGCCACGCTGGCGAACATCAACAAGCGGGCGGACGTCAGCGAGGACCGCCAGGCCATCCGCCTGCTGCGCCAGCACGGCATCGTGTCCATGGCCACCTACGTGCTCGGTTTCGAGGAGGAAGGCGACCGCGATTACTGGCGGTCGTTCCGCCATCTGCTGCGCTACGATCCCGACCAGATCCAGCTGATCTACGCCACGCCGCATCGCTGGACACCCTTCTATGCCACGGTGGAGGAGCGCCAGGTGATCGAAACGGACACCCGGCGCTGGGACTACAAGCATCAGGTGCTGGCGGTGCGGCGCGTCCCGGCCTGGCGGGTGTTCCTGTGGTTCAAGCTGATCGAGCTGGCCATGCAGGCCCGCCCCAGAGCGCTGGGGCGCATCCTCCTGCACCGCGACGGCGACTTCCGCCACGCCATGCGCTGGTACAGCCAGATCGGCCGGCGGGTCTGGTTCCACGAGGTGGCGGAATTCCTGCGCCGCATCCCCGGGCTCAGGCCGGGGCCGACCCTGCGCGAGTTCCTCGGCCCTTCGCTGGCGGACGCGGAGTACGCTCACGACCGCAGCCAGCGGATCGCCACGGACAGGAAACATGCCGAGACGCTTGCGGAATGAAGTCTCGCCGGCAGCGTCTGCCGTGGCGCACCGAACCGTCTCGAGCACTGCCGGGTCTCGACCTCAGCGATACCAGCGCGGCGTATACACCCATTCGCCGCCATCCGCGCGCGGGAAGCTGCGGGTGGTCGACGAGCCGACGATCACCAGGGTGCGCATGTCGACCAGCTCCGGGGTCAGCTCACCGAGGGTCAGGCTGGTCAGCTTCGCGCCGGGACGGCCGATGTCGCGGCCGAGCAGCACCCGGGTCTCGGCGGCGCGATGGCCTCTGACGATGTCCAGGGCGCGACCGAGCTGCCAGGGCCGCGCGCGGGAGATCGGGTTGTAGAAGGCCATCACCAGATCGGCGGCGCCGGCGTGCTCCAGGCGCTGCTCGATCACGGCCCAGGGCTTGAGGTTGTCCGACAGCGACAGCAGGCAGAAGTCGTGGCCCAGCGGCGCGCCGGCCAGCGCGGCGGTGGCCAGGGCGGCGGAGACGCCGGGGAGGATTTCCAGCTCGACCGCATGCCAGAGCGGGTCAATGCTCTGCTCCAGCGCCTCCAGCACCGCCGCGGCCATGGCGAACACCCCCGGATCGCCGGAGGACACCACCACCGCACGGCGCCCGCTGGCGGCCAGCTCGAAGGCATGGCGGGCGCGCTGCAGCTCCTCGCGGTTGTCGCTGCAGTGGCGCACCTGCTCCGCGCGCAGCGGCCCGGCCATGTTCACGTAGGTCTCGTAGCCGAGGATGTCCTCGGCCTCGTCCAGCGCCCGGCGCACCGCCGGCACCATCAGCTCGGCGGCGCCGGGGCCGAGGCCGACCACGCTGAGCCGCCCACGGGCGCGGCCGAGTCGCTCGACCGCCACCGGCTGCGCGGCGCGGCCGATGCACAGGCCGTCGCCGCCCAGCACTTGCTCCAGCGGCAGCAGGCGCTGCAGCCAGTCGGCCGGCGTCTCGCCGGCGCCGCGCGCGGCGAAGCGCAGCGGCACGCCGAGATCGCGCGCCGCCGCGCCCAGCGCGCCGTCGCTCATCCGCTCCAGCGGCGCCAGCAGCCCGGCCAGTGCCGCCTCGGCCAGCCCGTGGGCGGCCAGCGTGGCGCGCACCTTGTCGGCCAGATCGGCCTCGCCGGCGTCGACCGCCAGCACCAGCGCGCGCGGGTGGATCAGCAGCTCGTCGCTCGCCGCTGTGCGCACGCAGCTCACCCGGATGCGCCGCCCGGCGTCCTCGCCCAGCGGCAGGCGTGCCGCGGCCAGCCAGGGCGCCTCGCCTTCCACGCGCACCGTCTCGCCGCCGAGCAGGTCGGCGACGAAACGCTTGCCCTCCTCCACGTCGGCCAGTGCGTAGCCCTCCGGCGGGTTGAGCAGGCAGGTACCGAAGCGCAGCTCGCCTGCGGTGGTGATCGCCGCCTCGATGCCGAAGATCGCCGCGATCTCCCGGGCGATATGGTTGACCCCGGCCAGCCCGCCGAGCAGCGGCACCACCGCGCTGGCGTCCTCGGCCACCGCCAGCACCGGCGGTTCCTGCTCCTTGTCGGCCAGCACCGGCGCCAGGCTGCGGATCACGATGCCGGCGGCGCACAGCGCGACGATCGGCGTGCCGCTCTGGTACAGCGCGCGCAGGGTGGCGCCGAAGTCGGCGTAGGCGATGTCCGCCTCGACCCGGCCCTGCAGGGCGTAGACCGGCGCCTGCGGGTAGCGGCGCTGGATGCGCCGCGCGGTGGGCAGGCTGGTGGCGCCGAGGATCACGATTGCGGGAGTCTTGTGCATCAGCCTTGCCACCTCGGGCCGGGAACCAGGATCAGGGAGAAGTACGGCGAGGCCATCGGGTCGACCTCGGTCAGCGGCAGGCTGCGCTGCTCGGCCATGGTCGCCCGCTCGATGTACAGGGCGCGCTCGGCCAGATTAAGGCGCTCCAGCACCCGGCGCACCTTGTCGAAGTTGCGCCCGAGCTTCATCACCACCGCCGCCTCGGCGCCGGACAGCCGCTCGGTCAGCTCTTCCTCGGACAGCACGCCGGACAGCACCAAAAGGCTCTGGTTGCGATACACCAGCGGCGCGCCGAGCGCGGCGGCGGCGCCGAGCATCGAGCAGACGCCGGGCACCACCTCGGTGGCGTAGCGCTCGGCCAGGCGGTCGTGCAGGTACATGTAGGAGCCGTAGAACAGCGCGTCGCCCTCGCAGATCACCGCCACGTCGCGGCCGGCGTCGAGGTGCGCAGCGACCTGCGCGGCGGCGGTGTCGTAGAAGTCGGCGATCACGTCCTCGTAGGACAAGGGCGGCGCCAGCTTCTCGGTGGTCACCGGGTAGACCAGCGGCAGGCGCAGCTGGTCGTCGCGCAGGTACTCCTCGATCACCCCGAAGGCGTTGCCGCCCTGCCCCTTGCTGGCCTTGGCCTTGGCGACGAAATAGGCCACCACCGGCGCCTCCCGCAGCAGGCGCAGCGCCTTGACGGTGATCAGCTCGGCATCGCCCGGCCCGACGCTCAGGCCCAGCAGTCGTCCCTTGCCCATCACTCCACCTCCGTGGCCAGCGCGTTGACCGCCGCGGCGGCCATGGCGCTGCCACCGCGCCGGCCGCGGACGATCACGTAGGGCACGCCGTGGCTGCCTTCGGCGAGCAGGTCCTTGGACTCGGCGGCGCCTACGAAGCCGACCGGGAAGCCGAGGATCAGCGCCGGCTTGGGCGCGCCGGCGGCGAGCATTTCCAGCAGGTAGAACAGCGCGGTCGGCGCGTTGCCGATCACCACCACGCTGCCTTCCAGATGGTCGCGCCAGTGCTCCAGGGCCACCGCCGAGCGGGTGTTGCCCAGCTCGCGGGCCAGCGCCGGCACTTCGGGATCGTTGAGGGTGCAGATCACCCGGTTGTCGGCCGGCAGGCGCGCGCGGGTGATGCCCTCGGCGACCATCCGCGCATCGCAGAGGATCGGCGCGCCGGCGGCCAGCGCGGCGCGCCCGGCGCTACCGGCACCCGGCGAGAAGCGCAGGTTCTGCACCACGTCGACCATGCCGCAGGCGTGGATCACGCGCACCGCGAGCTTTTCCAGATCGGCGGGGATCGCCGCGAGATCGGCCTCGGCGCGGATGATGGCGAAGGAGTTGCGATAGATTTCCTGACCATCGCGGATGTAGTCGATCATGGGGACTCCGGGGATGAGGGATGGGCGGCCAGCCGCGCGGCGGCCTGCTCGATGTTCAGATGTTCGGCCAGCACCGGGCCGTGGCCGCCCGCCAGCAACTGGTAGCGCGCCGGGGCCGTGGCCAGCAGGGTGAAGGCGGCGCCATGGGCGGCGGCGCAGCGCCGCGGGCAGCCGCTCAGGTGGATGTCCGCCGCGCCGGCCGCGGGCGGCAGCAAGGCGGCCAGGCGCCGGGCGTCGGCCTTGGTGTCGGCCATGGCGCGGGCGCAGCCAGGCGAGCCGCTGCAGGCGATCAGCCGGGCCAGCGGCGCGGCCGGGTCGACCAGCAGGCCGAGGTCCGCCAGGGCGCGCTGCGCTTCGGCGCCGCGCGCGGCGGGCACGTCGGGGAGCAGCACGCCCTGCCAGGGCGTCAGGTGCAGGCAGGGCGTGCCCAGTCGCTCGATCAGCGCCGCCAGCGCCTGCAACTGGCGGGCGTCGAGGCGGCCCAGCACGGTCTGCGCGCCGACCTGGCAGAGCCCGGCCTGGCGCTGCGCCTGCACGCCGAAGCGCCGCTGCGGTTCGGCCGGCGCGCGGCGCCAGGAGAGCAGCGCGGCGTCGCGGCGCAGCTCCAGCACCGGATGGCGTGCGCGCAGCGCAGCGAGGACGGCCGGCGCCGGCAGGCTCTGCAGCAGGTGGCGCATGCGCGTCTGCTCGGCGCCGGCGCGGTCGAGGAACAGCTCCAGCAGCGCGAACACCAGCGCGCCGGCCTGCGCCGCCGGAATCGAGGCCAGCGCGGGGTCGTCCCCGGCACGCTGCGGCGGGCAGCCGGCCAGGCCGAAGGCGTAGCGCGGCCCGTCCTCGCCCGGCAGGGCCGACAGCCACAGGTCGTGGGGGTGGTCGAGCATCGCCAGCGCCTCGCCGCCATCGAGCTGCACGGCGAACTTGGGCGACAGCGCGTGCCAGCGCGGTTCTCGCTCCAGCCGGGCGAGCAGCGCGGCGGCCAGCGGGCGGGTATCGAGCAGGGTGTGGGGATCGTGGCCGGCGGCGGGGCTGAGCATCAGGTTGCGCACGTCGTCGCCGGCGGCGCTGGCGGCGCCCAGGCCGGCGGCCAGCAGGCGCTCGATCAGCGCGTCCTCGCACCCGGCGCGCACGCCGCGGATCTGCAGGTTGGCGCGGTTGGTGGCTTCCAGCACGCCGCCGGCACACGCCTCGGCGGCAACGGCGATGGCCCGCGCCTGGCGGGCGCTGAGCCGCCCACCGGGCAGCTTGATGCGGCAGATGCCGCCGTCGCGGGCGGCGACGATGCGCAGCAGGCCCGGACAGGCGGAAGGGCGCGGCGCAGCCGCGCGAAGAGGATGCTTCACGAAAGGTCACCGGATTGTCCGTCGCGGCGACCCCTGCGATCCCGCCCGCAGGCGAAACCCCGCGCCGGCCCGCAGGCCGGCGCGCTTGCAGCATCGGTACACCCCGCCCGACGTTGGCACTCGCGACTCCTCTCGCCGGCAGGTCTCCTGGCTGGCAGGTCGTCGCCCGGCGTCGCCTTCCCGGTTGCCCAGTGGCCTGTGACGCGGACTCGCTGCTGACAGTTGCGGGGGCAGCCACGGTCGGAGCGATGCTCTTCCGTGTTCCCTCTTCGGCCCTGAACGGGCACCGACGAACGCGCTATTATGCCCGGCTTTCGCCGCCATTGCCCTCACAGACCACCGTAGAGGCGAATTCATTCGCCAGGGCGCGGCATTCCGGCGGAGACATCCGCCCATCACACAAGGAACCCCGATGACGCCCTGGCTGACCGTAGTGGGCATCGGCGAAGACGGCTTCGCCGGCCTCGGCAAGAGCGCCCGCCGCGCCCTGCTCGGCTCCGCGCACATCGTCGGCGCCGAACGCCAGCTGGCCCTGCTGCCGCGCTGCGTGGGTGCCACGCGCGCGTGCTGGCCCAGTCCGTTCGACCTCGCCGCCGTGCTGGCCCGGCGCGGCACGCCGACCTGCGTGCTGGCCAGCGGCGACCCGATGTTCTACGGCGTCGGCGCCAGCCTGGCGCGCGCGCTGCCGGCCGGGGAGCTGCGCGTGCTGCCGGCGCCCTCCTCGGTGTCCCTGGCCGCCGCGCGCCTGGGCTGGGCGCTGCAGGACTGCGCGGTGGTCTCGCTGGTCGCCCGCCCGCTGGCCGCGCTGAACCGCCACCTGCAGCCCGGCGCGCGCCTGCTGGTGCTCAGCGAAGGCGCCGCCACCCCGGCGCAGGTCGCCGAACTGCTGCGCGAGCGCGGCTTCGGCCCCAGCCGCCTCAGCCTGCTGGAGCACCTCGGCGGCCCGCACGAACGGCGCCTCGACGGCCTCGCCGCCGACTGGAGCCTGCCGCCCGGCGCCGCCCTCAACCTGCTGGCCATCGACTGCCGGGCGGAAGCCGGCGCGCAGCCGCTGCCGTCCACCGTCGGCCTGCCCGACGAGGCCTACCGCCACGACGGCCAGCTGACCAAGCGCGACGTGCGCGCCGTCACCCTCGCCCGCCTCGCCCCGCTGCCCGGCGAGCTGCTGTGGGACGTCGGCGCCGGCTGCGGCTCCATCGGCATCGAGTGGCTGCGCGCCCATCCGCAGTGCCGCGCCCTCGCCGTCGAGGCCGACGCGGGCCGCCAGGCGCACATCCGCCACAACCGCGACGCCCTCGGCGTGCCGCACCTGCAACTGGTCGCCGGCAGCGCCCCGCAGGCGCTGGCCGGCCTGCCGGCGCCGGACGCGGTGTTCATCGGCGGCGGCGTCACCGTGCCCGGCGTGCTGGAAGACTGCTGGGAAGCCCTCAAGCCGGGCGGGCGGCTGGTCGCCAACGCCGTCACCCTGCAGAGCGAAGCGCGGCTGATCGACTGGTACGCCCGCCACGGCGGCGAGCTGCTGCGCCTGCACATCGCCCACGCCAAGCCGCTGGGCAGCTTCGACACCTGGCGCCAGGCGCTGCCAATCACCCTGCTCTGCGTGCGCAAACCCGTCGAGGCCGGCGATGCGTGAGGAAACCCCGGAACAGCCGCGCCCGCTGCGCACCGGCCTGACCACCGGCAGCTGCGCCACCTCCACCAGCCTGGCCGCCGCCCGCCTGCTGCTCGGCGGCGAAGCCTGCGATGCGGTGGAGATCGTCCTGCCCAAGGGCCAGCGGGTCAGCATGCGCCTGGAGTTCTGCCGGCTGTGCGACGGCGGCGCCGAGGCGAGCACGATCAAGGACGGCGGCGACGACCCGGACGCCACCCACGGCGCACTGATCAGCGCTCGCGTGGCGCTCGATCCGCGCCTCGGCGTGCGCTTCCACGCCGGCCCCGGCGTCGGCACCGTCACCCGCCCCGGGCTGGTGCTGGCAGTCGGCGAGCCGGCGATCAATCCGATGCCGCGACAGATGATGACCGAACACCTGAGCGCGCTGGCTGCCGAGCGCGGCTATGCCGGCGGCTTCGAGGTCACCGTCTGCGTGGCGAACGGCGCCGAAATCGCGCTGAAAACCATGAACCCGCGCCTGGGCATCCTCGGCGGCATCTCCATCCTCGGCACCACCGGCATCGTCCGCCCGTTCTCCTGCTCGGCCTACATCGCCTCCATCCACCAGGCCATCGACGTGGCCCGCGCCAACGGCCTGCAGCATCTGGCCGCCTGCACCGGCAACGCCAGCGAGGACGCCATGCGCAGCCACTACGGCCTGGAGGACAGCGCACTGATCGAGATGGGCGACTTCGCCGGCGCCGTGCTCAAGCACCTGCGCCGCGCCCCGGTAGCGCGCCTGACCCTGTGCGGTGGCTTCGGCAAGATCAGCAAGCTGGCCGCCGGCCACCTCGACCTGCATAGCCGCCGCTCCAGCATCGACCTGCCGCAGCTGGCCGATTGGGCCTCAGAACTGGATGCCGACGCGGCGCTGCAAGACGCCATGCGCGCCGCCAACACCAGCCAGCAGGCGCTCGCCCTGGCCGCTGCTGCCGGCATCGCCCTGGGCGATGCGGTGTGCCAGCGCGCGCTGGCCTTCGCCCGCTCGATAGTCCCGGCCGAGGTGCGCCTGGAAGTCTTCGCCATCGACCGCCAGGGCCGCTTCGTAGGCCGGGCGCTGGAGTCCGCATCGTGAACAAACACATCCTGCTGCTCGGCGGCATCGGCGAGGCACTGGCCATCGCCCGCCAGCTGCCGGGCGACGCCATCTACAGCCTCGCCGGCCTCGGCAAGGTGCCGACCGACCTGCCCTGCCAGGTGCGCGTCGGCGGCTACGGCGGCGCCGAGGGGCTGGCGCGCTTCATCGCGGCCGAAGGCATCGGCCTGCTGATCGACGCCACTCACCCCTACGCCGCACAGATCAGCCGCAACGCCGCCCGTGCCACTCAACTCGCCGGCATCCCCTGCTGGGCGCTGCGCCGCCCCGGCTGGCAGCCCGGCCCCGGCGACGACTGGCGCGAGGTGGCGGACTGGGCGGAGCTGACCGCCGCCCTCGCCCCCTTCCGCCGCCCGCTGTTCACCCTCGGCCGCGAACCGCTGGAGCACCTCCACGAGATTCCCGACCATCAGCACTGGACCGTGCGCTGCTTGACCGCCCAGCCGCCCACCCCGCGCGCGGAAATCCTCGGCGCCCGCGGCCCCTTCGCCCTCGACGACGAACGCGCGCTGATGGCGCGGATCGACTGCGACGTGCTGATCAGCAAGAACAGCGGCAGCCAGGCCACCGAGCACAAGCTGCAGGCCGCCCGCGAGCGGGGGATTCCAGTGCTGGTGTTGAAGAGGCCGGAGTTGCCGAAGGTGGAGTGGGAATTTGGGAGTGGGGAGGCGTTGCTGGTGGGGTTGGCGGAAGGAGGTTGGCGGTGATGTGTGGTTATCACGACAGTGTAGGGTGGAAAACGACCGTAGGTCTTTTCCACCGGGTACTGCGGGGCATGTGACGGTAGAAAACGCTGTGAGGTTTTCTACCCTACGAGCTAGTTCGTTTCATTTCAGTTTTACGGCACCTCGCTCACATCGATTCCCGCTCTAGCAATAAAATCAATAGCAGATTTTTGCTTTAGCTTTTTCAAGCCGCTAATGATTTCTGGGGCAATGAAACTTTTACCATCCAGATAGATAGCAAACTCAGAAACATCATCTTCACCATTCTCATACTGCTCACGTAAACCATCATATTCTTCGGAATAGCAATGACGACCACCTACGTCAGCAAGAGCAAGCAGGGCGCTCATTTCCCGTATCGAATATTCAGCACGAAGAAGCAGATATAAATCGCGATCCAGACCAGCGCCAGACAACATTGCATCACGCCAACCTAGACCACTAGAATCAGCTGTTGCCCTGATTCGAAGCTCAAGAAATCGAGAAATCTTCTCTGCCGAAATATCCTTCAGCGGAATCTCATCACCTATATTTGCTGCAAACTCCCTATGAGATTTAATCACATCTATAATCTCAGAAAGACCTCTCAGGCTTACCCCATATCTCTTGCTGATATCATTTTTTATTTCTCGAAATGCAGGAGCACTCCACTCTGACTTTTTGGGAAGCTCCTTAGATATACGTTCAATCACAGCTCTAGAGGCGAATCTCGTGTATGTTCCTGTGCGGTATTCATCAGAGAGAAGCTCAGTGAGACCCTCTGCGTCTTTAATACCATTTGAGAGCCTACAGAAAGCAGAGTAGAACACCTCTATGTTTATCAAAGAAACGCTGTTCTCAAGATGCTTTTTGTTGCTATTGTCATAGGCATATCGAAATGTCTCTCCTGTAGGGTCAATCATTGAGAGCTCACGAACCGCAGGCTCTATCAACCGAACCACCTCTGCATATCGTGGGTCGCACAAATTGGTCGCTTCCGCATACATATCCCACAGCGCAGCCAGATCATGAGTTCTCATGAGCTTGGGATCAGAAACAGTGACCTGCCCTTTTATTCTCTCAATCAACCTGATCTGCATTTTCAAAAACAGCTCTATTCTATGCCTAGCACAAAATACTATCGGATACACTATTTCATCTGGATCAAACCCTTTGGAGATGACATCTCGGCACATTGTGTGAACAGCACGCTCGAACCCTCCAGCGTAGTAGCCGGTCTCAGGCCATCCGTTCTTTCCTACGCATGCATTCAGCCCTATGTTTTCACCCCTTGAAAAAAACTCCAAAACCTTGACTCCTTTTTAAACCACGGGGAAATCCAACTGTTTATAAGGCCGCACATTGTTCAGCGGAGGAATTCTCCAACAGCTTTGGCTCGAAGCTCTATTATGGTCCAGTGACTGCTTTCATCTCTTGTCCGCAGCAGCTAGAAACCCACCCATTTCTTGATCGTTCCCACGCTCCGCGTGGGAACGCAGCCAGTGACGCTCTGCGTCCCAGAAGCGGATGCGGAGCGTCCAGTGATAATGGCTCCCACGCAGAGCGTGGGAGCCATCACATCAAGCGCTGAGCGCGAGTCAGAACCGCTACGAACCGCTACGCGTCCCTCGGCCGCCCCACCACAACCCCCACCCGCATCCCGAACAGCCTGAACACGCTGTCCAGCGTCGCCACCGTGGGGTTGCCGGCATCCTGTTCGAGCTGGCGCAGGGTGCGCAGCGACAGCTTGCACATGCGCGCGAAGTCGGTCTGGTTCAGGCCGGTGACGCGCAGGCGCAGCTGGCGGATGGCGCCGCCGAAGCTCAGGGTGCCGTCGGCCAGCTGCTGGCGGATGTCGTCGAGTACCGCGCCGCGGTCTTCCTGCGGTTTCTTCATAGCAGCCCCCAGCGGCGCAGGGTGGTTTCCAGGCGGTCGAGCGGGATGGTCGGCGCCTGCCAGGTCGCCTCGGGCAGGCCCAGTTCGTGCAGCAGGTCCGGCAGGGCCAGCAACTGGCGGGCGTCGGCGCGCAAGCGCTCGAACGCCGCTTCGGGATCGGCCCAGCGCGCCAGTCGGTGCCCTCCAGGCGTTCGATGCCGTCGGGCCAGCGGGTCGTGCGCACCACGCCTTCGGGGTCCATGGCCATCGGCGCGAGGTCGTAGATCGGCGCCAGGTCGATGCGCTCGCGGCTGCGCAGGATGGCGAAGTTGCGCCCGTGATTGTCGGTGTTGCCGAGGATCTGGTTGAGCAGGTCGCGGCGCAGGTATTCGGCGACCAGGGCGGGAATCTCCGCGCCCTGACCGACGGCGTTCCAGGTCTGCGCCAGGCGGGCGATCACCTCGACGTGCTCCAGGCGGCTGCCCGGCCGGGTCACGCCGCACAGCGAGTAGGCGGATTCGACGGCGATGCGCTCGACCCCGTGCGGGCCGATCCGGCGGTCGAAGCGGCGCATCCACAGGCTGGGCTTTTCCGCTTCCTCGAAAGCCAGCCCTTCGGCGGCAATCGTCTCGATGCCCAGACGGTTGAGCGCATGGTAGTAGCAGTATTCGCTGTGCAGGATGTCTCGGTCGGTGGCCGTCGCGGCGTTGCACGGGAACTTGACGAACCAGTGCCGGCGCACCTCGGCGTCGGGCAGGCTGGCGTCCGGGTGGAGGTCGCCGGCGGCATCCTCGGCCAGCAGCAGCTTGGGCGCCTCGCCGCCCGCTCCCGTGGCGCCGCCGACGGCCGCGCCGCGCTCGTAGGCGTAATCGAGGAAGCGGATGTCGCGGCGGATCACTTCCTCGCGGGGGAAGCCGGCCGCTACGCAGGGGGCGGCGACGGACTCCTTGACCCGCAGGTTGCCGACCGGCGCCAGGGTGCAGCGCTGCAGCAGGAAGAACTCTTCCGGCGCATCGAGGGGCAGCGCCATCCGCGCGAGGATGAGCCGCCGCGCGGCGCCGGCGGGGATGATGTCGTGCAGGAAGGCCGGTGCGATGCCCCGGTAGTCGTCCCAGCCGAGGGGCAAGGCGGCGCTCACCGCCGGGGCTTTCGGCGTACCCAGGTCGTCGAGGTGGGCGACCAGATAGTCGGCCTCGTAGCGGGCGCTGCAGCGGCTGCGCAACCCGTCGGCGGGCGCGTCGAAGCACAGCCGCATCGCATCGTGCCATTGACCGTCGAGATGGACCTGAAGGGTGAGGGTTTCCATGTGATGGCTGGCGCCGCGCACCGTGTCTTTGGATATGTGATGGATAGGCATCATAGTACCTATTCTGGCCATGCCCAAGGCACAAAAAGGCATTTAAATACCTATTTATGCCTTTGCGCAGCCCGGAATCGGCATTTTGCTGCCCATCCAATGCCGTGGAACTGAAATCCGGCCTGCCCGTTATCTTGCGTCACGGACGGCTGGCTCCAGCCGGGGCTACCGGCGGGAAACCGTGGGCACGCCCCGTGCGCTGCGGCACCGAACGCCTCGGCGGCTCGCTGTATAAGGCTCGGGCACTGCCGATGGGGTCGGTGCCGCGTCCCCGCTGATCGCGGGATCGCAGTCGGCACGGAAAACCGGGCTGGCCATTCACCCAGGGAGAGGGGGAAACAACTTGAAGGGTGCCGTTGAAGCCGAGGCTGCGATCAGCCTCCCTGCCCGCTCGCGGAGCTGGTTCATCCAGGCGATTCTGACCGCGATCGTCTTCATGCCGGCCTGGAAGTGGCACGGCCTTTGGCCAGGTGTCGCGCTGGCCTTGCTGTTCAACCTGCCGCTCGTGCTCGGGCCCAGCAGGATCACTATCTATCCGTATTCCAGGCGACTGGTCTTTTCATACCCGGGGTTCGGCTCCTTCAGGCGGCAAAAGGTCGTCGATCTGGCCGGGTTCTCGCGCGTTTACAGCCAGATCGACAGCTATGCCGCGCGTTCCCTCCATCTGAGCGGCCCGCAGGGGGAACACCTGAAGCTGGCCAGCTTTGCGCAGAGCGTGAGGTCGGCAAACCGGCATATCGAGGAAGTGGCAGAGCTGCGGAAAAGGATCGCCCGTGCCCTGCACATCGCCGATGGCGGTGAGGCCTAGCCACCGCTGGCGCGGGCTATGCCGGCGGCGGAGCTGGTCGAGACGCTGGTGCGCGAGCCGGCGCGCTGCGCCAGCAAAAACGCCCGCCGACCGTCACCGGCCGCGGGCGTTCTTCAGTACCGGCGGCGATCAGGCCAGGCGCAGGTTGCCCACGCAGGTCAGCCGCTGCAACACGGAGGAGTCCGGCCAGCGCTTGAGCAGGCGCACCACCAGGCAGGTGAACAGCGGCTCGCAGAGCACCAGCGGCGCGTAGGCGGCGGCGAACAGCAGCCAGTTGTCCAGCGCCAGCGGCTCCTCACCGATGGCCAGCCAGAAGCCGACCATGGCCACCACGCCGCCGTAGTAGACGGCGTCGAAGCGCACCACGGACTGCCAGTTCAGGCGGCGCGACTCGCTGTCGAACAGGCGGCGACCGAACAGGCCGTGGGCGGCGATCAGCGGCAGCATCAAGGACAGCGCGTTGACGCCCAAGTGCACCAGATCCTGCGGGTCGAACACCAGGCCCTGCAGCAGCAGGCCGAGGGCGAAGCCGAACAGGGTGGGCAGGAAGCCGAAGACGAAGTAGATCGCCGAGGCGCCGATGAAGTGCAGCTCGGAGACTCCGGCCGGGACGTGGTAGGCCTGCATGAACAGCGAGAAGAACACCGCCGCCAGCAGGGTCTTGGCGACCTGGTCGAGGTGGCCGATCCAGCGCGGGGCGTAGATCAGCAGGGTGGCGATGGCGGCCGCGTGGCCGTAGAGCACTTTGGCGGCGTTCAGCGCGCCGGGTTCGATATGCATCGGACTCCCTCCGAGGGATGCGTGGGTCGAGTGGCCGCTGAAGCGGCCGGTGGTGCCGGCAGGTCTCCTGGCTGGCGGGTCGTCGCCCCGGCGCGCCTTCCCGGTCCGCAGACCAGTGGCATCGTGCGCCGGGGCTCGCCGCTTACAGTTGCGGGGGCAGCACGGGAATCGCCCGCAAGCGGGCTCACCCGTTTCCCTGTTGTCTCCGCCGCGACGCGACGGAACCGGACTCGTGGGGCGCGGCGGCGCTGGGCCGCCGTGCCGGATCTGAAGTCGCCCAGACGCGGGCGGTCGGGGATGGAGATCGGTAGAAAATCGCTGCGCGAGTTTTCTACCCTACGGCGCTGACGGGCGTGGCGTAGGGTGGACAACGGCGCAGCCTTGCCCACCGTGGCATCCGGCGGTGGGCAATCGCTGCGCGAGTTGCCCACCCTACCCTGGGCCTTCCCTTCCGCGCCGCTCATGCCAACGGAATCTCGTCGATATGCCGGTATTCGGCGCCCAATGCCGCCGCCAGCTCCCTCGCCCGCCCGAGGCGCAGCGGGCCGCTCTCGATGTCGATCAGCAGCGCCGGGCAGGCGGCGGGGGCCAGCGCCGGCAGCTCGCGCAGGCGGCCGTCGGTGAGCAGCCAGAGCTGCTGGCGTTCGCCGGGGTGGCGGCGTTGCCGGCGCGCAAGCCATTCGCCGGCCTCGGCCAGCGCGGCGGGCAGCGGCGTGCCGCCGCCGGCACCGAGCTGTTCCAGCCAGCGCCGTGCGGCCTGCGGGGCCCGCTGGCCCTGGCAGAACCAGCGCGGCCTGGCGCCGTCCGCCTGCAGAAGGGCCAATACCACGCGGCGGCGGCGCGCCTGGTCGAGCAGTTCGGCGAGCAGCCCCTTGGCGCGGCGCAACGCACCGTGGCGGCGGGTCGAGGCCGAGGCGTCGACGACGATCAGCCACAGCGCCGGCGCGCTGGCCAGCCGGCTGCGGTAGTGCAGTTCGGCGCGCGAGCGCGGCCGGCCGTGCTGCAGGCTGCGTGGCCAGTCGAGGCGGCCAGGGCCGGACGCGCCGGCGCGGCCGCGCGGGGCCGGCTGGGGCGTGTCCCGCTGTCTGGCATCCGCGCCCCGGGCGGGTTGCGGGCGGATGCTCAGGGCTTTTTTGGCCAGCGCGGCGGCGCGCGGCGCTCGCCGATGGCCAGCGGCTGCGCCGGCAGCTCGCCCCACTGGCCTTCGCCTTGTTCTCCGCGCTGGCCGTCGTTCTGCCCGCCCGCCTCCCTCTGCGGCGCAGAATCGCCGGGATTCTGCTGCGGCGGCTCGGCGGCCGGGCCGTGCGGATGGCGATGGCGCAGCACGAAGTCCTGCACCGCGTCGATGTCCTCGGCGGCGATGGCCTGCGCGCCGCGCCAGGCGGCATGGGCGCGGGCGGCGCGCAGCCAGACCAGGTCGCCGCGCAGGCCGTCGATGCCGGCGGCGTAGCAGCGCGCGGCGATGGTTTCCAGCGCCGTGTCGTCCAGCGGGATCGCTTCCAATTGCTCGCGGGCCTGCCGGCAGCGCGCCTGCAGCTGGTCCTGCGCCGCCTGCCAGCGGACGCGGAAAATCTCGGGGTCGCAGTCGAAGTCCAGCCGGCGGCGGACGATCTCGGCGCGCTCGGCAGGCAGCGGCGCGCCGCCGAGGACGACGGCGAGGCCGAAGCGGTCGAGCAGCTGCGGGCGCAGCTCGCCCTCCTCCGGGTTCATGGTGCCGATCAGCACGAAGCGCGCGGCGTGACGGTGGGAGATGCCGTCGCGCTCGACGTGGTTGACCCCGCTGGCCGCCACGTCGAGCAGCAGGTCGACCAGATGGTCGGCCAGCAGGTTGACCTCGTCGACGTAGAGCACGCCGCCGTGGGCGCGCGCCAAGAGGCCCGGGGCGAAGCGCGCGCGGCCCTCGCCGAGGGCGGCGTCGAGGTCGAGGGTGCCGACGATGCGCTCCTCGGTGGCGCCCAGCGGCAGGGTGACCAGTTGGCCGCCGTCGAGCAGCTCGGCCACGCCGCGCGCCAGGGTCGACTTGGCCATGCCGCGCGGCCCCTCGATCAGCACACCGCCGATCGCCGGGTCGACCGCCGCCAGGCACAGCGCCAGCTTCAGCGCGTCGGCGCCGACCACCGCGGCGAGCGGGAAATTCACGGGTTCATGCATGGGATATCCTCGTCACGGCCATCAGCCGTCCTCCTCGCAGTCGAGCAGCAGGTTTTCCAGCGCCTCGCGGTATTCGCCCGGCTCTTGCCAGAGGCCGCGCTGCTGGGCGTCGAGCAGGCGCTCGGTCATCTCGCGCAGCGCCGCCGGGTTGTGCTCGCGAACGAACTCGCGGGTATCGGCGTCGAGCAGGTAGGCATCGGTGAGCAGTTGGTACTGGTGATCGTCGATCAGCTCGCTGGTGGCGTCGAAGGCGCACAGGTAGTCGACGGTGGCGGCCAGCTCGAAGGCGCCCTTGTAGCCGTGGCGCTTGATGCCGGCGATCCACTTGGGATTGGCGGCGCGGGCGCGCAGCACGCGGTTGAGCTCTTCCTTGAGGGTGCGGATGCGCGGGTTGTCCGGCTGGCTGTGGTCGCCGTGGTAGCTGGCCACCGGGGCGCCGCCGAGGGTTTCCGCCGCGGCCAGCATGCCGCCCTGGAACTGGAAGTAGTCGTTGGAATCGAGCAGGTCGTGCTCGCGGTTGTCCTGGTTGTGCAGCACCGCCTGCACCGCGCCGAGGCGCCGCTCCAGCGCCGCGCGGGCCGGCACGCCGTCGCCGCCGGCGCCGTAGGCGTAGCCGCCCCAGGTCAGGTAGACCTCGGCGAGATCGGCGCGGCTGTCCCAGGCGCCCTCGGCGATGGCCTGCTGCACGCCGGTGCCGTAGCCGCCGGGGGCGGCGCCGAACACCCGCCAGCCGGCGCGGCGGCGCGCCTCGTCGAGGCTCAGGCCTGCGGCGGCCAGCTCGGCGCTCTCGCGGCGCACCCGCGTGGCCAGCGGGTTGAGGTCTTCCGGCTCGTCCAGCGCGGCCACCGCCAGCACCGCGGCGTCGAACAGGCGCAGCAGGTTGGCGAAGGCGTCGCGGAAGAAGCCGGAGACGCGCAGGGTGACGTCGACCCGCGGGCGGTCGAGCAGCGACACCGGGAGGATCTCGAAGTCCTCGACCCGCCCGCTGCCGGCCTGCCACACCGGGCGCACGCCGAGCAGCGCCATGGCCTGGGCGATGTCGTCGCCGCCGGTGCGCATGGTCGCGGTGCCCCACACCGACAGGCCGAGGCGGGTCAGGTGCTCGCCGTGGTCCTGCAGGTGGCGCTCCAGCAGCAGGCTGGCGGACTGGAAGCCGAGCCGCCAGGCGGTGGGCGTCGGCAGGTTGCGCACGTCCACCGAGTAGAAGTTGCGCCCGGTGGGCAGCACGTCGAGGCGGCCGCGACTGGGCGCGCCGCTCGGTCCCGGCGGCACGAAGCGCCCGTCCAGCGCGGCGAGCAGGCCAGCGATCTCCGCCGCGCCGCAGGCGTCGAGCAGCGGCGCGACGCGCTCGTGCAGCTCGGCGAGCACCGCGGCGCTGGCCGCGCCGGGCGCATCGATTTGCCCGTCGATCAGTTGCAGGGCGAGCAGCTCCAGGCGCTCGCGGGTATCGCCGGCCGTGCGCCACGCATCGGCGCACACATCAGCCAGGCAGTCCGGGCGCGGCCCGCTCCATGGCTCGCCGGGGTAGCCGGCCAGCGGGTCCCAGCCCAATTTCAGGTCGGCGGCCAGCGCGCGCAGCAGGCTGGCGTTGCCGCCCTGGCCGTCGCCGCGCGGCACACGCAGCAGCGCCAGCAGGGTGTCGCGGCGCAGGCGGCCGGTGGGCGACTCGCCGAACACGTGCAGGCCGTCGCGGATCTGCGATTCCTTGAGGTCGCACAGGTAGGCGTCGAGCTGCGGCAGCCAGCTGTCCGGGTCGGCGCTGAGCTGCAGGTTCAGCTCGCGGTCCAGCGCGGTGGCGCGCACCGTGGCGAGGATCTCGCCGCGCAGCTGCTCGGCGCGGCGCGGGTCGAGCAGGCTGGCCTCGTAGTACTCGTCGGCCAGGCGCTCCAGGTCGCGCAGCGGACCGTAGCTCTCGGCGCGGGTCAGCGGCGGCATCAGGTGGTCGACGATCACCGCCTGGCTGCGGCGCTTGGCTTGGGCGCCCTCGCCGGGGTCGTTGACGATGAACGGGTAGACGTTGGGCAGCGGGCCGAAGATCGCGTCCGGCCAGCACTCGGCGGACAGGCCGACGCCCTTGCCCGGCAGCCATTCGAGGTTGCCGTGCTTGCCGACGTGGACCACGGCGTCGGCGCCGTAGGCCTCGCGCAGCCAGAAGTAGAAGGCCAGATAGCCGTGCGGCGGCACCAGCAGCGGATCGTGGTAGATCGCCGCCGGATCGAGCTGGTAGCCGCGCGCCGGCTGGATGCCGACGAAGGTCAGCCCCAGGCGTAATCCGGCGACCATCATCCGCCCGGCGCGGAACATCGGGTCGTCCTCCGGCGCGCCCCAGCGCTCCAACACCGCCTGTCGGTTGGCTGCGGGCAGACGCGCGAACAGGCGCTGGTAGTCGGCCAGCGCCAGGCTCTGCTGGCAGGGGCGCAGGTCGAGGCTGTCGAGGTCGTTGCTCACCCCGCCGAGCAGGGCGTGGATCAGCGCGGTGCCGGAGTCCGGCAGCTCGACGAGCGGATAGCCCGCTTGCTGGAGCGCGCGGAGGATGTTCAGCGCCGCCGCCGGGGTGTCGAGGCCGACGCCGTTGCCGATCCGCCCGTCGCGGGTCGGGTAGTTGGCCAGCACCAGGGCGATGCGCTTGTCGGCGTTGGCCTTGCGCGCCAGGTTCACCCAGCGCCGCGCCAGCTCGGCGACGAAGTCCATGCGCTCGCCGTCGGCCTGGTAACGGACCACGTCGCTCTGGCTGCGCTCGCTGCGCCAGGCCAGGCCCTTGAAGGTGATCGGCCGGGTGACGATGCGCCCGTCCAGCTCGGGCAGCACCACGTGCATGGCCAGGTCGCGCGGGCCGAGGCCCAGCGGGTTGTCCTGCCAGCGCTGGCGGTTGTCCAGCGCGCAGATCGCCTGCAGCACCGGCACGTCGCGGCGGAACGGGCGCAGCGCCGGGCGCTCCGGGCTGGACAGGGCAAACCCGGTGGTATTGACGATCAGCGCCGCGTCGGTCTCGTCCAGCCAGTCCTCGACCTGGGCCAGGCAGGCCGGCTCCTTGAGGCTGGCCACGGCGATCGGCAGCGGGTTGAGGCCCTGCGCCGCCAGACGCTCGCAGAATTCGTCGACGAAGGCGGTGTTGGCCGCCTGCAACTGCGCGCGGTAGAACAGCAGCGCCGCCACCGGCGCGCCAGGCTGCCAGTCGCCCTGCCACAGCGCCGGCGTACCGCTGCCGCGGCGCGGGTGGTAGACGGCAACGCGCGGCAGCGCCTGCGGCTCGCGCCACTCGCAGGGATGGCCCAGCCAGCGGTCGGCGAGGAAGCGATACAGCTGGCGGGCATTGTCCAGCCCGCCCTGGCGCAGGTACTGCCAGGCACGCTCGGCGTCTTCGGCGGCGACGTTGCTCAGGCGGGTCAGCTCCGGGTCGGGGCGGTCGTCGCCGGGCACCAGGATCAGCGTGGCGCCGGCCTCGGCCAGCTCTACCAGCCGCTCGATACCGTAGCGCCAGTAGCTCACCCCGCCGTGCAGCGACACCAGGATCAGCCGCGCATGGCGCAGCACCTGGTCGACGTAGAGGTCGACCGAGGCGTGGTTGCGCAACTGGCCGGGGTTGGCCAGGCGCAGGCTCGGGTAGTCGTCCGCCAGCTCGCGGGCGGCCTCGGCCAGCAGCGTCAGGTTGGAGTCGCCGCTGCAGAGGATGACCAGCTCGGCCGGGGTCTGGCCGAGGTCGGCGATGCTGTCGTCGGGAACGAAGCCGCCCGGCTGGGTGCGCAGGAGGTGCATGCGTTCAGCGGGTCAGCGCGGCGCGCAGCTCGGCGTCGATGGCGGCGGCATCCAGCGCCTGGCCGATGATAACCAGGCGGGTGGCGCGCGCCTCGTCGGCGCGCCAGGCGCGGTCGAAGTGCCGGTCGAAGCGCTGGCCGACGCCCTGCACCAGCAGGCGCATGGCCTTGCCCGGCACGGCGACGAAGCCCTTCACCCGCAGCACGGCGTGGCGCTGCACCAGCTCGGCGAGGGCGGCGAGCAGCAGGCGCTCGTCGACTTCCGGCAGCTCGACGCCGAAGGAGTCGAACTCGTCGTGGTCGTGGTCCTCGCCGTCGCTGTGGTCGTGATGGCCGGGACGGGCGTCGATGTGCAGTTCGGCCTCGGCGCCGATGCCCAGCAGCACGTCCAGCGGCAGGCGGCCCTGCTGAGCCTCGACGATCTTCACCGCCGGCGGCAGCTCCTCGGCGACCTCGGCGCGCACCGCGGCCAGGACCTCGGCATCGAGCAGGTCGGTCTTGTTGAGCACCACCAGGTCGGCGCAGGCTAGCTGGTCCTCGAACAGCTCGTGCAGCGGCGATTCGTGGTCGAGGTTGGGGTCGGCGCGGCGCTGCTCGTCCACCTGCGCGGGGAAGGCGGCGAAGGTGCCGGCGGCCACCGCCGGGCTGTCGACCACGGTGACCACCGCGTCCACGGTGCAGGCGTTGCGGATTTCCGGCCAGTTGAAGGCCTGCACCAGCGGCTTGGGCAGGGCGAGGCCGCTGGTTTCGATGAGGATCTGGTCCAGGTCGCCGCGGCGCGCCACCAGTTCGCGCATTACCGGGAAGAACTCTTCCTGCACGGTACAGCACAGGCAGCCGTTGGCCAGCTCGAACACCCGGCCCGCGGCCTCCTCCTCGCTACAGCCGATGGCGCACTGCTTGAGGATCTCGCCGTCGATGCCCAGCTCGCCGAACTCGTTGACGATCACCGCGATGCGCCGGCCCTGGGCATGGTCCAGCAGATGGCGCAGCAGGGTGGTCTTGCCCGAGCCGAGGAAGCCGGTGACGATAGTGACGGGAAGTTTGCTCAAGGATTTCATGCGCGGCCCTGGCTGGCTGGCGGGGGGCATGACGAGACGCCGCCGGACGCACGCGCGCCGGTCGGTCGGATTCGCCACCGGATCACCCCGCCCGGTTGTCGTGAAGTTCCGGAAACGCTCCGCGAGGCGGGGCGCTTCCTTCGAGGCAGGTCTCCTGGCTCACGGTGGGCGCCTTGGCGCCATCCCCTCGCCTTCCCGCGTGAGCAGTGGCGTCGTGAGGGGACTCGTACCGTTTACAGTTGCGGGGGCAGCCGCGGTGTCGCACCGCGTTCCCTCTTAGCTCCGGCCCAGACCGGAGAACCTCGGGGCCGCAAGGCTACGCAGGGTGCGCGCGGCGGTCAATGGCGGCGGCGTCGGGGCCTGTAAGGGGCGAATTCATTCGCCCGATCGCCTCGCACAGGCGAATGAATTCGCCCCTACAAGAGGGATGGCCGGTTGACGCCGTGCGCGGCGGCATGCTGTCGTAAAAAAAGATCGCCCGCCGGGGCGCGTCCCATAACCGCGCCATCTGCCGCGATTCCGCCGTCTTCGTCCGCAAAATCTCATGATTTCAGTACCCGACTCATCACCCCAGGCGCAGCGCCCAGCCCGGCTGCTGGCCGCCGGTTTCGGCTGCCGGCGCGGCTGCACGGCCGGCGAGCTGAGTCGCTTGCTGGAGGACAGCCTGCGCGAACAGGGGCTGAACGTCGCCGATCTGCACGCCCTGGCGAGCCTCGACGGCAAGCTCGGCGAACCGGGCCTGCAGGCATTGGCCGTACAGCTGGACCTGCCGCTGCATGGCCTCACCGTGGAGCGGTTACGCGAGTATGAACCACGGCTCACCAGCCGCTCCGCAGCCGCCCGGCGCGCCACCGGCTGCGCCGGGGTGGCCGAGGCCAGCGCCCTGGCGCTCGCCGAGGCGCTGGGCGGAGCGTCCGCCGAACTGCTGATCGCCAAGCGGCGCAGCGCCAACGCCACCTTCGCCCTGGCGCGTGCCAGACAGGAGCCTGCATGACCGTCTTCTTCATCGGCGCCGGCCCCGGCGATCCGGACCTCATCACCGTGCGCGGCCAGCGGCTGATCCGCAGCTGCCCGGTGATCCTCTATGCCGGCTCGCTGGTGCCCGCAGCGGTACTGGAGGGCCACGGCGCCCATACCGTGGTGAATACCGCCGAGCTGGATCTGGCGCAAATCGTTGACCTGCTGGCCGAAGCCCACGGGCGCGGCGAGGACGTGGCGCGGGTGCATTCCGGCGACCCGTCGCTGTACGGCGCCATCGGCGAGCAGATCCGTCACCTGCGCCGCTTGGGCATTCCCTACCAGATCGTCCCCGGCGTCACCGCCACCGCCGCCTGCGCCGCCCTGCTCGGCTGCGAGCTGACCCTGCCCGAGGTGTCGCAGACGCTGATCCTCACCCGCTACGCCAGCAAGACGCAGATGCCGGAAGGCGAGCAGCTCGGCGATCTGGCCCGCCACGGCGCGACCATGGCCATCCACCTGGGCGTGCGCCAGCTGCCGCAGATCGTCGAGGAACTGCTGCCCCATTACGGCGCCGACTGCCCCGTCGCGGTGGTGCACCGAGCCAGTTGGCCGGACCAGGACTGGGTGCAGGGCACCCTGGCCGACATCGTCGCCAGGGTCGCCGAAAAGGACTTCCGGCGCACTGCGCTGATCCTGGTCGGCCGGGTGCTGACCGCCGAGGAATTCGCCGACTCATCGCTGTACTCGGCAGTAGTGCAGGTTACGGCGCCTTTCTGAAGTCAACCGCAGCGGCCTGCCCTTCCCGGCGCTCGCCGGCTGCCGCTCAGAACGTCTCCCAGGCCCCTTCCCTGACGCCGCCCGCCCTGGCCGACACTGCCGGCGCCATCACTTCGCGCGGGGGAAGCTCGCGCTGCGGCAGCGCATCCGGCTGCTGCGGCGCGTCGCCCAGGCGGAACACCGCCACCGCCTCCTGCAGGGTCTGCGCCTGGTCGGCCAGCGAGAGCGACGCGGTGGACGCCTCCTGCACCAGTGCGGCGTTCTGCTGGGTTACCTGCTCCATCTGCGCGACGGCGGCGTTGACCTGGGCGATGCCTTGGCTCTGCTCCTGGGAGGCCGCCGAGATCTCGTCGATGATGTCGGCCACCCGGCGCACGGCGCCGACCACGTCGGCCATGGTCCTGCCGGCCTGCTCGACCAGTTTCGAGCCATCCTCGACCCGCCGCGTGGACTCCTCGATCAAGGCCTTGATGTCGTTCGCCGCGGAGGCCGAGCGACTGGCCAGGTTGCGCACCTCGCCGGCCACCACCGCGAAGCCGCGGCCTTCCTCGCCGGCGCGCGCCGCTTCCACCGAGGCGTTGAGGGCGAGGATGTTGGTCTGGAAGGCGATCGAGTCGATCACGTTGATGATGCTGGCGATGCGCTGCGAGCTGTCGGTGATGCCCTGCATGGTCTCGACCACCCGGTGCACCACCACGCGCCCTTGCTCCGCGGTGCGCGAGGCGTTGTTGGCCAGCCCATGGGCCTGGCGGGCGTTGTCGGCATTCTGCTGCACCGTGGCGGTCAGCTCCTCCATGCTGGCCGCCGTCTGCGCCAGGGAGGCCGCCTGCTGCTCGGTACGCGCCGACAGGTCGACGTTGCCTCTGGCGATCTGCGCCGAGCCGCTGGCGATGCTCTCGCTGCTGGCGCGCACCGAACCGACCAGTTCGGTCAGCGAGCCCTGCATCCGCTGCATCGCGTAGGTCACGCTGCCCGGCAGCGCCCGCGACATGTCGATGCGCGCGGTGAGATCGCCATTGGCGATGCTGGTCGCCAGGTCGGCCACCGCGGCCGGCTCGCCGCCCAGCTGGCGGGTCAGGCCGCGGGTCAGCAGCACGCCGATCAGCACACCGGCCAGCAGACCGGCGGCGGTCAGGCCGATCATCAGCAGACGGATGTCGGCGTAGATCTCGTCGGTCTGATGGCTGAGTTCGGCGGCGTTGCCCATCTTGCTCTCGACCAGCTGGGTCATCATTTCGGTGGCCTGGTCGGCAACCGGGCGTATGGAAGTGAGCAGGTATTCGGTCGAGGAGCGCGGATAGGGCACATCTTCGCCATCGAGGCGGCGGACCACATCCTTGATGTTCTGCTCGAATTCCGCCTGCACCTCCAGCAGATAGCCGAGCCGGGTCTTGTCATCCTCGCTGACGAAGGTTTCTCCGGCCCTGGCCATCTCGCTGCGTACCAGCTCCAGATGTTCATTCAGCTCGCTCAGATACTGCTGCCGCTCCTCGATCGACGCCGTCAGGATCGCGCTGCGAATGGCCGAGGCCGCGGCCAGGAACTGGCTGTTCGCTTCGCCGGCATAGCGCAGGCCGGCAGCCTCGCGCTCGTACATCAGGGACGCCAGCTCCTTGAGCTGCGCAGCCTTGAGAATCCCCTGCAGACCGACGAAGGCGCCGATCAGCGATACCAGAAAAAATCCACAGACCAGCTTGGTGCCCACTGTCTGTCGTCTCAACCAATCCATGCATGTTCTCCAGGCCAAAATGGACAACGCCCCGGCCACCAGGCCGAGGCGTCGCGACATTCACCGCTCCCTCAGGTCCCCCAGACCTTCTGCGCCTTGGGCGCTTCGGCGAGGATTTCGTCGACCACCGGGCCGATCTCCTCCGGCAGCCAGCGCGCGCCCTTGTCGCGGGTCACCCCGGTGCGCCAACCGTCACCGAGGGAGATGCGCCCGCCCTGGCTCTCGAACACCTGGCCGGTGACGTGGCGCGACTGGGCGCTGCCCAGCCAGACCACCAGCGGCGCGACGTTCTCCGCCGCCCACAGGTCGAAGCTGCCGTCCTCGGGCTTCTTCACCACCTCGGCCATCGCGCTCTCGGTCATCGCCGTGCGCGCCGCCGGGGCCAGGGCGTTGGCGGTGATGCCGTAGCGGGCGAGTTCCGCGGCCTGCACCAGGGTCAGCGCGGCGACGCCGCCCTTGGCCGCCGAGTAGTTGGACTGCCCCACCGAACCCTGCAGGCCGGCGCCGGAGCTGGTGTTGATGATGCGTGCGTCGACCGGCTGGCCGGCCTTGGCCTGGTCGCGCCAGCGGCGGGCGAGGATGTTGGCCAGGCAGAAGTGGCCCTTGAGGTGCACCTGCATGACCAGATCCCAGTCCTCTTCGCTGAGGCTGAGGAACATGCGGTCGCGCAGGATGCCGGCGTTGTTGACCAGCACGTGCACCTCGCCGAAGGCCGCCAGGGCGGCGTCGACGATGCGCTGGGCGGTGGCCAGGGTGGTGATGTCGTCGGCGTTGGCGATGGCCAGCCCACCGGCGGCGCGGATCTCGCCGGCGACGTCCTCGGCGGCGGATTGACGGATGTCGTTGACCACCACGTTGGCGCCCTCGGCGGCGAAGGCCAGCGCGTAGGCGCGGCCCAGCCCGCCGCCGGCGCCGGTGATGATCACGGTTCTTCCTGCACAGATAGCCATGGTTTGTTGTCCTTGTTCTGGTGGAGTCAGTCTGTAGGGGCGAATTCATTCGCCCAACCGGGCCGCAAAGGCGAATGAATTCGCCCCTACAGGCCCGTGCTCAGCCGCTGCTACAGCCTTTCGATGATGGTCACGTTGGCCTGGCCGCCGCCTTCGCACATGGTCTGCAGGCCGTAGCGGCCGCCGCTGCGCTCCAGTTCGTGCAGCAGCGTGGTCATCAGCCGCGCACCGGTGGCGCCGAGCGGGTGGCCGAGGGCGATGGCGCCGCCGTTGGCGTTGGTGCGCGCCGGGTCGTAGTCCAGCTCCTTGGCCCAGGCCATCACCACCGAGGCGAAGGCCTCGTTGATCTCCACCCGGTCGATGTCGTTCATCGTCATGCCGGCCTTCTTCAGGGCGTGGCGGGTCGCCTCGATCGGCGCGGTGAGGTGCCAGATCGGGTCGTCGCCGCGCACGCTGAGGTGGTGGATGCGCGCCCGCGGGGTCAGGCCGTAGCGCTTGAGCGCCGCCTCGGAGACCACCAGCAGCGCCGCCGAGGCGTCGCAGGTCTGGCTGGATACCGCGGCGGTGATCGACGGGAACTCCGCGCCCACCGGCTCGAGGCTGGCCATCTTCTCCAGGGTGGTCTCGCGCGGCGTCTCGTCGTACCAGACGCCTTCCAGCGGCACGATCTCGCGGGTGAAGCGGCCGCTGGCGATGGCGCTCAGGGCGCGCTGGTGGCTCTCCAGGGCGAAGGCCTCCATCTGCGCGCGGCTGATGCCCCAGTGGTCGGCGATGCGCTGGGCGGCGTAGAACTGGTTGACCGGCTGCTCGCCGAAGCGCGCCTGCCATCCCTTGCTGCCGGAGAACGGATCGGCGAAGCCGAGCGGCTGGCCGGCGAGCATGGCCGAGGAGATCGGGATCTGCGTCATGGTCTGCACGCCGCCGACCGCCACCACGTCCTGGGTGCCGCTCATCACCGCCTGGGCGGCGAAGTGCAGCGCCTGCTGCGACGAGCCGCACTGGCGGTCGACGGTGGTGCCCGGCACGTTGAGCGGCAGGTCGGCGGCCAGCCAGCTGGTGCGGGCGATGTCGCCGGCCTGCGAGCCGATGGTGTCGACGCAGCCGAAGATCACGTCGTCGTACTCGTGGGCCGGGATCGGGTTGCGCGCAACCAGCGCCTTCAGCACGTGGGCGCCGAGGTCGATGGCATGCACGTGGGAAAGACCGCCCTTGCGCTTGCCGGTCGGGCTGCGCAGGGCGTCGACGATATAGGCTTCAGCCATGGATCACTCCTCGAAGGTCTGGGCCGGCGCCAGCGCGGCGCCGTCGGCCAGCACGCAGGCGGCCACGCGGGACTTGTGGAAGGCGCGGTCGCCCCAGGAGGCGTCCAGCGCCCAGGCGCGCTTCATGAACATCTGCAGGTCGACTTCCCAGGTGTACCCCATGGCGCCGTGCACCTGGATGCCGTGGCGGGCCGACAGCCAGGCCGCCTCGGCGCAGGCCAGGCGGGCGTGGGAGACGTGCACCGCGGCATCGGACGCGCCATTGGCCAGGGCGTGGGCGGCGCGATAGAGCACCGGCTTGGCGAACTCGACTTTGGTGGCCACGTCGGCCAGGTGATGCTTGACCGCCTGGAAGCTGCCGATCGGCTTGCCGAACTGCTTGCGCTGGGCGACGTAGTCGACCGACAGGTCGAGCATGCGCTGGGCCAGGCCCAGGGCCTGACCGGCCACCGCCAGGGCGCCGCGATCCAGGGTCTGCGCCCACAGCGCGCGGCCCTGCTCGCCGGTGGCGACGCGGGTCGCCGAAATCGGCTCCCAGACCACCTGGCTGAGGCGGCGCGAGGCGTCGATGCTCGGGCTGGCGATCACGTCGACCAGCGGGCGCGGCACCAGGTGCACTTCGTCGCCGTGGGCAAGCAACAGGTAGTTGGCCAGGTGGGCGTCGGCCACCAGCGGGTTGATCGGGTGGCCGACGGCGACACGGATGCTGCCGTCGGCGATCTGCGCCAGGGCATCGTCGCGCCCGGCGGTGCCTTCGGGCAGCGCGGTCAGCAGGCCGGCAGCCACGTAGGCGGTGTCGGCCAGCGAGTCGGGAATCGCGTAGTAGCCCAGCTCCTGGGTCATCAGCGCCCAGGCCACGTCGTCCATGCCCAGGCCGCCGCAGGCTTCGGGCACCGACAGGGCGGTGAGGCCCTGCTCGGCGATCTTGTTGCGCAGCTCGGGCGAGCGGCCGGCGTCGGTTTCCCAGACGTCGCGCAGCAGCTCGGGGGCCGCCTCGGTCATCAGGAAGCGGCTGATCGCCTCGCGGAAGGCGAGCTGGTCGTCGTTGAAGGTGAAGTCCATGGCCCGCTCCTTACTTCGGCAGGCCGAGCATGCGCTCGGCGATGATGTTGCGCTGGATCTCGTTGGTGCCGGCATAGATTGGCCCGGCCTGGGCGAACAGGAAGCCCTCCAGCCAGCCGTTGGCCTCGCCCTCGCTGCCTTCCAGCAGCTCGCCGCGCGCGCCGAGGATGCGCATGGCGGTCTCGTGCATGCGCAGGTCCAGCTCGGACCAAAAGATCTTGTTGGTGCTCGACTCGGCGCCGATGCGCGCGCCGCGCGCCAGGCGGCCGACCGTGTGGTAGGCGGACAGCGCGTAGGCCTGGGCGTCCATCCACGCCTGCACCACCGCTTCGCGGATGCTCGGGTCGCGGTCGGCTCTTTCCTGGTTGGCGCGGTACAGCTCGACCAGCTTGCGCGCGGTGGCCTGGAAGCGGGCCGGCGAGCGCAGCAGCAGGCCGCGCTCGAAGCCGGCGGTGGCCATCGCCACGTGCCAGCCCTGCCCTTCGGCGCCGATGCGGTTGTCGACCGGCACGCGCACGTCGTCGAAGAACACTTCGGCGAAGGCGTCCTTGCCGTTGAGCGCCTTGATCGGGCGGATGGTCACGCCGGGGGTGTCCAGCGGCACCAGCAGGAAGCTCAGGCCGTGGTGGCGGCTGGAGGCCGGGTCGCTGCGGAACAGGCCGAACAGCCAGTCGGCGAAGATCGCGCGGGTCGACCAGGTCTTCTGGCCGTTGAGCACGTAGTGGTCGCCGTCGCGGATCGCCTTGCTGGTGATCGCCGCCATGTCCGAGCCGGCGTTCGGCTCCGACCAGCCCTGCGCCCACATGTCGGCGCTGGCGGCCATGCGCGGCAGGAAGCGCTTTTTCTGCTCCTCGGTGCCGAACTCCATCAGGGTCGGGCCGAGCAGCAGCTGGCCGTTCTGGTTGACGCGCATCGGTGCGCCGGCGCCGTAGTACTCCTCCTCGAAGATCAGCCATTCGGTGAGGTCGCAGCCGCGCCCGCCGAGTTCGGCCGGCCACATCACCATCGACAGGCGGGCGTCGAACAGGCGGCTTTCCCATTCGCGGTGTTGTTCGAAACCTTCACGGGTGTCGTAGCTGGCCAGTGGCTCGCGCGGCAGGTTGTCCGCCAGCCAGGCCCGCACCTCGGCGCGGAAGGCCTTCTGTTTCGGGGTATAGGCAAGGTCCATGGTGCGTCCTCAGAACTTGGCGTCGCGCTTCTCGACGAAGGCCCGGCGGGTCTCCGCGGAGTCCGGGCTGGTGTAGGCCTGCAGGGTGAAGCCCTGCTCCCAGCGGTACTTGTCTTCGAGGTTGCCGTCCTCGATGCCGTTGAGGGCTTCCTTGGCGATGCGGATCATCGCCGGGCTCTTGGCGGCGATCTTCGCGGCGATCTCCAGGGCGGCCTCGCGCAGCTCTTCCTTCGGCACCACGCGCTCGATGAAGCCGTACTTCTCGGCCTCGCGGGCGCCGATCTTCTCGCCGGTGAAGAACAGGTAGCGGACCTTCTGCACCGGGAACAGGCGCTGCAGGTGGGCGCCGCCGCCCATGGCGCCGCGGTCGACCTCCGGCAGGGCGAAGGTGGCGCACTCGGCGGCGACCACGATGTCGGCCGCGCCGGTGATGCCGATGCCGCCACCGAGCACGAAGCCGTGCACCGCGACGATGACCGGCACCGGGCTGCGGTGCACGGCGCGGAAGGTCTCGTAGTTGCCCTTGTTCACAGCAACGATGCGCTCGGGATGGGCGTCGAGTTCCTTGATGTCGACCCCGGCGCAGAAGCCGCGGCCCTCGGCGCGGATGACGATCACGCGCACTTCCGGGTTGGCGCCCAGCTCGTCGATCGAGCGCGCCAGGCCCAGCCATTCCTGGCTGTCCAGCGCGTTGACCGGCGGCTTGGCGATCGTCAGTTCGGCAATGCCCGCCTCGATACGGGTAGTGAATGCCTGGCTCATTGTTGTTGGCTCCTGGTAGGCATGGCGGGGTTCAGGAGATGGCCGGCGCGGTCTTCGCCGCGGCCTGGCGGGCGCAGAGCGCGGCCAGGCCGCGCTCGGCCTCGGCGACCATCTCGTCGATCAGTTGCTGGCAGCTCTTCAGCTCGCCGATGGCGGCGGCCACCTGGCCGCTGGGCAGGATGCCCTCGTCGGGGTAACCGTCGACCATCGAGCGCTGCAGCAGCACCGGCTGGTTGGCGGCCATCACCGTCTGCGACACCGCGCCCGGGTCTTCCTTGAGCGCCTGGCGCAGCACGCCGAGCATGTGGCCGAAGCTCATGCCGGTCTGCTGCTTCCACTGCCAGGCGCTGCCCAGGGCGATGCGCAGGCGGCCGAAGGGGCCGGCGCCTTCCAGGCGGTTGATGAACGGGTTGTCGATCATCCGGTGGCGCATGCCGTCCACCGCCAGGGTGACGCGGATGCGCTGCGGGTCGTTGACCGCCAGGTAGCGCTCCAGGGTCGCCTTGGGGGTGGGCGAATCGCTGGTCATCAGGAAGCGCGTGCCCATGGCAATGCCGGCGGCGCCGGCGGCCAGCGCCGAGGCCAGGCCGCGGCCGGTGGAGTAGCCGCCGGCGGCGATCACCGGCACCTTGACCGCATCCAGCACCTGCGGCAGCAGGATGGTGGTCGGCACGCCGCCGGTGTGGCCGCCGCCCTCGCCGCCCTGGATGGTGATCAGGTCGGCGCCCAGCTCCACGGCCTTCTGCGCGTGCTTGAGCGCGCCGACGGTGGGGATGCACAGCACGCCGGCGGCCTTGAAGCGGGCGATGGTCTGTTTGTCCGGACCGCGGCCGTAGCTGACCGCGCGCAGGCGGTACTGGATCGCCAGGTCGACGCACTGGGCGGCGTTTTCCTGGAACATGTGGAAGTTGAGGCCGAAGTTGCTGCCGCCGGTGGCCGCGATCACCTTCTTGATCTCGCCTTCCAGTTCGGCGGCCGGGATGGTCGCCCCGGCGAGGAAGCCGAAGCCGCCTGCCTTGGTGGTGGCGATCACCAGGTTGGCGTCGGCCACCCAGCCCATCGCGGTCTGCACGATCGGGTAGCGGCAGCCGAGCGCCTCGGTCAGCGGGGTCTGCAGCAGGGCACTCATGCGCTTTCCCCTTCGCTGGCCGCGGCCTGCTTGTTGGCCTTGGCCATGGCCTTGGCATCAAAGCCGCCCAGCTTGTCGCCGGACAGCAGCTCGTTGTGCACGTGGGCGAAGTGGTGCCAGGCGAACACCGCATCCATCGCGGTGCGCTTGCCGGCCAGGTCCTCGACGTGGTTGATCGCCTGCTTGGTCAGCGCCAGGCCCATGCGCGGCTGGGCGGCGACCTTCGCCGCCAGCGCATAGGTGGTCGCCTGCAGCTCGTCACGCGGCACCACGCGGTTGACCATGCCCACCTCGTAGGCGCGGCTGGCCGGCATGCGGTCGCCGCACATGAGGAATTCCTTGGCGATGCGCGGGTTCATCTCGTAGGGGTGGGCGAAGTACTCCACCCCCGGAATGCCCATGCGCACCACCGGGTCCTGGAAGAAGGCGTCGTCGCTGGCCACGATCAGGTCGCAGACCCAGGCCAGCATCAGGCCGCCGGCGATGCAGGCGCCGTGGACCATGGCGATGGTCGGCTTGGGCAGCTCGCGCCAGCGCCGGCACATGCCGAGGTAGACCTCCTGCTCGCGGGCGTACAGGTACTCGCCGCCCGGCTTGTTGGTGTGGTCCCACCACAGGTGGGCACGCTCGAACGGCTTGTTGATGTCGCGTCCCGGCGTGCCGATGTCGTGGCCGGCGGAGAAGTGCTTGCCGGCGCCGCACAGCACGATGACCTTGACCGCGTCGTCGTCCACGGCGCGGCGCAGGGCCGCGTCGAGGGCGTAGGTCATCTGCGAGTTCTGCGCGTTGTTGAACCCCGGCCGGTTCATGGTCAGGGTGGCGATGCCGTCGGCCACCGTGTACAGCACCGGCTGCTCGGTCTCGTAGACCGAGGCGTCGGCGCGGGTGACGAATTCGCTGTCGCTGCTCGGGACGCTCATGGTCGACTCCTCAGGCCTGGGTGGCGGCACGGATGCCGGGCGGATTGCCCTTGAGGGCGGAGGCACGCAGGTCGTGCGGGTCGAGACGGCGGATGATCGCCAACTGCTCGGCGGTCGGATGCGCGGTCTCGCCCATGCCGTCGGCCTTGAGCAGCGGGAAGCCGGTGTTGTCCTGCACCTCCTCGAAGCTCACCCCCGGATGCAGCGAGCGCACGCGCACCGCGCGCTCCGGCCCTTCGAAGTCCATCACGCACAGGTCGGTGACCACGCGGCGGATGTCCATCAGGTCGCGGCGCGAACCCTCCAGCCAGCGCTCGGGCTTGAAGCCGACGCCGGATACCATGTCCACCTCGCCGGCAACGAACACCCGCTTGTTGTGGCTGGGCACGAAGAACGAGTTGATGTGGTTGATGCTGTTGCCCGGCAGGCCGCGCACGCCGAGCATGGCGATCTTCGGCTGGCGGTAGTCGCCGACCACCGACAGGTTGGTCTGGCCCCAGCGGTCGACCTGGGTCGGGCCGATCATCGCGTGGCGGCGGCCGCCCCACACGCACTCGAACACCCGCTCGAAGCTCATGCAGCCGGAGTACTTGGGCACGTAGTCGCCGCGCGGGCCGAGCGGGATCGGCTCCTCGACCAGGAACGCCTCGCTGTCGGTCATCAGCAGTTCCGGGCTGTGGGTGAGCTTGGCGAGGCTGGCGCCCAGGCGCGGGATCACGCCCAGGCCCGAGGCCAGCACTTCGCCGTTGCCGCGCCAGGCTTCCGAGGCGGCGACGATCAGCAGTTCGGCCAGGGTGAAATCACGGGTATCGGTCATCGCTCGTTCTCCTCAGAACACCGGCAGGGGCAGCTTGCCCAGGCGCTCGGCGCCGCCGTTCTTTTCCTGGTAGGCCGTCTCGCCCGGCGTCACGAACTCGTCGACGTAGGCCTGCCAGCCGCCCTCTTCCGCCGCACTGGCGACGTAGCGCTTGAAGTGGCTCATGTCCCAGCCGTAGTCGGACGGGCAGGAGGTCGGGTGGGCGCCGAACGGGGCGTGCACCACGCCGGTCACCAGGTAGCGCTCGAAGGTGTTGTTGCGCGCCTCCTGAGCGGTCAGCGCGAAGCGCTCGTGCAGGCGCTCGCAGGACACGAAGCACTGCTTGGCGGCGCGGGCGAACAGATGGTCGAAGTACGGGTCCGGGCCGGTCACCAGGGTGTTGCCCAGGCGGTCGGCGTCGTTGACGTGCAGGAAGGCCACGTCAAGATTCAGCGCCGGCATGGCCAGCAGCACCTCGCCGTCGGCGTAGGGCGAGGCGATGGTCTTCAGCTCGGGGTTGTGGGTCAGCACGTCGGTGGCCAGGCCGCAGCGGGTCGGCAGGAACGGCAGGCGCATGCCGGCGGCGCGCAGGCCCCACTCGAACATGCCCTCGTCCAGCTCCATCAGTTCGGTGAGCTGGCCGGCCTCGCGGCACTTGCGGAACCACGGCTCCAGCGGGATGGCGTCGAGGGTGGCGAAGCCGAAGATCAGTTTCTTGACCTTGCCGGCGGCGCAGAGCATGCCGACCTCGGGGCCGCCGTAGGCGACCACGGTGAGGTCCTTGACGTCCGAACGGAGGATCTCGCGGACGATGGCCATCGGCTTGCGCCGCGGGCCCCAGCCGCCGAAGCCGACGGTCATGCCGTCGCGCAGTTGGGCGACCGCATCGGCCGCCGTCAGTTGCTTGTTCATTGCTGTACTCCTTATTGCCGGCCGGCGGAGAAGTCGTGGCCCCAGATGCTCACGCGGGTGAACTCGAAGGCGCTGTGTTCGGCCCAGTCGAGCTGCAGGCCGCCGTAGCCGTATTCCAGGTCGAAGCCCGAGGGGGTCTTCATGTAGAAACTGGTCATGCGGTCGTTGAGGTGCTGGCCGAGGGTCGCCGACAGCGGCACGCCGTGGGCCTGCATGCGGTCGTGGGCGCGGCCCACCTCGGTCATCGAGTCGACCTCGACCATCACGTGCACGCAGCCGCTCGGCACCGGGTACTCAGCCAGCGCCAGGCTGTGGTGGCGGGCGTTGGCGCAGTGCAGGAAGTGGATGCGGGTCGCCGGGGCGCTCGGGTCTGGTCGGAAGTTGAAGATGTCGGAAACCTCGAAACCGAGCACCTCGGTGGCGAAGGCCAGGGTGGCGTCGAAGTTCGGCGCCGGCAGCACGGTGTGGCCGAGGCCCATGTCGCCGGTGACGAAGCGCGGCACGCCCTGCGGCGAGACGAACGGCAGGCAGTCGGAGCGATGGCCCCAGCTCAGTTCGTGACGGTTGCCCGCCGGATCGACGACGATGGCCAGCGCCTGCACGCCGCGCTGCTCGATCTCCTCGGCGCTGCCCTGCTGCCACTCGACGCCCTTGGCCTCGAGGTGCGCGAGTGCATTGCGGAAGGCCTTCTCCCCGGCCAGCTCCCAGCCCGAAGCCAGGTAGCGCGGCGAATCGCCTTCGACCACCAGCATGCGGAAGGGACGCTCGTCCATCTTCACGTACAGAGCGCCGCCCGGCGCGGGGCTGGTCGGCATGCCCAGCACGTCCTCGGCGTAGCACTGCCAGTCGCCGAGATTGCCGACCTGGGCAACGAAGTAACTCAGTCCACGGATGTCGATCATGCCCCTGCTCCTGAAAGATCGTTTCATGACTTGGGGCGATTCTGCGCAGGCCGCACCAGCGGCTCATCGTCCGTTGAGACTAAGCAGAGGAACGGGCAGCAGGCCTGCTAATCTCGAGGTGGAGAAAGGCAGGATTCGGGATTCAGTTACCGCCCTTCCCCGCTCCGGGCGATTTATCGGAGTCAGGCTGCTGATGCGCAATCAGTTGGTATGCCATCAGTCAGTTGGGCGGTGATAAAGCCTGACCGGCTCCCTCATCGGAAAATCCGCGGGCTGGATTTTTCCAAAGGCATTTTGCACGCCCGGCCCGATCTGGAATGGTGCCTCCTCGGAGTGGAACCCACCCGGAACCACGTATACATCAAGGTTTATCAGGTAACCCCGCCGCAGATACCTCCCCAGATCGACGTGCTCCTGTAGGGTGATGGAGCCTTCTCCCGAAGTGGCGCGCTCCAGAGAGAAGCCACTGCCGAGGTGACTCCCAGGCAAGTCGAGGCTGCCCCAGAAAACAGCCAGCGGATCATCGCTGGCATCCGCATCAACCTCCCATACCTGCAGTCTGACCCGGTTGTTCAGCCAGATGTGGGTGTTCTGCCGCTCATTGAGCACGATGACAGGGAAGGTTCTCGGGAAGGGCTCTCCTTGCTCGAAAAAAACATCCTGCATGGATAGCAGCACAACGGCTATTGCAGTCAAGCAGAGGATGAACACCGCGAAGAGTTTTCTGGGCACGCTCCGGCAACTCCCTTTGCATCCGGTTCGGCGATGAGGAGTCGAGGGTAGCATGGGCTCTCGGCATTACCCTGTTAACTAGTCCATTTCGGGGATTCCCCGCGCGCACCCGCCTCGCACACTCCACTCCTGCTAATGGGCCAGAGGAGCCGGTAATGGACTTCGCGCTGAGTGACGAACAATTGATGATCCAGGAGAGCGCGGCGGGCTTTCTCGCCGCGGCCTCCGATTCGGCGGCGGTGCGCGCCGCCATGGCCAGCCCGCAGGGCTTCGATGGCGAGCTGTGGCGGCAGATAGCCGAGGAGCTGTGCTGGCCGGGGCTGATGATTCCCGAGCAGTACGGCGGCGTCGGCCTGGGCTTCGTCGAGCAGGCCATACTGCTCGAACAGATGGGCCGCCACCTGCTCTGCTCGCCGTTCTTCGCCAGCGCCTGCCTGGCCACCCCGGCACTGCTGCTGGGCGACAACGAAGCGCTGCGCGCACGCTGGCTGCCCGAACTGGCCGCCGGCAGCCTCACCGCCACCCTCGCCTACTGCGAGAGCCGCGACGGCTGGCACGCCACCGAGCAGCCGCGGGCCAGCCGCGACGGCGACGGCTGGCGCCTCGATGGTAGTTATGACGCGGTGCTCGACGGCGCCAGCGCCGGGCTGCTGATAGTCACGGCCCGCGACGATGCCGGCGCGCTGCGCCTGTTCGCCGTGCCGGCCGAGCAGGCCGGCATCCAGCGCCAGGCGCTGCCGACCCTCGACCAGACCCGCCGCCGCGCGCGCATCGAGCTGGACGGCGTGGCGGTCACCGCCGAGCAGTGCCTGCACGGCGACGATTCCGGCACGGCCCTCCTCGACAAGGTGCTGCAGATCGCCGCCATCGCCCTGGCCTGCGAGCAGACCGGCGCCGCCCAGCGCACCCTCGACCTGACCCTCGCCTACATCGGCGAGCGCAAGCAGTTCGGCCGCACCATCGCCAGCTTCCAGGCCATCAAGCACCGCTGCGCCGACCTGATGCTGGCCATCGAGTGCGCCCGCTCGGCCAGCTACTACGCCGCCTGCGTGGCCCGCGAGGCGCTGGTCGAGGACGGCGACGCGCAGCTGGCCGGCCAGCTGGCCGAGGCCTGCGCCATCGCCCAGAGCCAGGCCAGCGAGACATTCATGCACTGCGCGGCGGAGTCGATCCAGCTGCACGGCGGCGTCGGCTTCACCTGGGAGTACGACCCGCACCTCTACTTCAAGCGCGCCCGCGCCAGCGAGCAGCTGCTCGGCACCCCGAGCTGGCACCGCGAGCGCCTGGCCACCCTGATTCTGGAGACCCGCCCATGAAAATCGGATTCGGCATCGAGGACGAAGCCTTCCGCCAGGAAGTCGCCCACTGGCTCGAACAGCACCTGCAAGGCGAGTTCGAGCAGCTGCGCTTTCGCGGCGGCCCCGGCGACGAACACATGTTTCCCGAGGAGCGCAAGGCCTGGGAGCGCGAGATGGCCAAGGGCGGCTGGATCGGCCTGGGCTGGTCACGCGAGTGCGGCGGGCGCGGCCTGTCGATCAGCCAGCAGGTGATCTTCCACGAGGAATACGCCCGCGCCGGCGGCCCGGGCCGCATGGGCCACATCGGCGAAGGCCTGGCCGGGCCGACCATCGCCGCCTTCGGCACTGAGGAGCAGAAGCGCCGTTTCCTGCCCGGCATCCTCGAAGGCCGCGAATTCTGGTGCCAAGGCTACTCCGAGCCGGGTGCTGGCTCCGACCTGGCCGGGGTGAAGACCCGCGCCCGCCTGGAGGGTGATCGCTGGCTGATCAACGGCCAGAAGGTGTGGACCTCGCTGGCCCACGAGTCGGACTGGTGCTTCGTGATCGCCCGCACCGAGCCGGGCAGCGTCGGCCACAAGGGCCTGTCCTTCTTCCTGGTGCCGATGCACCAGGCCAACATCCGCGTGCAGCCGATCCAACAGATCACCGGCACCAGCGAGTTCAACGAGGTGTTCTTCGACGACGCCGAGACCGCCGCCGACAACATCGTCGGCGCGCCCGGCGAGGGCTGGAAGATCGCCATGGCCCTGCTCGGCTTCGAGCGCGGCGTGTCCACCCTCGGCCAGCAGATGCTGTTCCAGAACGAGCTGGACGAGATCGTGCGCATCGCCAAGGCCAACGGCGCCGCCGCCGACCCCATGCTGCGCCAGCGCCTCGCCCGCGCCTGGGCCGGCCTGCGCACCCTGCGCTACAACTCGCTGCGCATGCTCTCCGGCCCGCAGGGCGGTAGCCTGCGCCCCGAGGCGATGAGCTACAAGCTGGCCTGGTCCACCTGGCACGTCGAACTGGGCAAGCTGGCGATGGACGTGCTCGGCCCGCAGGCTGAGATCCTCGACGGCGCGCCCTACGAGCTGTCACGCCTGCAGTCGCTGTTCCTGTTCACCCGCTCGGACACCATCTACGGCGGCAGCAACGAGATCCAGCGCAACATCATCGCCGAGCGGGCGCTGGGGATGCCGCGCGAGCCGCGCTGAGCGTGACGAGCGACCGGGACAATCCGAACCCTGTAGGGGCGAATTCATTCGCCAACACGCCTCGCCAAGGCGAATGAATTCGCCCCTACAGCTACCGGGAGGCCACCATCAACACCGATTCCCGCTACATCGTCTGGCTGCTCGACTTCCTCGCCGGCCAGGGCATCGACAGCGCGGCACTGGCACGCCGCCACCGGCTGGACCCCGCGCGCCTGCTGGACGCCGATGCCGTGGTCAGCACCGAGCAGCACCGCGCGCTGCTGCTCGACGCGCTGCAGCTGAGCGGCAATGGCGGCCTCGGCCTGCAACTGGGCATCCAGCGCTCGCTGGCCACCCTCGACCAGCTCGGCTACCTGATGATGAGCAGCCGCACGCTGCGTGAGGCGAGCCACGCCGGCCTGCGCTACCAGAACTATCCGGGGCGCTTTTCCGGCCGCTCGCTGGTCACCTCGTTCAGCGAGATCGAGGACCAGGGCTGCTACCAGATCCACGTCAAGGACGACCTCGGCCCGCTGCGCCTGCTCGCCGTGGAGGACGTGCTCGGCAGTATCGTCGCCAGCTGCCGCTGGGTGCTGGGCCGCCCCCTGCCGATCACCCGCCTGCGCTGCGACTTCCCCGCACCGCCCCATGCCGAGCAGTACCACAGTGTGTTCGCCTGCCCGATCCAGTTCGACGCACCGGCGACCCAGCTGTTCTTCGACGCCGCCGTGCTCGACCAGCAGCTCCCCCACGCCAGCCCGCAGAGCGCCGCGCTGTACGCCAGCCTGTGTGAGCGGCGCAGCATCGAACTCAGCCGGGGCGACGTAGCTGCGCGGGTTTCGCAGATGCTCGTCGAGCATATCGCCGAGCCGCCGGACCTGGCCGCCGCGGCCGATGCCCTGCACTGCAGCCCGCGCACCCTCAGCCGCAAGCTGCTCGCCCAGGGCTGGCAGTACCAGCAACTGGTCGACCAGGTGCGCGAGATCCACGCCCGCCGCGCGCTCAGCGACCCGACCCAGAGCATCACCCGCATCGCCCAGCAGCTCGGCTACGCCGACAACTCGGGCTTCTTCCGCGCCTTCAAGAAGTGGACCGGGCTGTCGCCCAGCGCCTTCCGCGAGCGGCTGTTCGGCTGAAAGCCGAGCCTCTGCCCTGCCCCTCCCCCGCGTCGCACCTCCCCCCTCCCGCCAACATGGCCGGATCGGCCATCGATCTGTCCGCATCGGCAATGCCCGCACAGGCCCGGCAGGCCTAGCATCGAACCCACGAAAGGAGCCACCCAAACAACACCGGAGCACCGCCATGCAGAGAACCGAAGGCCTCAACGCCCCCATGTTCGAGAAGTTCGCCCCCAACCCCGGCGCGCGTCCGCTGCTGCCCGAGCTGAGCGCCAAGGCGCAGGTCGCGCTGATGTGCCGGATGCTCAGGCGCGAGGGCTGGGACGACCACATCGCCGGGCACATCACCGTGCGCCAGGCCGACGGCACGATACTCACCAACCCCTGGGAGCTGGCCTGGGACGAGCTGCGCGCCAGCGACATCGTCACCCTCGACCGCCACGGCAAGGTCCTCGACAGCGACTGGAACGTCACCCCGGCCCTCGGCCTGCACCTGCAGCTGCACGAGCTGCGTCCCGACGCCAACGTGGTGATCCACAACCACGCCAGGTGGAGCGGCATCTGGGCCGACCTGCAGCAGGTGCCGCCGGTCTACGACCAGTCCGGCGCCTACTGCGGCGTCGAGCTGCCGCTGTACGACGACTACACCGGCACCTTCGAGAAGGAGCGAGTCAGCCTGTCCGCCGCCGAGGCCCTGGGCGACGCCAAGTGGGCGCTGTTGGCCAACCACGGCTCGCTGGTGGTCGGCCGCGACCTGCGCCAGGCCCACCTGCGGGTCGTCACCCTGGAATGGCGCTGCCGCCGCGCCTACGAGGTCAAGCTGGCTGGCGGCGGTCGCCCGCTGGCCGACGAGGTGGTCGAACGCCTCGCCATCGCCGACGCCAACGGCTTCCCCTTCCTCTGGGAAGCCATGGCCCGCCGCGAGCTGCGCAACGATCCGTCGGTCCTCGAATAACGACAATAAGGAGAGCAACCATGAGCCTCATCGTCACCCCCCTGAACAACGTCGGCGTCGAAGTCTCCGGCTTCGACATCAACGGCCCCTACAGCGAGGCGCTGCAGGCCGAGCTGAAGGCGCTGTGGTACGAACACGCCATCCTGCTGTTCCGCGACCAGCAGATCACCCCGGAAAGCCAGATCCGCTTCAGCCGCCTGTTCGGCAAGCTGGAGATGCACCCGCTCAAGGTCACCACCTCGGACCAGTACCCGGAACTCTTCGTGCTGGAGAACAACGGCGCCAAGGACAGGTTCACCACCGCCTGGTACCACGGCGAGGAAATCGTCGGCCGCCTCGACTGGCATATCGACCTGCACTACACCGGTCGCCCCAACCACGGCGCCGTGCTGACCGCCGTGGAGGTCGCCCGCGAAGACGGCATGACCGGCTTTGGCGACCTGGCCAAGGCCTTCGATGCCCTCGACGCCGAGACCAAGGCGCTGCTGGAGAAGCTCGAGGTGGCCTACTCGTTCAGCATGCAGCGCCGCCACATGCGCTACGTCGACCTGGACGGCTACGTGCCCGGCCCCGGCCTGCCGAAGAAACCTTCGGACATCGGCTTCCCGGACTTCGCCGATGCGGTCTACCCGGCGGTGCTCACCCACCCGGTCAGCGGCCGCAAGATACTCGGCGTGGTCGAGCAGTTCCTCGACCGCATCATCACCCCGCAGCGCTTCGGCCTGTGCAACGACGAGGCCATCGAACTGCTCGAACGCCTGGTGGCGCATATCCGCAAGCCGGAATTCCACTACTTCCACCAGTGGCGCCAGGGCGACATGGTCCTCTGGGACAACTGGCGCGCCATGCACTGCGCCACCGGCACCAAGCCGGGCGTGCGCCGGGTGATCAACCGCACCACCATCGAGGGCGATCGGATGCTGGGGCGGGTGTTGAGTGGGGAATAAGTGGCTGCGGCTTGCTTGATGGCTGAGACCGGGGCTGCGATGAGCGTCCCGGTTGTTTCTCACCCCGCCCTCCGCCTGATCCGACTTGAATGGACACGCCCTGGACGTGGCTCTTCAGGTCAGATCGCAGCCAGCCTTTCCGCCATGTCGGGGTACTGCTCGACCAGCTTGATCAGCACGGCAGCCTGGGCATTCGGCTTGGCCTTGTCCTGCTCCCATTTGCGCAGGGTGCCGGTGCTGATGCGGAAGCGCCGGGCGAATACCTGCTGGGACATGTGCATTTTCTGCCGCAGGGCGACGATCTCGCTCGCGGTTACCTCCGGGGCCGGCTTTGCCTCGACCTCGTACTGGCGCAGGGTGATCTTGCCCTCACGGTGCGCCGCCATTTCCTCGACGCCCTGCATCAACTCGGCAAACAGATCTCGCTTTTTCACTTGGCACCTCGTTTTTTCAGCTCTGCGGTGATGGCCTGCCTGAGCAGCTTTTCCTGCTCGGCAGTCAGGTTCTCCAGCTCGTCCTTGTCGTAGATGGCGAACATCCAGAACTGGCCATCGCCGAGCAGCCAGTAGTAGATGACGCGCAGACCACCGCGCTTTCCCTTCCCTCTTCGCCCGTCGGCCCAGCGCAGCTTGCGGAATCCGCCCGTGCGCGGCATGACGTCGCCGGCCTCGGGATTCTTCAGCATATCCCTCTGGAGCTGCCGATACTCGTCGTCGGTCAGGTAGTCGCCAACCGTGGCGGTGAAGCTCGTGGTTTCGATAAAGAGGGCTTTCATGGCCGAAGTGTAAGCAAATTGCTCATACTTGAGCAACCAAGCCTGAATACCGTGGCGCGGCCAGACCTCCTGGCGGGGTGTGAGTCCGGCCCCGGGAGGCTTGCTCAATCCGCGGACTCCAGACCCTGCCGCGAATCGACCGAGAAGTAGCGCAGCCGATACAGCCGCCAGGGCTGGGTTTCACTGCCGCGGCAGAAGCCGTAGCGAAAGGTATCGGGCAGGGTCGGCAGGTCGTAGCGCAGGTCGGTGAACCAGATGCAGGCTTCGCCGCCGCGGTCGATCCGCGACAGAGCCGGAAAGATCGCGAAGCGTCGATAGAGGGCGAAGCGGGGATCGAGCCAGCGCGCCTGCACCTGCGGCTGCAGGGTTGAGTCCTCGCCGTAGCGATGGCGCCGCTGCCAGACCAGTTGCTCTGGCGGCCGGTAGGCCCGAGCCAGCTCACCCAGTGGGCCCGGGATCGGCAGCGCTGCGGGGCCAGCGGCGAGCTGCAGATGGGCCAGGTGATAACGGTCGCCATCGACCACGAGCAGTTTCCAGTTGAAGGGCGAGAGTGGCTGGGACAGCGCCGCCACCCGCACCGGCGCGATGCCATTGGCCTGCGCCCACTGGTGTGCGATGTCGCTGGCCCGCTGTTGCTGCAGCGTCTGGGCGCCCGCATAGAGTGCCAGTAGCGCGAGGCCCGCGAGGGCGGGCCAGGGTCTGCGCAACCTCAGGCTGGCGACCAGCGCGCCCAGGGCGATCAGCAGGAAAACCGGGTCCACCAGGAACAGGCTGCCGATCCAGAAGCGCTGCTGGCTTAGCGGATACAAGAGCGCGGTGCCGTAGGCAGTCATCAGGTCGAGCCCGATGTGCGAGGCAAGCCCGACGGCGGCGAACACACAGGCGGCCAGGAACGCCGCCTTGCGCCGGCCCGCCAGCGCGAACGCGCCGCCGATCAGCGCGGCCCACAGTGGCAGCAGGATGAGCGAATGCGTCGGGCCCTGGTGCCACTCGGCGAGAAAGCGCAGCGGATCGACGAGGAAGCCGATGAAGTCGATATCGGGGAAGACCGCCGAGCTGACGCAGATCGCCAGGCATTGCCGTGGCGACAGCACAGTGCAGCGCGCCGAGGTGGCTTGCGCCAGCGTAGCGCCCAGCAGCGCGTGGGCGAGCGCGTCCATCGCTCAGCCGCCGCTATCGGTCCCGCTGCCGCTGTTGCTGGCCGGTGCTGCGCCGAGCCAGCCGGCCAGCCACTCGGCCCGGGCGAGCAGCCGGTTGAGCAGGCTGCGGCTGCGGCTGGCGCCAGGGCTGTCGTCGCGCAGCCAGCAGGCGAAGGTGCTCAGGTAGATGGCGGTGAGCGCCGCTTCCTCGCACTCGCGCCGCCAGCCGGTGGCGGGCAGCAGGGCCGCCTCGCGGATCCACTGCACCGTGCGGCTGACGCGCAGCGCGCCCTGCACCTGGAGATGCACATGCTCGGGCTGCAGCTTGTAGCGCAGCATCTCGGCGGCCAGCTGGCGGTGCGGGGCCAGCGCGTCCAACCAGCTGAGGATCGCGCGCTGCAGGCGTTCGCGTGGGCTGAGGAACTGCCAGCCCGGCGTGTCCGCCGCGGCCAGCAAGGCGGCGTCGGCATGCCCGAACCAGGCTTCGGCGATCGCATCCTTGCCGGAGAAGTGCCGGGCGATGTCGGCCAGGCCGATATCCAATCGCGCCGCGAGGTCGTGGAGATGAAACCCGTCCCAGCCACGCTCGGTGCCGAGGGTCAGCGCGGTGTCGATGATCCGGCATCTGAGCTCGGCCTGGCCGAGGTCGCCGGGGGCAGCCATTTCGCTCATCGGGTTGTCTCCGCCAAAGGGTGCTGTTCGGTCTCCCGGAAGCGTAGATGCACCGTCGCCCGGCGGTGCGCCGCCCAGCGGAATGCCGCCCGATCCGCGTTGGCGCAGTACGCATCGCCGACGACCATGGACGCATCATCGCGCCCGCGTGCATCTGTTTGTAAGCAGCGCCGGCTAGCCTGAGGCTCAAGCCCCAGCGCCAAGAGGTGCGCACCATGAAGACACTGTTCCTCGTCCGCCACGGCCAGTCGAGCTGGGACGACGTCAGGCTGGCCGACAGCGAGCGCCCGCTGACCGACAAGGGCAAGAACGATGCGGTGAAGATGGGCAAGCGCCTGGCCGAGTCCGAACTGGCCGTCGACGCGATCGTTGCCAGCCCGGCGAAGCGGGCGCTGGCGACGGCGGAGGCCATCGCCCGGAAGCTCGACTTCAAGCGCAAGGACATCGTGCAGGACGGGCGGCTCTACAGCGGCGGTGTGGATGACCTGCTGGAACTGATCCGCGAGCAGGGTGGCGAGCACAAGCGGCTGATGCTGGTCGGCCACAATCCGGCGCTGTCAGAGCTGCTGCTGCACCTGGCGGACAAGGACGTCAACCTGCCGACCTGCGCCGTGGCCGTGCTTCGGTTCGATGGCAGGTCGTGGGCGAAGATCGGCCGGAAAAGGCTCGAGAAGGTGGCGATCAAGTATTCGTGATGGGCGGAGTGGAGAGCCCCTCTCCTGCGGCCTGCGCCACTCAGGGCTCTCCTGCCGGTTCAGCAGCGCCTGTCGGCAGCCCCCGTCGGGGCGGCGCACAATCCGGACGGGGCCTGTCCCGAGTCGCTGCGTGCATAGAGCCGCCCGCCGCGATGGTCGACCTGCTCGCCGATGGCGAACTGTCGATTGGGCGAGCGCACCACGCGGGTTTCGCCGTCGGCGCCGCGCACGGTGTAGGCGTTCTCGCTGAGGCCGGTGCCTTCCTGCACGCCCCAGCCGGCCAGCCAGCCGACACCGGCACCGACCAGGGCGCCCAGCGGCCCGCCGGCAGCGCCGCCGACCATCACGCCGGTCAGCGTGCCAACCGACTTGCCGGCGGTGTTGTCATGGGCAGGCGACAGTACTTCGTCGGCCTGCACGCCTCCTGCGATGAGCAGGCAGGCGCTCAACGCGAGAGAAACGGTGATCGAAGGTTTCATCTTGGGGTCTCCTCAAACTGGTACAGCGCGTACATCCAGTCAGGCTGGCGTGGCCGCACTGTTCTCTTCGTGAATACGCAGCACCGTTGCCAGCTCCGTGCGCACCAAGGGGTCCGCGCAGTCGGGCAGCGCCTCCTGCAGCTTGCGGATCACCCAGCGCTGGCCGCGGTCGATGAACGCCAGGCGTTCATGCAGATCGGCGATGGCCATCGCCCTGGCGTGGAACTCGCCGGTCTGCCGGTTCGGCTCCAGGCCCAGGTGCTGCATGCAGGCCAGCAGGCGTCGGCAGCTTTCCCCCTCGCCGGCCAGGATCTGCTCCAGCAGCGGCCGCAGCTCCGGATCCTGGCACTCCCGCAGGCTCGCCGAAGCCACCTGGACGCCGGCACGTTCGGCACTGAGCAGGGTTTGCAGCAATTCATCGAGCGGCAGGGACATGGTTCGAACTCCTGTAGTGCGGGATCTCCAGCGGATTCCCGGGCGGGGTGGACGGTTCCAGTGTCACGCCTGGCGATGCATTTGGATAACGAATATTGCTGCACCTTCGGATCATTTTTTTTGCACCAAAGGCCGTGTGGAGTCCCCTCTTCCAGGGCCGCCGGAAACAAAAAGACCGCCCGACGCATGCGCCTCGGGCGGCCAAAGGGTGACACTCTCAGCAAATCACATGTACAGCACGACCAGATCGTTGATCACCGCCGGGCGCTCGCTGCCGACCACGTGGATGTTCAGTTCCAGGGTCAGCTGGGTGCCGCGCTTGCCGATCTCCACGGCCTTGACCCGGCCGCGGGCGTGGATGCGCGAGCCGGCCGGTACCGGGCTGGGGAAGCGCAGGCGGTCGGAGCCGTAGTTGACCATGTTGGTGAAGCCGACGATCTCGTGCTCGAACGGCACCCTGAGGCGCGACATCAGCACCTGGACCAGCGCGCCGTGGGCGATGGTGCCACCGAACGGGCCCTGCTTGCGGGCGCGTTCCGGGTCGGTGTGGATCCAGTAGTCGTCGCCGGACAGCCGGGCGAATTCGTCGATCAGCGCCTGATCGACGACGATCTGGTTGCTCCACGCGGTGAACTGCTCGCTGACCAGCGCGTGCAGGGCCTCGGCGTCGTCGACGCGGATCTGCCGGCGCGGTGCCTGCTCCTCGACCTGCTCGACCGCCTCGGGCTCGTCGAAGCGGCGCGGGGCCACATCCTTGTCGACGCCGGTGAAGCGCAGCAGGGTTCTGCCTTCGGCATCGACGGTGTCGAACACCGGCTTGAGGCGCATGCCGACCTTGATCTCGTCCTCGGCGAGGCCGACCAGGGTGGTGTTAATCCGCACGCCCTCGTCCAGCTCGACCACGGCGAGCTTCTGCGGCGCCTCGTCGGCGAAGTCCGGCAGGGTCGGGATGCGCGCCACGGTGAAGCTGTACAGCGTGCCGCTGCCGGAAACCTCCTGCCACTTCAGATCGTGGGAGTAGCAGCGGTCGCAGTGGCGGCGCGGGTAGAAGATCCAGTGGCCGCAGGCCTGGCACTGCGGGATGGTCAGGCGCTGCTCCTTGAGGCCAGCCCAGAACGGTGCCGAGATTTCCGTCGGCACGGGCATCGGTTTGTTGGTCGACATCTCGCTCATGCTCCCTGGAGAATCAGTGCGCCCTGCTCGCTCATCACGCCGCCGGTACCGGAGACGTAGACGTTATCGCAGCGGGCAAGCTGGCGGTCGCCGGCACGGCCGGCGATCTGGTGGAAGGCCTCGATGACCTGCGACATGCCGCCGGCCGAGCCGGCCTGGCCGAAACTGAGCTGGCCGCCGTGGGTGTTCATCGGGAAGTCGCCGCGCCAGGTCAGGTCGTGCTCGCGGACGAAGCGCATGCCCTCGCCCTTGGGCGCGAAGCCGGCGTCCTCGAGGGTCAGCAGCACGGTGATGGTGTAGCAGTCGTAGATCTGCGCCGCGTGCATGTCGGCGGGCCTCAGGCCGGCCATGGCGAAGGCGCGGTCCGAGGCCGGGCCGACCGGGGTGCGGGTCATGTCGTCGGCGTAGGACGGCGACTTGAACTCCAGATGCTCGCCGAAGCCGGTGACCACCGCGCCGCGGTTGCGTGCACGGGCGGCGACTTCCTTGGAGGCGACGATCAGCGCCGCGCCGCCGGCGACCGGCATGACGATCTCCAGCACGTGCAGCGGGTCGGCAACCTTCTTGCTGGCCAGCACCTGCTCGGTGGTCAGCGGCTGGCCGTAGAACATGGCGTCGGGGTTGAACTGGGCGTTGAAGCGCTGCTGCACGGCGATCTTGGCCATCGCCTCGGCGTCGTAGCCGTACTGCGCCGCGTAGCGCTGGGCGATCATCGCGTAGCCGGTGTTCTGGCCCATGTGCCCGTAAGGCAGGTCGAACTCCGCCTCGGGCGCGCCGAAGGCGGTGCTGTGGCCGCCGAAGCGCATGGCGCGGGCCATCCAGCTCGGGTCCTCATCGGGGCCGAACGGCGCCATGCGCGCCGGCAGCACGCAGAGCACCGCCTGGCACAGGCCCAGCTCGATGGCGGCGGCGGCGCGCCAGACCATGCCGACCGAGGTGCAGCCACCGAGGTCGACCACCTCGGCGAAGTTGAGCTTCATGCCCAGGTATTCGGCGGCCATCGCCGGGACGAACACCGAGGCCTCGTGGAACTGCGGGCCGTTGATCACCAGGCCGTCGAGATCCGAGGCATGCAGGCCGGCGTCGGCCAGGGCGCGCGCGGCCAGGTCGGCCACCTGTTCCAGATGGAACATGCGCGGCGCGGTGGCGTACTTCTCCGGTTTGTACTGGGCCGCCCCGACGATGGCGGCGTTGCCTTTGAGTCCCATGGTTGTCTCCACTGGCGCAGGGCGTGACTGCGGACACTATGCCGCAGTCGTACCCCGCGCGAATCGTTTGAATCGACTAGACCGGGCCCTGTAGGGGCGAGTTCGTTCGCCTGGCGGGGCATCCGGGCGAATGAATTCGCCCCTACAGTGGCCCGTAAGCCATGAACGGACCGGGCAGCCCCTGCTGCCCGGCCGGTGGATCACAGCGAGTACTTGAGCGACAGGGTCGCGTAGTCCCGATCGGCCAGCTGGCGCTTGATCGGGTCGGCCTCACCGAGGAAGGCGTTGTAGGCCAGCGCCACCTCCAGATTGCCCATGTACTTGAAGGTGGTGCCGACGGTCATGCGGCGGTCGCCCTGGGCGCCGGAAATGGTGCCGGACATCGGCGTGGCGCCTTCCACGACGTGGGAGAAGCGCACCGGCACGTCCAGGTCCCAGCCGGTGAACACGCCCGGGTAGTTGAACACGCCGACCAGCGAGTAGGCGGTGGCGGTCTTGCTCTTCCATGCCGAGGCGGTCTTGAAGGTGTAGTCGTCGGCGCCGTTGAGCGCATCGACGTCGTCGACCCGCACGTGCACCACCTCGCCCATGAAGGTTGTCTGGCTGGCCCACGGGCGGTCGCCGAGGATGCGCATGAACGACAGCTGCATCTGCTGGCCCTTGCCCTTGGTCGCCTGCGGGCCGCCGGCGGTGAGTACGTTCACCGGAGCGCCGTCGCGGTACGACCATTCGCCGCCGACCTGGGTGTCGCCGATCTTGGTGGAGAAGCTCAGGCCGGTGAGGTGGATGTCCTCGAAGTAGTTGACCTCGTAGCCCAGCGGACCGGCCGGCGGGAAGCTGATGGAAACCCCCGACGGGTTGCGGTCGTGGTAGTTGATGCGGAACAGCGACAGCTCGAGGTCGGCGGTCGGCCGGTAGCGCATCTGCAGGCCCCACTGGCCGCTGTCGCGCGGCTCGTTGGTGTTCAGGTAGGGGATCGACAGCGCACCGGCGCGCAGCAGCTCGCGGCCGGGACCGGTGACGTCGCTGGTGGACATGTAGCTGCCCGCCGGCGCCAGTTCGTTGCCACTCCACTCGTACTGAACGTAGGCGCCGAGGCTGAACGACTCGTTGAGGCTCCACTGGCCGGACACCTGACCGATCGGCAGCAGCACTTCCTTGGCCTCGATGCCCGGCAGCGAGGCCTTGACCACGTCGACCGGCGACTGGGCGCCGGACACGCCCGGGAAGATCAGGCTCTCGCCCCAGGACACCACATGCCTGCCGGCCTTGACGTCGATGCTCTGCCCGCCTTCGGTGCGCCAGCCGCTGAACAGGTAGGCGTCGAGGATGCGGCTGCGCCCGCCGCTGTAGCGCTTGGCGTCACTGGTGAACTCGTCGTGGGCGCCGAACTTGTTGACCCGGCCCGGGGCGTCGTTGTCGTTGGACTGGTGGTAGACGTCGTCGTAGAAGGTACTGGCGCGCAGCACCGCGCCGTAGTCGTCCTTGCGCAGGATCAGCTCGGCCAGCGCACCGACGCGGTTGGTGACCAGGCTGCCCTTGTCGAAGTTGCGGTTGCCGTCGTCCATGTTGGTGGTCAGCGGGCCGTCGATCAGCGCGCTGTCGGGCGACTCGGTACGCATGCCGATGCCGTAGTTGGCGGTGATGGTCCAGTCGAGGGTGGCGCCGTTGTCGAACTCGATGGTCTCCCCGGCATGGGCGGCGCCGCTGGCCATGGCGATGGCGGCGGCCAGCCCCATGAGCGGGAAGCTCTGGGCAACCAGGGTGGTGCAACGTGGATTTTTCTTATTGTGCATGCTGCTTCTCTCCTAATGAAGGCCAACCGGCCGCGTCGAGTTTCCAGACTTCGCTCGTCCGAACTCGTCGTCAAAAAGGACTAGAGAGTTCGCCGGTCGTCTCTTCGGGCCGGACACAGCGGTAGCGGTGCACGCCCGCCTGCTCCTCGCGCAGCAGCAGCCCTTCGCCGATCAGGTAGTTGGCGTGGGCCAGGGTCTCGCCGATGGCCATCAGCTCGTCGAAGCGGCTCTTCAGCCGCGGGAACAGCTCGACCATCAGCTCGGCTGCCGTGCACGGCTGCGCGCAGCGCTCCAGCACCTGATCGAGGTGGCGGCGGTGGTGCTCGCGCAACTGCCCGAGACGCGTGTGCAGGCCGTGGAACGGCCGCTCGTGGGCCGGCAGCACCAGCACGCGGTCGGGCAGTTCGCCGAGGCGCTCGATCGACTCCAGCCAGTCGCGCAGCGGGTCGCCGTCCGGCTCGTCGACCGCGACGCCGACCGTGGGGGTGATGCGCGGCAGCACCTGGTCGCCGGAAATCAGCAGGCCGTCCTCGGCGCAGTACAGGCAGGCGTGCTCGGGCGAGTGACCGCGGCCGACCACCACCTGCCAGCGCCGCCCGCCGATGGGCAGCACGCTGCCCTCCTTCAGGCGGCGGAAGGCGGCCGGCGGCGTCGGCCGGAAATGTTCCTGGCGGATCATGGGCAGGAAGGCCGCCGAATCCTCTTCGCTCAGCCCGGCCAGCCGGTAGAACTGGTGGAAGGCCCAGTCCGGCTCGTCGCTGCGCGGCGGCGCGACGTGGATCGCCTGGTACTCGGCGTGGGTCATGTACACCGGGCAGCGGAAGCGCTCGGCCAGCCAGCCGAGCAGGCCGCTGTGGTCGTAGTGGAAATGGGTGCAGATCAGCGCCTGCAGCGGCCGGCCCTCCAGCACGCCGGCCAGCACCTCTTCCCACACCGAACGGCTCTGCTCGGTGCACAGGCCGCTGTCCACCGCCACCCAGCCGTCGCCGTGACGCAGCAGATAGAGGTTGATATGGTCGAGGCCGAACGGCAGCGGCATGCGCAGCCACAGCACGCCGGGCGCCACCTCCAGGGTCTGCCCGTTGGCCGGCGGCGCCACCCAGGGGAAGCGCAGGCCGGCCTTCAGCTCGTGGCCGTTGTGGTCGAGGTCAGCCATGGGTGGCACCGAACGGCGCCAGACCGATGGCGGCCAGCGCTTCGGCCGAGTACGGCCGGTAGGTGCCGGCTGCGTCGTCGCGCACGTACAGCGGGTCTTCGAAGGCGTCCGGGGCGTAGCCCTGGCGCTGCAGGTCGACCTTGCGCAGCTTGAAGGTGCTGGTCAGGTCGGCCGCGGGCGACACGCGCACGAACACCGGCGTGGCGTAGCGCGGCAGGCGCGCCTCGGTCAGCGCGTAGAAGCTGTCCGGGTCGAATGCGTGGCCGTCCTGCATCAGCACCGCGGCCATGCCGGCGCGCCCCTCCTGACCCGGCACCTGCACGCCGTAGATGTTGATCAGTTCGAGACCCGGATAGTCGGCAAGGGCGTCGGCCACCTCCATGGTCGAGACGTTCTCGCTCTTCCAGCGGAAGGTATCGCCGATGCGGTCGACGAAGTAGAAGTAGCCGTCCTCGTCGTAGCGCAGCAGATCGCCGGAGCTCCAGTAGGCGTCGCCCTTCTGGAACACGTCGCGGAGGATCTTCTTCTCGGTGGCCTCGGCCGAGGTGTAACCCTCGAAGCGGCCGCCGCCGATGTCCGGGTGGTTGACGATGTAGCCGATCGCCTCGCCCACCTCGCCCGGCTGGCACAGCAGGTAGAAGCCGTTGGCGTCGCGCGGGTGCGACTCGCTTTCCACGTCGAAGCGCACCAGGCGGAAGTTGGTCTTCTCCCAGTAGGGCACGCGGCCGCAGGAGCCGATGCGGTTGTCGACGTTGATCAGGTTGGTGTTGGCCTCGGTCGAACCCCAGCCCTCGAAGACCTGCACCGGGCCGAAACGCTCGATCCAGCGCTGCCAGGATTCCGGCGACAGGCCGGCGCCGAGCATGGCGCGCAGACTGTGCTCGCGGTCGCGCTCGTCTTCCGGCAGGTTGAGCAGGTAGCGGCAGATCTCGCCGATGTACTGCAGGACGGTGATGCCGTTACGACGCACGTCGTTCCAGAACTCGCGCACGCTGAAGCGCCGGCGCACCACGATGGCGGCGCCGGCCTTGAGTGCGGTGGAGGTCACCGAGGTGGCCGCCGCGCCGTGATAGAGCGGCAGGCAGCAGTAGAAGACGTCGGCCGGGGTGGCCTCGAGGGTCTCCACCATCACGTCGCCCGAGCTCATCCAGCGCATGTGGCTGTAGCGCGCCGCCTTGGGCAGGCCGGTGGTGCCGGAGGTGAAGATCAGCAGGCTCGGCGTCTCGGCGGTGATGCCTTCGCGCAGTTCGCGCGGCGGCGCCTGGCGCGAGGCAGCCGCCACCTCGGTGGCGAAGCCTTCGTCGGCCAGCGCGCGCAGCTCGGCAGAGGCCGGCTTCTCGGCGTCCGGCACCAGCCACAGCGGCACCTGCGGCAGATTCTCGGTGGCGGCGAAGTTGGCCAGGCACTCCTCGCCGGCCAGCACGGCGCGCGCGCCGGTGCTCTCCAGCGCGTGGGCCAGCGGCTTGCCGCTGACGTGGGTGTTGAGCGGCGCCACCACCACGCCGAGCTTGACCAGGCCGAACCAGGCGAAGAAGAACTCCGGGCGGTTCTCCAGGGCCAGCGCGCACACGTCGCCGGCCTTGAGACCGCGGGCCAGGGCGGCGTGCGCCACCTGGTTGGCGCGCGCGTCCACCTCGGCGTAGCTGTAGCGCTCGCCGCCGTAGATCAGCATGGTCTGTGTGGCCAGGCACTGTGCCTGCTGCTCGAGGCGGTCGGCGATGGTGTAGAGGTCGCGCGGCTTGACCAGCGCGCTGGCCGCGGCGCGGCGGTCGAGCCGCGCCTGGGTGACCTCGCGGGGCACCGGGGCGGCGTCCAGCGCGGCCACGGTCTGCGCATCAATGCGATCGTTCATGTCGTTCCCCTTGAATGGGCTGGCGGGTCGCCGCGCTCACTGCGCCGGCACCGGCCAGCGCGGGTAGTCGAGGTAGCCGCGCGGCCCTGCGGTGTACAGCGAGCCGCGGTCGAAGCCGGCCAGCGGTGCGTTGACGCGCAGGCGCTCTGCCAGGTCCGGGTTGCCGATGTAGTGACGGGCGAAGGACACCGCCTCGCCCTGCCCGGCCTCGATGGCCTGGCGCGCGCTGTGGCCGTCGAAGCCGTCGTTGAGGATCAGCGCGCCCGGGAAATGCGCGCGGGCCAGGGCGAAGGCGTCCAGCCCGGCGACCGGCGAACGCATCACGTGCAGGTAGGCCAGGCCCAGCGGGGCGATGGCGTCGAGCAGCGCCGCCGCGGTGGCGGCCGGATCGCTGTCCACGCTGTCGTTGTAGGGGTTGCCGGGGCAGATGCGCAGGCCGACCCGGCCCGGGCCGATGGCCTCGGCCATGGCGGCGAGCACCTCGGCGGGGAAGCGCACGCGGTTTTCCACGCTGCCGCCGTACTGGTCGGTGCGCTGGTTGCTGCCTTCGGCCATGAACTGCATCGGCAGGTAGCCGCTGGTGCAGTGCAGCTCGACGCCGTCGAAGCCGGCGGCGCGGGCATTGCGCGCGGCCTGGGCGAACTCGGCGATCACCTCCTGGACCTCGGCGGTGCTCAGCTCCACGGGCTCGTCGGTGTCGACCATGCCGGCAACGTCGCTGAACAGCTGGGTGCGCGCGCGCAGCGCCGAGGGCGCCACGGTCGGCGCGCCGGCCGGCTTGTTGTGGTGGCTGGCGACCCGGCCGACGTGCATCAGCTGCAGGACGATGCGCCCGCCGGCGGCGTGCACCGCCTGGGTGACGCCGCGCCAGGCGGCGATCTGCGCGGCGCTGTAGATGCCCGGGGTGCGGCAGTAGCCGAGACCGGCGGCCGAGGGTGCGGTGCCCTCGGCGACGATCAGGCCGGCGCTGGCGCGCTGGGCGTAGTACTCGACCATGTCGAGGGTCGGCATGCCGTCGGCGGCGGCGCGGCTGCGCGTCATCGGCGCCATCACCACGCGGTTGGCCAGTTCGATGTCGCCGAGGCGAGCGGGTTGGAACAGCGGATTCATGGTGGCCTCCTCAGCGCACGCGGATCTTCGGAGCACCGGCACCGCGGCGCAGGGTGGCGAGGAAACCTTCCAGCGGCGCCGGCTCGGCGACCTCGGGCAGGGTTTCCTTGTCCGGGCGCGCGGCCCAGAACTCGCTCCAGGAGGGGAACAGGTCGTGGAAGGTGCCGTGATAGGGCTCGCGGCCGGGCCAGCGCATCTTGCGCTGGCCGATCGGCGGCTTGTTGAGGTCGGTGGCGTACCAGTAGCAGGGCAGACGGCGGCGGAAGTACCAGCGGCCGTCGATGCGCTCGTAGTCGTCCCAGTAGAGCATCTGCATGATCACCCACTCGGGGCCGGTCTCGTGCTCGTTCTTCGAATACACCACGCCGGTGGCGTGGTCGGCGTCGACGAACTCGATGATGTGCTGACCGAGGTGGTGCGAGGTGCCGTCGAACTGGTTGCGCAGGGTGTCGTCGAGCCAGCTCTTGAGGTGGGCGCGGCCGACCTTGTCGCGGCCGACGCGGATGTCCGGGGCGAACAGGTTGACGTGGGAGTCGAGGTCGCGCATGTCCAGCGACAGCGAATACTTGCCGGCCAGCTGGCGGATTTCCTCGATGGATTCGAGGCGGTCCAGGCGCGCGGCGAGGCTGTTGTTGTTGTCCATTGGGGTGCCCTTGCTGCGGGTGATTCGGCCCCGCGCGGGCCAGCCGCCGCGCGCGGGGGGGCGCGTGGCCTTATTCGAGTACGGTGTAGAGGTCCGAGCTGCGCCCGCCGTCCACGGTCAGGCAGGCGCCGGTGACGTAGGAAGCTTCGTCGGAGGCGAGGAACAGGATGGCGTTGGCCAGCTCCACCGGCTTGCCGACCCGACGCATCGGGATCAGCTTCTCGGTGTTGGCGCGGCCCTTGTCGTCGGCCAGCATGCCCGCGGTGGCCGGGGTGGCGACCACGCCGGGGATCACCACGTTGCAGCGGATGTTGGCGGCGGCGCCCTCGGAGGCGGCGGCGCGGCTGAAGTTGATCACCGCGGCCTTGGCCGCCGAGTAGCCGGCCATCCAGGCGGTGCCGAACAGGCCGCAGATCGACGCCAGGTTGACGATGGAACCGCCGCCCTGCTGCTGCATCAGGCGCATCGCGGTGCGGGTGCCCCAGAAGGTGCCGTCCACGGTGGTGGAGAAGTTGCCGTGCCAGGTGGCGGTGTCGGTGCCGGTGATGGCACCCCAGCTGTAGGCCATGGCGTTGTTGACCAAGATGTCGAGGCGGCCGTGGCGCTGGGCCGCCGCCTCGATGGCGGCGACGAAGGCCTGCTCGTCACTGACGTCGGCGACCACGCACTCGGCGTTGCCGCCCTTGTCGCGGATCGCCGCGACCACCGCTTCCAGCGGCTCGGCGCGGCGGCCGCAGATGACCACGGTAGCGCCTTCCTCGGCGAAGCGGTGGGCGGTGGCCTCGCCGATTCCCGAGCTGCCGCCGGTGATGAAGGCGACCTTGCCTGCAAGACGTGCTGTCATCGTTCTCCCCTCCTCAGATGAAGGCCATGCCGCCGTTGACGGCGATGTTCTGGCCGGTGATGAAACTGGCGTCGTCGCTGGCCAGGAAGGCCGCCACGGCGGCGATCTCGGCCGGCTCGCACATGCGCCCGAGCGGGATGGCCTTGACCATGCTCTGCATCCAGTCGTCGGGGATGCCGGCCATCATCGGGGTGTTGGTCGGGCCGGGAACGATGGTGTTGACGCGGATCCGGCTGGGCGCCAGTTCGCGGGCCAGGCTGCGGGTCAGGCCCATCACGCCGGCCTTGGCGGCGCAGTAGTGGCTCGGCCCCTCGCCGGAGATGGCGGCGGTGCTCGACAGGTTGACGATCACCCCGCCCTCGCCGCCCTGGTGCATCAGGCGCGCGGCCTCGCGGCTGCACAGGAACACGCCGGTGAGGTTGACGCCGATGACGCGCTGCCAGTTCTCGTCGGGGGTATCGAGGAAGGCATCGACCGAGCCGATGCCGGCGTTGTTGACCAGTACGTCGATACGGCCGAAGCGCTCGACCACGGCAGCCATGGCCGCCGCCACCGAGGCGCTGTCGGCCACGTTGCAGGCCAGCGCCAGGGCGCTGCCACCGGCCAGGCCCTCGATGGTCGCGCGCGCGGCATCCAGGTTGATGTCCGCCGCCACCACTACGGCGCCCTCCTCGGCGAAGCGGCGCACCATCGCCCGCCCCATGCCCTGCCCCGCTCCGGTGACGAAGGCCACCTTGTTCACCAGCTTCATGTGCGTTCTCCCGCAAGCGAATGTTCGGCGCGGCGGGGGAAGTCCCGCAGCGACCACGGGGCTCATGATTGGCGGCGGGCGGCGGGGGGGCATCGTCCGATTTGACGATGCCCGTGACGGGGGGCAAAGCGGAGCCTCTCGCTCAACTTCTGCAGAAGAACAACAAGAGGACCTGCCCGTGAACTCACCTGTGCGTGTCACCTGGCGTAGCCACTACGCCCTGGCGGTACTGACCGTCATCTACGTGTTCAACTACATCGACCGGCAGTTGATGGCGATCCTCATCGAACCGGTGAAGGCCGAGTTCGCCATCTCCGACACCCAGATCGGCCTGCTCTCGGGGCTGACCTTCGCGCTGTTCTTCACCCTGTTCGGCTTCCCGCTCGGCCGGCTGTCCGACCGCATCGGCCGCAAGCCGGTGATCGTCATGGCCTGCATCGGCTGGAGCGTGATGACCATGCTCTGCGGCCTGGCCGGCAGCTTCCTGTTCCTCCTGCTGGCGCGCATCGGCGTGGCCATCGGCGAGGCCGGCGGCACCGCGCCCTCGGTGGCGATGGTCTCCGACCTCTACCCGCCGCAGCGCCGCTCCAGCGCGATCTCGGTGCTGATGCTCGGCTCCAGCCTCGGCGCGGTGTTCGGCCTCGGCCTCGGCGGCTGGATCGCCCAGCACTACGGCTGGCGCGCCGCGTTCGTGGTCCTTGGCGCCCCGGGCATCTTCCTCGCCCTGCTGCTGTGGGCCACGGTGCGCGCGCCGCAAACGGTCGCGCCGGCCGGCGCCGGCCGCAACCAGGAAAGCTGGCTGCAGACCCTCGGCCTGCTGCTGCAGACCCCGGGCTTCATGTGGATCGTGCTGACCGGCTCGGCGGCCGCCATCGCCGGCTACGCCATCGGTACCTGGAGCCCGAGCTACCTGATCCGCTCCCATGGCCTGTCGATCAAGGAAGCCGGCATCCTGGTCGGCGTGGTCGGCGGCAGCTGCTCGGCCATCGGCACCCTCGTCTGCGGCTGGGTCACCGACCGCATGGCGCGCCGCGATTGCGGCTGGCAGATAGGCGTGCCGCTGCTCGGCACCCTGCTCAGCATCCCCTTCGGCCTGGCCTACTTCCTCTGGCCCGAGGGCGTGGCCTTCAGCGCCTTCGGCATCGGCGTGCCCATGGCCTTCCTGTTCTACATCCCGTTCGGCTTCTTCGGTACCTGGTGGGCGACCCCCTGCCTGGGCGCGATCAGCCACCTGTTCCCGGCCAACCGCCTGGCCCAGGCCACCTCGATCTTCGTGATGGGCATGAGCCTGCTCGGCGTCGGCCTCGGCCCGCTGGTCACCGGCATGCTCAGCGACTACTTCACCCCCATCGCTGGCAGTGAGGCGCTGCGCTACTCGCTGGCCGCCTCGATGTCGCTGCTGGTGCTGGCCGCGCTGTTCCTCGTCCTGGCCCTGCCGCGCTACCGCCGCCAGCTGCTCGGCCAGCCGTCGCCCTCCAGCGCCGCCTCCGGCGCCACCACCGCTACCGCCTGATCAGGAGATAACCCATGTCCGCACAAGACCTGCCGCTGCCCCTCGGCCACTTCGCCACCCTTCCCGACGGCCTGCGCCTGCACTACCTCGACGAGGGCCAGGGCCCGGTGGTGCTCTGGCTGCACGGCAGCGGCCCCGGGGCCAGCGGCTACAGCAACTTCAAGGCCAACTACCCGGTGTTCGCCGCCGCCGGCTACCGCAATATCGTCCTCGACCTGCCCGGCTTTGGCCGCTCGGACAAGCCCGAGGACACCGAGTACTGCCTGGAATTCTTCGTCGCCGCGCTGAACGCCTTCCTCGCCACCGTCGGCATCCAGCGCTGCACCCTGGTCGGCAACTCGCTGGGCGGCGCCATTGCCCTCGGCCAGGCGCTGGCCCATCCGCAGACCGTGGAAAAGCTGATCCTCATGGCCCCGGGCGGCCTCGAGGAGCGAGAGACCTACTTCCAGATGGAAGGCATCCAGCGCATGGTCGAGGTCTACAGCGCCGGCCCCATGGGCGTCGAAGAGATGCGCCAGGTGATGACCCTGCAGCTGTTCGACCCGGCTCTGCTCGACGACACCCTGCTCGCCGAGCGCGCCGCGGTGGCCGCCACCCAGCCGCGCAGCCTGTTCGCCGGCATGCGCGTGGCCAACATGACCGAACGCCTCGGCGAGCTGACCTGCCCGGTGCTGGCCTTCTGGGGTACGGTCGACCGCTTCAACCCGGTCGGCGGTGCGCTCAAGCTGCTGGAGAACACCCCGCAGGCGCGCTGCCTGCTGCTCAACCGCTGCGGCCACTGGGTGCAGGTCGAGCACACCGAACTGTTCAACCGCAGCTGCCTGGACTTCCTCGGCGAAGCCTGAACAATCGAGCCGGGGTGGCACCGCCACCACCGGCCAGCTAGGGACGATCCTTTTATGACCAGCTTCAACCACCTGCTCGCCCCCGGGCGCATCGGCAAGCTCGAACTGCGCAACCGCATCGTCATGGCGCCGATGGGCTCCAACTTCGCCGAGGCCGACGGCCACTGCGGCGAGCGCATCCAGGCCTACTACGAGGCGCGCGCCGCCGGCGGCGCGGGCCTGTTGATCATGGGCGTGTGCTCCATCGCCTATCCGCAAGGCACCGCCGAGCCCTACCAGGTCGGCGTATCCAGCGACGACTTCCTGCCCGGCCTGTCCGCCCTGGCCGCTCGCGTGCACAAGCACGGCGCCAAGATCGCCATGCAGCTGCAGCACGCCGGCAAGGTCGCCGTGCGCGACATGGCCGAGGGCCGGCCGATCTGGGTGCCGTCGATCCCGCCGGCGCTCAACACCAACATGATGGCGGCGCTGACCCGCGAGGAGCTGGGCACCTTTGTCAGCTCCAGCAAGCGCCGCGAAGGCGGCGCCGCGATCCGCGTGATGGACAAGGCAGACATCGCGCAGATGGTCGAGTGGTTCGCTGCCGCCGCCGAGCGCGCCAAGCGTGCCGGCTTCGACGGCGTGGAGATCCACGCCGCGCACAACTACATCATCGCCGGCTTCCTCTCCGCCTACTTCAACAAGCGCGACGACGAATACGGCGGCCCGCTGGAGAACCGCGCGCGCCTGCTCATGGAGGTGCTGGCCGCGGTACGCGCACGGGTCGGCGCCGACTTCCCGGTGTGGCTGCGCCTGGACGCCTACGAGCTGCGCACCCCCGGCGGCATCACCCTGGAGGACGCCAAGACCGTGGCAGTGATGGCCGAGGCGGCCGGCGCCGACGCCGTCAGCGTGTCGGCCTACGCCGCGGTCACCGAGGGCGTGGCCTTCACCGAGGCGCCGCTGGTCCAGCAGCCGGGCGGCTTCCTGGAGTGGGCGACGGCGATCAGGAAGGAAGTCGGCATCCCGGTGATCGCCGTCGGCCGCGTCGAGCCCGAGGTCGGCGACCAGGGCATCGCCCGCGGCCAGTACGACTTCGTCGCCATGGCGCGCAAGCTGCTGGCCGACCCCGAACTGCCCAACAAGCTGATCGCCGGCCGGCCGCAGGACGTGCGCCCGTGCATCTACTGCTACGTCTGCGTCAGCCAGATCTTCATCAACCAGCGGGTCAAGTGCGCGGTCAATCCGCGCACCGGCCACGAGGCCGAGCTGGTCATCGTCCCGACCGCCACCCCGCGCCACGTGGTGGTGGTCGGCGGCGGCCCGGCCGGCATGGAGGCGGCGCGCGTCGCCGCGCTGCGCGGTCACCGCGTCACCCTGCTGGAGCGCAGCGACCGCCTGGGCGGCACGCTGTTCTTCGCCGCCCTCGCCTACGCCGAGAACGGCCGCCTGCTCGACCATCTGGTGGAGCAGGTGCGCAACCTGCCGATCGAGGTGCGCTACAACAGCGAAGCCACCCCGCAGCTGCTGCGCGAGCTGGGCGCCGAGACGGTGCTGGTCGCCACTGGCGCACGGCGCGCCGCGCCGGCCATCCCCGGCGCCGAACAGGACCACGTGTGGAGTGGCGACGAGCTGCGCCGCCTGCTCACCGGCGACCGCGCCGAGGAGATCGCCAGGCGCAAACTGTCGCTGACCCAGCGGGCGATGATGAAGGCCGGCAGCCTGGTCGGCGTCACCGACTCGACCTCCGCCATGCAGAAGCTCTCCCACGTGTGGATGCCGCTGGGCAAGCGCGTGGTGATCGTCGGCGGCGGCCTGGTCGGCCTGGAGCTGGCCGAGTTCCTCATCGAGCGCGGACGCGAGGTCTGCGTGCTGGAGAGCGGCCCGAGCCTCGGCCGCGAACTGGCCATCGTGCGCCGCTGGCGGGTGCTGCACGGCCTGCAGGAGCACCAGGCGCAACTGCTCACCGGCGTCGAGGTCCAGTCCATCGGCCGCAGCAAGGTCGCCTATCGCAATGCCGACGGCGGCAGCGTCGAGGTGGCCGCCGATTCGGTGGTGCTGGCCACCGGCGCCGAGCCGGACGACAGCCTGGCGCGCACGCTGGAAGCCGATGGCTTCGCCGTCACCCGCCTGGGCGACAGCAACGAGCTGGGCTACATAGAGGGCGCCATGGCCTCCGGCCTGCGCGCCGGCTGCGCGGTCTGAGCCTGCGGACGCTGCGGGAACTCCCCGCAGCGTCCATCCTTCATTTTCTCGGGGGATCTTTGCGATGACCGACTCGGCCCTCGCCATCACCAACCTGCTGCACCGCTACGCCGAAGCCATCGACGCTGGACACCTCGAGGAGGCCGCCGCGCTGTTCCGCCATGCGCGCATCGAGGCTGGCGGCAACGGCACGCTGGACCACGCCGGCCTGCTCGCCCTGTGGCGGCGGATCATCGTCCTCTATCCCTGCGGCACCCCGCGCACGCGTCACCTGATTTCCAACCCCATACTCGAGATCGACGAGGCAGCGGGCACGGCGACCGCGCGCTCCTGCTACACGGTGTTCCAGGCGACCGAGCAGATGGCGCTGCAGGCCATCGCCAGCGGCCGCTACCTGGATCGCTTCGCGCGCCTCGACGGGCAATGGTGTTTCAGCGCACGGGAATACCGGCTGGACCTGACCGGCGACCTGAGCAGGCATCTGCGAGCATCGCCAACGGTGCAGTCCAGGGGAGCGATGCCGGGCTCTTGGTAAGCGCTCCATAAACCCCATCTGCCGACGATGAAGTTGGTGCATTACATTGTCGTCGCTGGCGTGCAGTTCCACGGCAGCAGTGCTTCGTAGTCGGGGCGGTGTCACTCAACCCCGAGCGGGAGCAAGAGCAACAGCCGCTGAAACAGGCGGCCTGAAAACACGGTCGACGCGACAACTACCTTGAAAAACGCCGGCCCTGAGCCAGAAGACATTGCTCCTGGTGAGCCTTGCCGGCTGCCTTTATATCGGATGGCTGGCGGCCTGCGCGATCCTCGAAGAAGGCGGCCGGAGAACCACACGTGATGGATTCCTTTCCGGTCTCTTGATCGGGATCTCCAACCCCAAGGACATTATCTTTTTCGTGTCCTTCTTCCCACAGTTCATCGGGGTGACCGATTCGGTCGAACGCAGCATGATCCTGCTCTCGGCGATCTGGATTGCCGTGGATCTGCTGGTTCTCGGGGCTTACATCTTTTTCCTAGGCAGGGTCGTTTCAAAGCGGTACCACAGGACGATATCGCTCGTCTCGGCGATGATCCTGCTCGCCATCGCGGTGCTGGGGTTCGCATACAACATCGTTGAATTGCGCCAAATGCAGCGTTGCGCGACTGTCGTTTGCCTGTAGCCGGTGGCTATTCCACCGGCTACAGGCAGGCCATTAGCCGGCAACCACTCCTCTCAATTCCCCCTTCACCACCTTGTTCGACGCATTCACCGGCAGCGCCTCGAAGAAGCGCACCAGGCGCGGCACCTTGTAGTTGGCCATGCGCTGGCGCGACCAGGAGATCAGCCCGGGTTCGTCGAGCTCTTGCCCTGGGCGCAGCACCACGCAGGCGCAGCCGACCTCGCCCATGCGCTCGTCGGGCACGCCGATCACCGCGACCTGGGCGATGGCCGGGTGTTCGAGCAGGCCGGCCTCGATCTCCGCCGGATAGCAGTTGAAGCCGCCGACGATGAACATGTCCTTGAGGCGATCGGTGATGCGCAGGTAGCCGCGCGCATCCAGGGTGCCGACGTCGCCGGTGTGCAGCCAGCCATCCGCGTCGATGGTCTCGGCGGTGGCCTGCGGGTTCTCGAAGTAGCCCTGCATGACGTGGAAGCCGCGCAGGCACACCTCGCCCGCCTCGCCCGCCGGCAGCGCACGGTTATCGCCGTCGACGATGCGCACCTCGGTGCCGGGCAGCGCGCGGCCGCAGGTGGTGGCCACGGTCTCGGCGTCGTCGGCCGGGTCGCAGATGGTCGCCAGGCCGCCACACTCGGTGAGGCCGTAGGCGGTGGTGACCACCGCGAAGCCCAGCTCGCGGCGCATGCGCTCGACCAGCACCGGCGGGATGGTCGCAGCGCCGGTGACGGCGATGCGCAGGCTGGACAGGTCGGACTCGGCCAGCTTCGGGTGGGCGAGCATCGACAGGTACAGGGTCGGCGGGCCGGGCAGCACGGTGATGCGGTCGCGCTCGATGCGCTGGAACACCGCCTCGGCGTCGAACACCGGGTGCGGCAGGATGGTCGCGCCGCCGAGCAGGCAGGTCAGCCAGCCGGCCTTGTAGCCGAAGGCGTGGAAGAACGGGTTGACGATCAGGTAGCGGTCTCCGGGGCGCAGGCCGATGACCTGCACGTATTCGGCGAAGGCGCGCAGGTTCTGGCCGTGGGCGCTCATCACGCCCTTGGGCTTGCCGGTGGTGCCGGAGGTGAACAGCAGGTCGGACAGGTCGTCCGGGCGCACGGTCAGGGCGCGCGCCTGGGCCTCGTCCATGTCGACCACCTCGCCGGCGGCAAGAAAGCCCTGCCAGCTCAGGTCGCCATGATCCGAGGGCGCCTCGCAGGGCAGCACCACCACGCGCTCGAGACTGGCCGGGCGGTGGGGTTCGAGCATCGCCGGGTAGTCGATGCCGAGGAACTGGCCGACGCAGAACAGCAGGCGGGTGCCGCTGCGTTCGAGGATGTCGGCGGCCTCGTTGCCCTTCATGCGCGTGTTGATCGGCACCAGCACGCCGCCGGCGCAGTGGATGCCCAGCGCGGCGAGGATCCAGTCGTGGCGGTTCGGCCCCCACACGGCGACGCGGTCGCCGGGCTGGATGCCCGCGGCGATCAGCGCGCGGCTCACTGCGAGCACCCGCTCGGGCAGCTCGGCGTAGTCGATGCGCACCTCGCCGTCGGCCAGGGCGCAGCGCCCGGCGTGGCGGCGCGCGCTCGCGAACACCAGTGCGGGAATGGTCGGCGGCACGCCCTCGGCGGCCGGGGTGGTCAGCGGAATATCGGTCATCTCGGCCATCCGTATCTCAGTCGGGGAAGCGCACGCGCACGTGCGCGCTGGTGGCCACGGCCTGGCAGGCCAGGGTCCAGCCTTCGTTCAGTTCCTGCTGGTCGAGGGCCTCGTTGCGCAGCAGCTCGACCTCGCCCTGCTCCACCGTGCACATGCATGAGGCGCAGGCGCCGACCAGGCAGGAGTGCGGCGCGCGCACGCCGGCGCGGCGCATGGCGTCGAGCAGGGTCTCGCCGGGTTCGCAGTCGAGGGCGTGCTCGGCGCCGTCGAGGCTGACCTCCAGGCGCGCGGCCACCGCCGCCTCGCTGACCACCGCCTCGCCCTGCTCGCCCTCGCCGGGCAGCGAGACGAAGCGCTCGACGTGGACCTTGGCGTTGGGCACGTCGAGGCTGTGCAGCGCAGCGACCGCGGCGTCCATGAACGGTCCGGGGCCGCAGATGAAGGCCTCGGCCTGCCTGAACGGCCGCGCCAGTTCGGCGAGCTGCTCGACGGCGGGGATGCCCTGCACCGAGTCCAGCCAGTGGATCACCTGCAGGCGGCTCGGGTGGGCGCTCGCCAGCGCCTTCAGCTCGTCGCGGAAGATCACCGAGGCCTCGTCGCGGTTGGCGTAGATCAGCAGCACGCGGCCGGAGCCGGCATGCAGCACCGAACGGAGGATCGACAGCACCGGGGTGACCCCGCTGCCGCCGCCGAACAGCAGGAAGTCGCCGTCCAGGCTGCGCGGCACGAACACCCCGGCCGGCGCCATCACCTCGATGGCGTCGCCGGCCTTGGGCACGTCGCACAGCCAGTTGGAGGCGCGGCCGTCGCGCACGCGCTTGACGGTGACGCGCAGCGGTTCGTCGAATAGCGGCGTGCTGGACAGCGAGTAGCAGCGCGGCAGCCAGCTGCCCTCAAAGGGGATGCGCAGGGTGAGGAACTGCCCCGGCTTGTACTTGAATTGCTCGGCCAGCGCGGCCGGCACCTCGAACACCAGCGAGCGGGCGTCGGCGGTTTCCTCGATGACCTGCGCCACGCGCAGGGAGATGTATTCGGGACTGTTCATGCTCAGATACTCATGACGAACTGGCCGCTGTCGATGCGCAGTTCCATGCCGTTGATGGCGCGCGACTCGTCGCTGGCCAGGTACAGGGCGGCGGAAGCGACGTCCTCGGGCAGGCACATGCGGTTCATCGGGTCGCTGTCGATGGTGAACTTCGCCGGGTCGATGCCCGGCGGGTAGCTGGCGACGGTCATCGGCGTCAGCACGCCGTCGGGGTGCAGCGAGTTGCAGCGGATGCGGTACTTCTGCCGGCGGCAGTGCGCCGCCACCGCGCGGTTGAGGGCGGCCACCGCGCCCTTGGAGGCGCCGTAGGCGGCGTAGTCGTCGCGTCCGGCCAGGGCGGCGATGGACGAGACGTTGATGATCGAACCGCCGCCGCTGTCCTTCATCAGCGCGACGGCCATGCGGCAGCCGAGGAAGGCGCTGTCGGCGTTGACCCGCAGCAGCCTGTGCCAGTCGGCGAGGCTGCTCTCCTCGATGCTGCCCTTGAGCAGGATGCCGGCGTTGTTGACCAGCACGTCGAGGCGGCCGTAGCGCTCGCGGATCAGTTCGGCGACCGCGTTCCAGTCGGCCTCGCTGGCGGCGTCGTGGCGGACGAAGCTGGCCGCATGGCCCAGCTCGTCGGCCAGCGCCTGCCCGGCGTCGGCGTTGAGGTCGCTGATCAGCACCCGGGCGCCCTCGCCCACCAGCGCCTGCACGATGGCGCGGCCGATGCCGCTGGCGCCGCCGGTGACCAGGGCGATCTTGTCCTGTACCCGTCCTGTCATGTTCGTCTCCTCGTTCAGGCGGGCGCGCCGGCTGGCGCTGCCCGGGTGGTCGTGGTGTGGTTCGCCTGGGCCGCCGCTTCGCCGGCGCGGCGGCCGGAGAACACGCAGTCGGCCAGCGACAGGCCGCTGATGTAGAGGTGCGAGGGAATGCCGATGGCGGTGCGCCCGGCGGCATACAGGCCGGGAATGGCCTGGCCCTGGCCGTCGAGCACCGCGCCGTTGTCCTCGTCGACCTTGAGGCCGCCGAGGGTCAGCGCACCGAGCGGGAAGATCGGGTTGCCCACCGAGATGTCGCAGGCGTAGAACGGCCCCTGGTCGAGCACCTGGCGACTGCTTTCCGACTTGCCGACCGGGTCCGGCGCTGTGCCGCGGGCGGCGGCGTTGTAGGCGCGCAAGGATTCCTCGAGCAGCGCCGGCTGCATGCCGGTGACGCCCGCCAGCTCGCGGGCGGTGCGGCCCTTGCGCACCTTGAGCAGCATCAGCGCCAGCGCCGGCACGCTCTGGAACCACCAATAGCCGCCGAACAGCGCCTGTTTGATGGCCTGGCGACGCAGGCGGGCGTCGAGCACCAGCCAGGCCTTGCCGCCCTGCTCCTCGCACAGCGGATAGCCGAGGGTGCCGCCGTAGACTTCCTCGTTGACGAAGCGCTGGCCAGCCGTGTTGACCACGATGCCCTTCGGCCAGCACAGCGGCGGGTTGATGAAGCGCCACGGCGAGACCTGCTGCAGGCGGTCGCTGGCCGCCCCGGCGGAGAGGCCCAGGCGCAGGCCGCTGCCGTCGCAGCCGGTGGCGCCGACCTTGAAGTTGCGCCGGTACTTGGGCGCGTGTTCGCCGATCATCGCCCGGTTGAAGATGAAGCCGCCGGTACTGAGGATCACCCCGCGGCGGGCCTGCACCAGGCGCGGCTTGGCGTGCTGCTGCTCGATCCGCGCCAGCTTGCGGCGCAGGCCGTCGCAGTAGCTCGGGGCGAAGTTCTGCAGTCGTTCGGCGCGAGCGGCCAGCCTGGCGTGCTCCCTGGCCGCCGCACTGCCGGCCGGCAGGCACCACAGCTCGGCGCCGATCACCCGGCCCCGGGCGTCCAGCACCAGGCGGCGCGCGGCGGACTGCGTCTGCGGCCGCACGCCGGCCTTCAGGCAGGCGCGCTGCAGGTGGCCGTAGAGCACCGCGCCGCACTGGCCCTTGCCCACGGTACGGTGCCCGCGCGGCGCCGGCGGATGCTGGCCACGGTGCGAGGGCACCATCTCGTTGCCCGAGTAGTAGAGGAAGTAGCCATCCGGCGGATAGGAGGTCTTGCCGCCACCCGGCGGCATGCTGTGCGCGTAGCGGGCGCCGTGGCCTTCCAGCCACGCCAGGTTGGCCGCGCTGGACTCGCAGAAGCGGCGCAGGGTGGCGTCGCCGATCACGCCCTGGGTCTCGTGCCTGAGGTAGTCGAACATCGCCTCGGGGCTGTCGGCGTAGCCGGCGTCGCGCTGCTGGCGAGTGCCACCGCCCGCATACACCACCCCGCCGCTCTTGGCGCTGGCGCCGCCGCCGGTGAAGCGGTCGGCGACCAGCACGTCGGCGCCCCGGGCGCGGGCCTCCAGCGCCGCGCAGGCGCCGGCCGCGCCCCAGCCGATCACCAGCACGTCGCACTGATCGTCCCACTGCAGGCTGCTGGCATCGGCCACCTGCAGCGGCAGCTGGATGTCGGTGCAGGTGGAAATCGCATCGTGCTTCATGACCGCTCTCCTCAGGCGCTGGCGGCGATGTGCCGGGCGGCGATGTAGCCGAAGGTCATCGCCGGGCCGAGGGTGCCGCCGGCGCCCGGGTAGCTGGTGCCCATCACCGAGGCCGAGGTGTTGCCGATGGCGTACAGGCCGGGGATCGGCTGGCCGTTCTCGTGCAGCACCTGGGCGTTGGCGTTGGTCAGCAGGCCGCCCTTGGTGCCGATGTCGCCGGCATCCAGGCGCATGGCGTAGAACGGCCCCTTGGCGATCGGCGCCAGGCACGGGTTGGGCTTGACGTTGCTGTCGCCGTAGTAGCGGTCGAACACGTTGCCGCCGCGGGCGAAGTCGGCGTCGACGCCGGTGCGGGCGAACTCGTTGACGCGCTTGACGGTGGCATCCAGGCCGGCCGGGTCGACGCCGATCTGCCGGGCCAGGCCGTCGAGGCTGTCGGCCTTCCAGTACACGGTGTTCAGCCACTCCTTGCGCAGGCGGCTGTCCGGCGACACCTGGGCCGGCATCAGCGGGCCCATGGCGTAGTTGAAGCGGTAGTGGGCGTCGAAGATCACCCAGGCCGGGATGCTCTTGGCGTCCTTCTGGTGCTCCTTGTACATGGCGTCGACGAACTCCAGGTACGGCGCCGCCTCGTTGACGAAGCGCTTGCCCAGGCCGTTGACCACGATGGCGCCGGGGAAGGCGCGCTCGGCGAAGATGCCGCGCGGCTTCTCTTCACCCGGCACCTTGATGGTCGGTGCCCACCAGGCCCAGTCCATCAGCTCGGTGGCGGCGCCGATGGCCTGCGCGGCCTCCAGCGCGGCGCCGGTGTTGTTGCCCGGCGGAGTGGCGCTCCAGTCGACGCGGGTCGGCTGCGGCAGGTACTTCTCGCGCAGCGCCTGGTTCTGTTCGAAGCCGCCGCAGCCGAAGATCACCCCGCGACGCGCCTGCAGGGTCATCTTCTGGCCTTCGCGCACCACCTGGATGCCGGTGACCCGGCCGTTCTCCACCACCAGCTCACGGAAGTCGGTGTTCAGCCACAGCGGCACGTCGCGGTCCATCAGCGAACGGCGCAGCGCGGCGATCAGCGAGGCGCCGAGGGCGGCGCGGCGGTCCATCTTGGTCTTGCGCCGCCACTTGAAGTCGAGCTTGTAGCGGGCGATCAGGCCGAGAATCATCAGCCGCCAGCCGAACTCGCGGGACATCGCCTTGTGCGCGTGGCGCGCGGTCCAGGCGATACAGCCCATCAGCAGGGTGGTCGGCGACGGCTTGCGCATGTGCTCGTATTCGTCGCCGAGCAGGCTGGTGTCGAACAGCTCGGGGTCGAGGCTGCGCCCGCCGGGCAGCGAGCCGGGCAGGTGCTGGTAGTAGTCCGGGTACTTCTCGGCCACCGCGTAGCGCACGCGGCTACGGGTCTCGAGGTAGTGGATCATCCGCGGCGCGTACTCGAGGTAGGCGCGCAGGCGCTCCTCGTCGATCTTGCCCTCGGTGGAGGCCTTCAGGTAGGTCAGCGCCTTGTCGTAGCTGTCCTTGCCACCCTTCTCGGCGAAGTAGTGGTTGTTGGGGATCCAGATGCCGCCGCCGGAGATCGCCGAGGTGCCGCCGTACTTGTCGCTCTTCTCGACGACCAGCACCGAGAGGCCCTGGTCGGCAGCGACCACCGCCGCCGACATGGCGCCTGCGCCGGAGCCGACGACGATCACGTCGTAGGCGGATTGGGGCCGAACCTGTGTTGTCATTGTTTTCGTGTCCTTTGCCGTGGTGGTCGAGCCGAATTCAGACGTACGGATCGGGGTTGGGCAGGCCGAGCTGCACCGCGCCGTAGCTGCGGCCGTAGGCGGCCACGTTGTTGGAGATGTGCCCGCGCGCCTGGTGCAGGTCGCGGAAGGTGCGCGCCACCGGGTTGGTGTTGTACAGGCCGGAGGCGGCCATCGAGCGCAGCAGGTCGCTGACCCGCTCGGCACAGATATTGGTGACCTGGGCGGACTGGTAGCGGTACAGCAGGCGGGTCTCGGTGTCGGGAATCTCGCCCTTCTCGGCCAGCGCCAGCATGTGCGCGAAGTTGCGCTCGAGCACCAGCTTGAAGGCATCGACGGTGGTGATCGCCTCGGCCACCGCGGCCTGCGCCACCGGGTCCTCGGCGGTCTTGGCGCCGTGCTTGCCGATGTGGCGGGCGGCGTTGTCGCGGAACTCGTTGATCGCACCCTGCAGGGCGCCGAGGCACGAGCTGGACACCGCGCGGGTGAACACCTGGGCGAAGGGCAGCGCGTAGATCGGGTTGGTGTTGACCTCGCGGCCCGGGGTGGCCGCCAGGCTGGCGTTGTTGGTGCGCTGCACGCGGTGGGCGGGGACGAAGGCGTCCTCGATCACGATGTCGTGGCTGCCGGTGCCGCGCAGGCCGAGCACGTCCCAGTTCTTCTCGATGCGGTAGTCGCTGCGCGGCACCAGGAAGGTGCCGTGCTCGACCGGCAGGTCGCCATCGGCCGGCAGGACGCCGCCGAGCAGGCACCACTGGCAGTGCTCGCTGCCGCTGGAGAAGCCCCAGCGCCCGCTGATGCGGTAGCCGCCTTCCACCGGGGTGACCCTGGCCACCGGCATGTAGGTGGAGGAGATCAGCGTGCTGGTGTCTTCGCCCCACACGTCCTGCTGGGCCTCGACCGGGTAGCGGGCCAGCTGCCAGGGGTGCACGCCCATCACGCCGTAGATCCAGGCGGTGGACATGCAGCCTTCGGCGAGGGTCATCTGGATCTCGAAGAAGGTGCGCGGGTCGACCTCGTAGCCGTCCCACTGCTTGGGCTGCAGGGCGCGGAACAGGCCGGCCTCCTGCATCTCGCGGATGGTCTCGTCGGGCACCTTGCCCTCGCGGTCGGCCCGCTCGGCCCGCTCGCGCAGGGCGGGCACCAGGCGGCGGGCGCGAGCGATCAGCTCGATCTCTACCGCGGTTTTCTCTCGCATGACATGCATCGCCAACTCCTCCGTCGATCTCATCGAGCGAATCTGCTCATGGCTTCGATCATCGGGCGCGGCCCGGCTGCGCTCATCGTCAAACCGGACTAGGCAGAAGCATGCAGACGGCGGACAGCAAAAGGCCCGGCGCTGGGCCGGGCCTTGGAGGGCGTGGGATGGGGAGTCGGAAGCGGCGTGACGTGGCTGGCTTAGCCTTTGAAGCCCTTGGCCACGAAATACACCTCGCTCGAGCGGGAGCGCGAGGCATCGGGCTTGCGCACCACGACCTTTTCGAACGAGGTGCGGACATCCTTCAGGAACTCGTCCGAGCCTTCGCCCTGGAACACCTTGACCGCAAAGTTGCCGCCCGGCTTGAGCACTTGCCGAACCATGTCGAGGACCAGCTCGACCAGGTACATCGAGGAAGCCTGATCGGCGGCGGCAACCCCGCTGATGTTGGGGGCGATGTCGGAGATGATCAGGTCGGGCTGCCGGCCATCGAGCTTGTCGAGGATCTGCTGGAACACCTTGTCGTCGGTGAAGTCGCCCTGGATGAAGTCGACGTTTTCCAGCGAGTCCATCGGCAGGATGTCGCTGGCCAGCACCCGTCCCTTGTCGCCCACCAGACGGCCCGCCACCTGCGACCAGCCACCGGGCGCCGAGCCCAGATCCATGACCAGCATGCCGGGGCGGATCAGCTTGTCCTTCTCGATCAGCTCGAGCAGCTTGTAGGCGGCGCGCGAGCGATAGCCGTCCTTCTGCGCCTGTTTGACGTAGGGATCGTTGACGTGTTCTTTCAGCCAGCGGCTGCTGCTTTTGGAGCGTTTCATGATGGAGCCAACCACGGAAATCAGGTGAGAAGCGGGCCAGCGCATGAGGCATGGGGCCGCAAAATGGCGGCAAGTATACGCCGATAGGGCTTGGCGCGGCACCGCCCCTGACAGGGGCGGGCGCCAGCAGCTACAATTCGCGCCTTTCCCCTCCCCCAGTTGCTTCCTTTGCCGGAGACACCGGCCAGGATTACCCCATGATTCGCATCAACGAACTGTCCCTGCCCCTCGACCACTCCCCCGAGGAGCTGCGCGCGGCCATCGTCAAGCGCCTGAATATCCGCGACGCCGACCTGCTGAACTTCAGCGTGTTCAAGCGCAGCTACGATGCGCGCAAGAAGAACAGCGTCATCCTGTTCATCTACATCATCGACCTGGAAGCCCGCGACGAGGCGTCGATCCTGGCGCGCCTGGCCGATGACAAGAACATCCGTCCGGCCCCGGACACCAGCTACCACCCGGTAGCCCAGGCACCGGCCGAGCTGAGCGAGCGGCCGCTGGTGGTGGGTTTCGGTCCCTGCGGCCTGTTCGCCGCCCTGCTGCTGGCGCAGATGGGCTTCAAGCCGATCGTGCTGGAGCGCGGCAAGGACGTGCGGCGGCGCACCAAGGATACCTGGGCGCTGTGGCGCAAGAAGACCCTGACCCCGGAATCCAACGTGCAGTTCGGCGAGGGCGGTGCCGGCCTGTTCTCCGACGGCAAGCTCTACAGCCAGATCAAGGACCCCAAGTTCTACGGCCGCAAGGTGATGCACGAGTTCGTCCGCGCCGGTGCGCCGGACGAGATCATGTACGTGAGCAAGCCGCACATCGGCACCTTCCGCCTCACCGGCGTGGTCTCCACCATGCGCGAGGAGATCATCGCCCTGGGTGGCGAGGTGCGCTTCGAAAGCAAGGTGACCGACCTGCTGATCGACGACGGCCAGCTCGAGGGCGTGGTGCTGGAGAGCGGCGAAACCCTGCGCAGCCGCCATGTGGTGCTGGCGCTGGGCCACAGCTCGCGCGACACCTTCCGCATGCTGCACCGCCAGGGCGTATTCCTCGAGGCCAAGCCGTTTGCCGTGGGCTTCCGTATCGAGCACCCGCAATCGATGATCGACCAGGCGCGCCTGGGCAAATACGCCGGCCATCCGGAGCTGGGCGCCGCCGACTACAAGCTGGTGCACCAGGCCAAGAATGGCCGCGCGGTGTACAGCTTCTGCATGTGCCCCGGCGGCACCGTGGTGGCCGCCACCTCCGAGCCGGAGCGCGTGGTGACCAACGGCATGAGCCAGTACTCGCGCAACGAGCGCAACGCCAATGCCGGCATCGTCGTCGGCATCAACCCGGAGCAGGATTTCCCCGGCGGCCCGCTGGCCGGCGTGGAGTTCCAGGAGCGTCTGGAGTCGCGCGCCTATGAGCTGGGCGGCCGCGACTACTGCGCGCCCGCGCAACTGGTCGGCGACTTCATCCGCGGCGTGCCGTCGAGCGAGTTCGGCGAGGTCGAGCCGTCCTACAAGCCCGGCGTGCGCCTGGGCGATCTGGCGCCCTCGCTGCCGGACTATGCGATCGAGGCCATCCGCGAGGCGCTGCCGGTCTTCGGCAAGCAGATCCGCGGCTTCGACCGCAACGACGCCGTGCTCACCGGCATCGAAACCCGCACCTCGTCGCCGGTGCGCATCACCCGCGACCCGGAGACCCTGCAAAGCCTCAACCTGCGCGGCCTGTTCCCGGCCGGCGAGGGTGCCGGCTATGCCGGCGGCATCCTGTCGGCGGGCGTGGATGGCATCAAGGTCGCCGAAGCGGTGGCCAGGTCGATGCTGGCCGGACTCGAACCGACCGCCGCGCAGAGCCACTGAGCGAGCCTCGATGAAACTCGACGACATCAAGAAACTGCACCAGAAAAAGTACCGGGCCGAGTTCGGTCATTTTCTTGTGGAGGGCGAGCACCTGCTGCTGGAGCTGCAGAAAGCCGCGGTCCACGACCCGCGGCTGCTGCGCAGCCAGCTGTACGTGACCGGCGCCTACGAGCACTGGCAAAGCCCGTTCAAGACTCACCTGATCAGCGAGCGCCAGATGGCGCAGATCGCCGACACCAAGACCCCGCAGGGCATTCTTGCCGTGGTGCCGATGCCGGAGACCGCCGCGCCACTTGCTGCTTCCGCAGCGAACGAGCGCGCCATCTACCTGCATGAAATCCAGGATCCGGGCAACCTCGGCACCATCCTGCGCACCCTGGCCTGGTTCGGCGGCTTCCGCTGCCTGCTCAGCCCGGGCAGCGTCGATCCGTACAACCCCAAGGTGGTGCGCGCCAGCATGGGCGCCATCTTCCATACGCCGCTCGAACTGGATGTCGAGCTGGATTCGCTGCGCACGCGCTTCGCCCGGATCGCCTGCCTGGACATGCAGGGCGAACGCGTGCAGACGGCCAGCTTCAGGGACTTCGACTGCTACCTGTTCGGCAACGAAGCCCGCGGCGTGCCCCGCGAGCAGCTGCTCGCCCTGCATGCCCAGCCCTTCACGATCGCCGGCTGCGGCAGCATCGAATCGCTGAACCTGGCCACGACGGTCAACATGTGTGCGTATGAGTTGAGTCGCTGACGGGTTCGGAACGCATGGCGCGGGGGCCGGGCTTCACCGCGGCTGATGGCTCCCACGCTCCGCGTGGGAGCCTGGCTGGCGACGCTCCGCGTCGCTAAGGGTCTGCGGTTGTGCGCAGCCTCGGGAGGACGCTGAGCGTCGAGGGCTGCGTTCCCACGCGGGAGCGTGGGAACGATCAAAAAACCAGCAAGTCCCCGGCGGCATCGCTGCCGGGGGGCTTTGGCTGCGAATAAATTCCTCCTGGCTTGCCGGATGCTGTCGAAGTTCGCCTTCCCCCGCGCCCGATGGCGACTGACTGAAACCAGCCAGGAGCGAACATTATCCGCTAGCTACGTCAGCTACAATGCAACCCATTCGAGAAAGTGTGGTAAAAAATAGTGTTATGGGTGGGTTAATACTATTTCACACTGCACCTGCCACATCCAAATATCAAGGCTAGACATCCATCTGAACGATGACGGAGTATTATTCGATGCTTTTAGCTGATCAGCCATCCATCGACCCATCTCAGGACCTGTTTGGTCATGCCCCATTCGCTCGAACGCTAGCCAATGCTATCAAGAGCTATCAACACAGCGATGGTATTGTGTTGGCTTTATACGGCCCGTGGGGGGCTGGAAAATCCACAGTACTGGCTTATGTGCAGCATGAGCTTGAAATATGTCCAGAGCAGGACCGCCCAGTCATAGTGCCATTCAACCCTTGGTGGTTTTCCGGCCAGGAGCATCTGGCCAAAGCATTCCTGGGCCAGCTCCAAGCAGTGCTTCCTCAGAAGCACGAAAAGTTTCGCGCCTTCGGTGACAAGCTGTCTGAGTTCTCAGAGGCGCTGGGTGGAGTGGGTGACGTGGTCGGCGCAGTCACTGGCCAGGGTTGGCTTGGCGGTATCCTACGAAGCGGCTCTAACATGGCAGGCCGTAAGCCCAAGGATGTCCCCGCGCTTAAGGATATATTGTCGAGGCTATTGCTTGAGCAAAAGAAACGGATCTTAGTAGTTATCGATGACATTGATCGCTTAGCTCCTGAAGAGGTTCGGCAGCTCTTCACGGTAATCAAGGCGCTAGCCAACTTCCCATTTGTAACGTACCTGCTGGCTTTTGACCGCGAAGTAGCTGCCAGGGCGATAAGCGAACAAACTGGATTGCCTGGTGAGCGCTACCTAGAAAAGATCATTCAGGTTCCATTTGAGTTGCCGCGAGTTGATCGTACGGTCCTACGTCAAGCGCTGTTCAAAAGGCTAGACGCTGTTATGTCGCAAACACCTGACGGTCGTTTCGACAGCATGCATTGGACCAACATCTTCCACTCAGGGCTTGCTCCTCTTTTCGTGGTTCCACGAGACGTCGTTCGACTGACTAATGCATTAAGCGTTACATATCCAGCTGTTGTCAGCGAGGTGAACCCTGTTGATTTCATCGCTATTGAATCGCTTCGCGTTTTTTTGCCTGGCGTGTACGACGCGATCCGTATGGCGCCTGAAAAATTTGTGGGGCACACCGGTCATCTCGAAAATGAAGAGAGGTCACGTGAAGCAGCTTTCCACGAAGGCTGGCTGAAAGATGTTCCCGATTATTTGCGCGCATCGACCAAAGAGATGCTTGAGAGGCTCTTCCCACGACTAGAATCGGTGTGGTCAAACGCGTACTACAGTGAAGAAATATCCGGCATGTGGCGGCGGAGTTTGAGGGTTTGCTCTCCTGACATTTTCCCCGCGTACTTCAGGCTATCGCTTCCATCGGAAGCAATCAGCCGCTCCGATATGGACTTGCTACTTTTGGAAGCTCATGATCCAGCAGCCTTTTCTGCTGCACTCCTGTCGGCTGCAGAAATTAAAGGCGGGGATGGAGTCTCTAAAGCTCGCGCTCTTTTAGAGCGCATCATGGATCACGTTGAAGAAGATATCAGCTCCGTTAACGCCAGCTCAGTTATTGAGGGACTTCTTGATATCGGCGACAAACTAAATCTTAAGTCAGACCGCCTGCGTAGCGACTTTGACTTTGGCAATGAATCGCGGGCGTGTCGAATCATTTATCATTTATTAAAAAAGGTGGATGTTGCACAGCGATCTCAAATACTCGCGCATGCTATCAGCCAGGGGCATGCTGTTAGATGTAGCCAGTATATTCTCCGCGCCCTAGCAGAGGAAGCTGAAGAGTCCGCGAGCTCAGGGGGGAACTCGCTCGTAAGCGCGGATGAGATAAGTTTTTTAAAATCTGCATGGGTGCGTCGTGTAACTCAACTCTCGGCAGAGGCGAGCTTCATAGATCATCCTTCGCTTGCTGTACTGCTGCACGGATGGATGCAATGGGGGGATCCAGATGAGGTCGCGAATTGGTGGAAAAGGGGGGCAATAAGCGACGAGGGATTCCTTAAATTGATTGCCGCTGAGTCATCCGAGGTGCGGACGCAAGGTGCTGGAGACTACGGCTGGCGCTATCAGTTGCGCGTGGCACCAAAGAACCTCGAACCATACGGTGATGTACTCGCGTTTGCTGAGCGGGCAGAGGCGCTATTGGCCGCAGGCGATTTCGCCGAGCCATACGGATCAGCCGCGAAGCAATTCGTACGCGAGTGCAAACTGCTATCCCAAGGCAAGAGTCCTGACTATTTTGACAGCGATGAGGATTGACCGCTCCTGGCCGATTGCTGCCGCGAGCCACTCACCGCCCCGGACATTCACGACCTCTCCAGACCACCACCTCAGCAATCACTCGCGAGAGCCGCAAACTGGCCCTCGCATCTACGCGCCAATGGTGGGAAATGCCTCCGGCAGTTTCCCACCCTACCGGCTACGGGGTGATCTGCGCCTCCATCGCGGCTAGGAAGTGCTCGCCATACGGCGGCAACAGCCCCCACTCGCGGCGCGGGTCGTAGGCGCCGGCCTCGAACACCGTGCGCGCGTGGCTGAACTCGAGGAAGCCCTCGCGGCCGTGGTAGTGGCCCATGCCGGAGGCGCCGATGCCGCCGAACGGCGCGTCCTGCATGGCGGCGTGCATCATCGCGTCGTTGATGGTCACCCCGCCGGACAGGCTGTGCTCCAGCACCCGCTGCTTCTCGGCCTCGTCCGTGCCGAACCAGTACAGCGCCAGCGGCCGCGGCCGGGCATTGATGTCGGCGAGCACCGCGTCGATGGAATCGTAGGGCAGCAGGACCATGGCCGGGCCGAAGATCTCCTCCTGCTGGATGCGGCAGGACACAGGCGGATCGACCACCACGCGCAGCGGCCGGCGGCGATCGGCCGGATCGGCCGGCAGAGCCTCGGGCAGCGACTCGACGCGTACCCCGGCGGCCACGGCGTCCTCCACCAGCCCCTCGACCCGCGCCAGATGGCGCTGGTTGACCACGGCCACCACGTCCGGGTTGCCCTGCACCTGCGGGAACAGGCTGGCGTAGGCGCCCTGCAGCTCGGCGAGGAACGCCTCGGTCTGCTCGCGCGGCACATAGACCAGGTCCGGGTTGACGCACAGCTGGCCGCCGTTGCTGGCCTTGGCGGCAGCGATGCGGAAGGCCGCGGTGGCGAGGTCGGCGCTGCGCGAGACGATGGTCGGCGACTTGCCGCCCAGCTCCAGGGTCAGCGGCACCAGGTTGTCGGCGGCGTTGCGCATCACCGCCTTGCCGATGGCGGTGCTGCCGGTGAACACCAGGTGGTCGAACGGCTGGCGGGTCACCGCCTCGGCCATCTCGGCGCCGCCCATGGCCACGCCGACCACCTGCGGGTCGAGGTGCTCGGCGCAGGCGGCGGCCAGCACCTCGGCGGTGCGCGGGGCGATTTCCGAGGGCTTGAGGGTCGCCCGGTTGCCGGCGGCCAGCACGTAGGCCAGCGGGCTGAGCAGGGTGAACAGCGGCGCGTTCCAGGTGCCGACGATGGCCACCGAACCCTTGGGCTGGTAGAGCACCCGCGCCCGGGCGCCGAGCTGATCATAGGGCGGGAACGGCTGGCGCTCCTGCGGCTGCATCCACTCCTCCAGATGGTCGCGGGCGTGCTTGAGCGAGGCCAGCGAGCCGAGCACGTCGTTCATCAGCGAGAAGCCCGCCGGGCGATTGCCGAAGTCCTCGTCCATCGCCTTCGCCAGCGGCTTGTGCCAGGCCACCAGCAGGTCGATCACCTGCTGGATGCGCCGGCGCCGTTCGCCTGCGGGGACGGCGCCCTCGGCAATGAAGGCGGTCTTCTGCGCAGCCAGCAGCGCGGCCAGCCCTTCGACAGTGGTAATCACGGAACTCATCGAACCTCCTCGATCCTTGCGGCGGCGGCCGGTGCGGCGCCCTGCGGCGATAGTGGCGAGGGCCGCCTTGCCGACGCCTCGTCCATAGAGACGATGCCACGTCCCGCCTGCGCTGCGAATACTCTGTGCACCATCCCCCGAACCCGCGAGGCAGAGCATGAACGCTCCGGCTACCTTCGACCCGCAGGCCTTCCGTGCCGCCCTGGGCACCTTCACCACCGGGGTGACCATCATCACCACCCGCACCGCCGAGGGCGAGGCGGTCGGCATCACCGCCAACAGCTTCAACTCGGTGTCGCTCAATCCGCCGCTGGTGCTGTGGAGCCTGGCCAAGAGCGCACGCAGCCTGCCGGCGTTCAGCGAAAGCCGCTTCTGGAACGTGCACGTGCTGGCCGCCGAGCAGGAGCCGCTTTCGGGGCGCTTCGCCACCCAGGGCAGCGACAAGTTCGCCGGCATCGAGCTGGACGACGGCATCGGCCCGGCGCCGCTGCTGCCCGGCTGCACCGCGCGCTTCCAGTGCCGCACCGCCTTCCAGTACGAGGGCGGCGACCACGTGATCTTCGTCGGCGAGGTGCTCGCCTTCGACAGCAGCGAGCGGCCGCCGCTGGCCTTCCAGAGCGGCCAGTACGCGCTGGCCGCGCGCAAGCCGCGCCACGAGCTGCGCCTGGGCGCCACCCCGCCGCCGGAATGCAGCTACACCGAGGACCTGCTCGGCTACCTGCTCGGCCGCGCCCACTACCAGATGCTCGACAGCCTGCGCCGCCTGCTGGCCGCGCAGAGCCTCGACGAGCACGTGTTCTTCATCCTCTCGGTGCTGTGCATCAGCGACAACCTGACCCTCGACGAGCTCAACGCCTTCGTCGCCTACACCGGCCACCGGGTGAGCGCACAGACGCTGGCCGAGCTGGAGCGCAGCGACCTGATCGCCGGCGAGCAGGACGGCGAAGGCGAGCGCCGCTACCTGCTGACCGCTGCCGGCCGCGAACGCTCGCTGCACGAGATCGCACTGGCCAAGGCCGTCGAGAGCGAGGTCGCCGACAAGCTGGAGCCCGGCGACGTGATGGCGCTCAAGGTGCTGCTCAAGCGCCTGGTGGCCGCCACCGATCCGGGCCTGCCGGACCTGTGGGCGGCGCGCTGAAACCTTTCCCGGACCGACAACAACGACAAGGAGATACGCCATGAACATCCTGCAGCGCTTCAACCTCGACGGCAGCGTCGCCGTGATCACCGGCGGTGGCCGCGGCATCGGCCGCGCCATCGCCCTCGCCTACGCCGAAGCCGGCGCCGACGTGGTCTGCGCGGCGCGCACCCTGGCCGACGTGCAGGGCGTGGCCGACGAGGTCCGCGCCCTGGGCCGCCGCGCCCTGGCGCTGACCTGCGACGTCAACGACAGCGCGCAGCGCGAGGCGCTCATCGCCGCCGCCCGCGAGCAGTTCGGGCGCATCACCCATCTGGTCAACAACGCCGGCGGCGCCGGCCCCAACGATCCGCTGACGCTGACCCCGGAGCGCCTGGAGGAGATCCTGCGCTTCAACGTCACCTCGGCCTACCACCTCACCCAGCTGTGCGTGCCGCACATGCGCGAGGCCGGCGGCGGCAACGTCATCAACATCACCTCCGGCGCGGCGCGCTACGCCCAGCGCCAGTTCAGCGCCTACGGCACCGCCAAGGCAGCACTGACCCAGATGACCCGTCTGCTGGCCCAGGACTTCGCCCCTCAGGTGCGGGTCAACGGCATCGCCCCCGGGCCGATCCTCACCGATGCCCTGCAGCGGGTGATGCCCGCCGAGATGCGCATCGCGATGGAGACCGGCACCCCGCTGGGCAGCCTCGGCGAGGTCGAGGACATCGCCTGCGCCGCCCTGTACCTGGCCAGCCCGGCGTCGCGCTGGGTGACCGGCAAGATCCTCGAGGTCGACGGCGGCGCCGAGAACAGCGTCTGGCCGGGCTGAAAGACGCTGTAGGGGCGAATTCATTCGCCCACATGCCCCGGCAAGGCGAATGAATTCGCCCCTACAAAAAGGCAATCGCATGAACGAATCCCTGATCGACACCCTCGGCGACGAGCTGTTCGCCGCCCTGCGCGACCGGCGCACCCTGGCGCCGCTCACCGAGCGCCACCCGGACATCACCCTGGACGACGCCTACCGCATCTCCCTGCGCTTCCTCGCCCAGCGCGAGCGCCAGGGCGAGAAGGTGATCGGCAAGAAGATCGGCGTCACCAGCAAGGCCGTGCAGGACATGCTCAACGTCCACCAGCCGGACTTCGGCTTCCTCACCGACCGCATGCAGGTGGCCGACGGCAGCGATGTCAGCCTCGCCGAGCACCGCCTGATCCAGCCGCGCGCCGAGGGCGAGATCGCCTTCATCCTCGCCGAGGACCTGACCGGCCCCGGCATCACCGCCGAGGACGTGCTGGCCGCCAGCGCCTGGGTGGTGCCCTGCTTCGAGATCGTCGACTCGCGCATCCACGAGTGGAAGATCCGCATCCAGGACACCGTGGCCGACAACGCCTCCTGCGGCGTGTTCGCCCTCGGCGAGCAGCGCATCGACCCGCGCAGCCTGGATCTCGCCGCCGTGCGCCTGGAGATGAGCAAGAACGGCCAACCGGCCGGCAGCGGCCTGGGCAGCGCGGTGCAGGGCCATCCCTGCGCGGCGGTGGCCTGGCTGGCCAACACCCTGGGCGAGCTGGGCATCCCGTTCCGCAAGGGCGAGGTGATCCTCTCCGGCGCCCTCGCCCCGCTGGTGCCGGTGACTGCCGGCGACAGCATCCACCTCTCCCTCAGCGGCCTGGGCGAAGCCTCGCTGCGCTTCGTGCCCTGATGTCCCCCTTTTCGAGAGCGAAACCATGACCAAGAAGATCAGATGTGCCGTGATCGGGCCGGGCAATATCGGCACCGACCTGCTCTACAAGCTCAAGCGCAGCCCGGTGCTGGAGCCAGTGTGGATGGTCGGCATCGACGCCACCTCCGAGGGCCTGGCCCGCGCCCGCGAGATGGGCCTGAAGACTACCGCCGAGGGCGTGAACGGCCTGCTGCCGCACGTGCTGGAAGACAACATCCAGATCGCCTTCGACGCCACCAGCGCCTACGTGCACGCCGAGAACAGCCGCAAGCTGAATGAGCTGGGCGTGCTGATGATCGACCTGACCCCGGCCGCCATCGGCCCCTACTGCGTGCCGCCGGTCAACCTCAGGCACAACCTCAAGGCCGGGGCGATGAACGTCAACATGGTCACCTGCGGCGGCCAGGCCACCATCCCGCTGGTGGCGGCGGTGTCCAGCGTGCAGCCGGTGGAATACGCCGAGATCGTCGCCACCGCCGCCTCCAAGTCGGTCGGCCCGGGCACCCGCAAGAACATCGACGAATTCACCCGCACCACCGCCGGCGCCATCGAGAAGGTCGGCGGCGCCAAGCAGGGCAAGGCGATCATCGTCATCAACCCGGCCGAGCCGCCGCTGATCATGCGCGACACCGTGCACTGCCTGACCGAGTCGGAGCCGGACCGCGAGGCGATCACCGCCGCCATCCTGGCGATGATCGAGCAGGTGCAGCAGTACGTGCCGGGCTACAAGCTGGTCAACGGCCCGGTGTTCGACGGCAACCGCGTGTCGATCTTCATGGAGGTGGAGGGCCTGGGCGACTACCTGCCCAAGTACGCCGGCAACCTCGACATCATGACCGCCGCCGCCGCGCGCACCGCCGAGATGTTCGCCGAGGAAATCCTCAAGGGCGAACTGACCCTCGCCCCGCAACCCGCCCTCGCCTAAGGAGCCGACCATGGATCTTCGCGGCAAGAAAATCACCGTCCACGACATGTGCCTGCGCGACGGCATGCACCCCAAGCGCCACCAGATCAGCCTGCAGCAGATGAAGGACATCGCCAGCGGCCTGGACGCCGCCGGCGTGCCGCTGATCGAGGTCACCCATGGCGACGGCCTCGGCGGGCGCTCGGTGAACTACGGCTTCCCGGCGCACAGCGACGAGGAATACCTGTCGGCGGTGATCCCGCTGATGAAGCAGGCCAGGGTCTCCGCCCTGCTGCTGCCGGGCATCGGTACCGTCGACCACCTGCGCATGGCCCACGAGCTGGGCGTGTCCACCATCCGCGTGGCCACCCACTGCACCGAGGCGGACGTCTCCGAGCAGCACATCAGCATCGCCCGCCAGCTGGGCATGGACACCGTCGGCTTCCTGATGATGGCGCACATGAACAGCCCCGAAGGCCTGGCCAGGCAGGGCAAGCTGATGGAGAGCTACGGCGCCAACTGCGTGTACATCACCGACTCCGCCGGCTACCTGCTGCCCGACGACGTGGCCGCGCGGGTCGCCGCGCTGCGCGCAGTGCTCGATCCGGCCACCGAGATCGGCTTCCACGGCCACCACAACCTGTCGATGGGCGTGTCCAACTCCATCGCCGCCATCGGCGCCGGCGCCACCCGCATCGACGCCGCCTGCGCCGGCCTCGGCGCCGGGGCCGGCAATACGCCGATGGAGATCCTCGTCGCGGTGTGCGACCGCATGGGCATCGAGACCGGCGTCAGCGTGTTCGGCATCCAGGACGTCGCCGAGGACCTGGTGGTGCCGATCATGGACTTCCCGATCCGCAGCGACCGCGACGCCCTGACCATGGGCTATGCCGGGGTCTACGGCTCGTTCCTGCTGTTCGCCAAGCGCGCCGAGAAGAAGTACGGCGTGTCGGCCCGCGAGATCCTCGTCGAGATGGGCCGCCGCGGCATGGTCGGCGGCCAGGAAGACATGATCGAGGACACCGCGATGACCATGGCCCGCCAGCGCGGCCTGCCGGTCTGAGCGTCGCCGGCCTGGCGCCGCCGAGGCGCCAGGCCGGTTAGTGGTATCCGCCCGGCCGCGCGGGGTGTATTGCGCGGCCGGGCCATCCCCCGACCGGACCGGCCGGGCGCCGTGACGGCATCGCGAGCCGCCCGACCGCCGGGCCGGCCCTCTGCAAGGAGGCCGCCATGGCCCGCGCCACCCCCTCCCCCGGCCTGTGGCACAGCCACGGCCTGCTGTTCCTGCTGGCCCTGATGTACGCCGACAACTTCGTCGGCCGCCAGATCCTGGCGGTGATGATCGAGCCGATCAAGCAGGAGTTCGGCGCCAGCGACAGCGCCATGGGGCTGATCTCCGGCCTCGCCTTCGCCGCCGTCTACGCGGTGCTCGGCCTGCCGGCCGGGCGTCTGGCCGACCGCCTGCCGCGCACCCGCCTGCTCGCCGCCTCCTGCCTGCTGTGGGCGCTGGCGACCATGGCCTGCGGCCTGGCCGGCGGCTTCCTGGTGCTGGTGCTGGTGCGCATGGCGGTGGCCAGTGCCGAGGCGCCGGCGACGCCGACCGCCTTCTCGCTGATCGCCGACCTCTATCCGCCGCACCGGCGCTCGTTCGCCATCAGCTGCTTCACCGCCGCGCCGACCTTCGCCGCACTGATCGGCCTGTCGGTCGGCGCCTGGCTGGTGGAGACCCACGGCTGGCGCACCACCTTCATCCTCATCGGCCTGCCGGGGCTGCTGATCGCCGCGCTGCTGGCCTTCAGCGTGCGCGAGCCGCAGCGCGGCCGCTGGGAAATTTCCCATGCACCGGCAGCGCCGCAGGGCCTGCTGCGCACCGCGCTGGAGCTGTGGCGCGAGCCGGCGCTGCGCTGCCTGCTGGTGGCCGGCGGCTTCTGCACCCTGAGCGGCTACGCCCTGGCCATGTGGAACGCCAGCTTCCTGGTGCGCTCCCACGACCTGTCGCTGCAGCAGGCCGGCCTGCTCGCCGGCCTGGTCGGCGGGGTGGTAGCCGGCATCGGCACCCTGACCAGCGGCTGGCTGACCGACCGCCTGGCGCAGCGCAGCCGCCTGTGGCTGCTCGGCATTCCGCTGCTCGGCAACCTGATCGGCGCCGCGGCGATCGCCGCCTACCTGCTGTGGCCGGCCGGCACCCTCGCCCAGTTCGGCGCCCTGGCGGTGCCGACCGCGCTGCTGTGGTGCGCACTGGCCTGCTTCTTCAGCGTGTGGTGGGTGGCGCCCTCCTACACCCTGATCACCCATCTGGTCGCCCCGGACCGGCGCGGCACGGCCATGGCGCTGCAGACCATCCTCTCCACCATCCTCGGCGTCGGCCTCGGCCCGCTGGCCACCGGCATGCTCAGCGACCTGCTGCTGCCGGCCTTCGGCCAGGAGTCGCTGCGCTATGCCCTGCTGGCCAGCAGCCTCACGGTGGTGGTGCCGGTGCTGTTGCTGCTGAGGGTGTACGCACTGAGTCGCGAGAGCGAGGCGGCGCTGGCCTGGCGGCCGCAGTGAGACTTCCGGCAGCCCGCCCCACGGCGGGCTGCCGGAAACACCGACGCACGGACAAAAAAAGACGGTAACCCCCCTGGAGGTTACCGCCAAACACGCTCGACCGTTTTGTTGCGAACAGGCGGCCTGGCCGCCTCAGAAACCGTTGATAAATGGCGCCAGGCCCATCCGCGAGAGAATCAGGCCCATGAAGTCGTCCGCGCGCAGCCGTTCGGCATAGGGATCGTGGACGCAGAGGAATACCAGCAGCAGTGCCGTCATGACGAAGAACAGAAGCAGTATCAGTTTTTGTTTTTCCAGCTTCATCGGATTCACTCCGCCCGGCGGACATGGCCCGGGAATGATTCGTTGCGATCCTCATGCTACTCGCGAAGAAAATGCCGACATCGTCCATGCGGACTACGGCCGCGGGCAATGGAAGCGGTAATTTCCGCCAGCGGCGCACGCGCCGCGGACAAGCTCTCCCACTCCAACGACAGGATGCCCCCACCATGCTGCGCCGCCTTCTGGCAGTGACCCTGCTGCTCCTGACCACCCTGCCCGCCTGGGCCACCACCGACGCCAGCGACCGTCTGCACGCCATGCGCAGCCACGGCTTCCTGCTGGTCGCCAACGTGCTGGTGTATTTCAACTATCACGACTCGGCCTCGACCTTCTCCCCGGAGGTTCGCGAGGCCTACCGGGCACACCTCGCCGGCCTCGGACGCCTGGCCGGCGAGGCGCCCGCCACCCCGGGGCTCGGCGAGGCCGTGCAGGGCCTGCAGGAGGCGCTCGCCCAGCTCGAGAAGCAGCCGGAGGATGCCGCCGGACAGTACGCCCGCTGGATCAACCCGCTGCTGCGCGCCCACGGCGAGCTGGAGAAGGCCGCCGCGGCAGCCTATGGCGGAACGGGCGCCGACGACTCGCCGGCCGGGCGGCTGCAGCAGCAGAGCCTCGATCTGGGTCGCCTGCTGCTGCTCTACGAGACCCAGGCCTTCACCAACCTGGGGATCTTCGCCGTGGACTTCCACGAGGACAGCTTCCGCGAGATCGACCAGCGCGTCGCCGCCCGCCACGCCGCACTGCTCGAGGAACTGCCGGACGCGGGCGCCGCGCTCGGCAAGGTATGGACGGACTACAACTTCATCCGCCCGCACCTGCTCGACTCCGGCAAGGGCGTCGCCTCGCGCAGCGCGGTGCGCTATCTGGGCAAGGGCATCGAGCGCCTGGACCAGCAGGCGCTGGCCAGGCGCTGAGGACTAGCGCGGGACCACGGGTAGCCCGAAGCCCCCGGTCGGAGAGCGCGAAACTTCCATGATCACCGCCCGGAGGGCCTGCGCCGCGCTCGACAGCTTGCGCCCGGCGTGGCACAGCAGGCCCACCCGCCGCTCGACGACCGGCTCGTCCAGCGGCACACAGACCGCGCCGAGTTCCTGCATCTGGCGGATACACAGCGACGGGATCGCGCTCACCCCCAGACCGCAGGCCACCATGCGTCCCACGGTGACCAGTTGGTGGCTCTCGAAGGCGACCGTCAGCGTGCGCCCGCTGCGCGCCAGGCTCTCCTCGAGCAGCAGGCGTAACGCCGACGGCCGCTGCAGGGCGATGAAGTCGCCCTGCAGCAGTTGTTCCCAACCGACCTGCGCCTGCCGGGCCAGCGGCGAGTCGGCCGGCAGCACGGCGACGAAGCGGTCGGCGTACAGTTCGGTGAACTCCAGCTCTCCGGCCTGCTCGGGCTCGAAGCCGATGCCCAGCTCGACCCGGTGGTTGCGCACCATCTCCAGCACCTGCTCGTTGATCACGTCGTGCACCGCCACGTTGACCCGCGGATGGCGGTCGCGAAACGCCCGGAGCAGCAACGGCAGCTGGTTGGCGGCGAAGGAAGGCATGGCCGCGATGGCCACCTTGCCCAGCTGCAGGGTGAAGTGCTGACGCAGCAGCTCCTCGGTGTTGTCCCAGTCGGCGAGCAGGCGGCGGGCCAGCGGCAGCAGCGTCTCGCCTTCCGGGGTCAGTGCCACGCTGCGCGTGGTGCGCACCAGCAGGGGACCGCCGAGGGAGTCCTCCAGGCTCTTGATCGCCAGACTCAACGCCGGCTGCGACAGGTGCAGACGCTCGCAGGCCTGGGCAAAGCTCAGGCTCTGCGCCACGGCGAGGAAGGCGCGCAACTGCTTGACGGTCATTGATTTGTTTTCCAGATCAATCGATTTCAAAAACAAACTTAACAAATCAACGCCGAACACAGAAGCTCTCGGTCAACGCCCGGCAGGCGGCTGCCGGCTCGACAACGACAAGAGGCGCAGCAATGAGTGGACTCGACAAGCGAGTAGGCAGCTACGAGGAAGCCCTGGCCGGGCTGACCGACGACATGACCATCCTGGCCGGCGGTTTCGGCCTGTGCGGCATCCCGGAAAACCTGATCGCAGAAATCCGCCGCCGCGGCACCCGCGGTCTGACCGTGGTTTCCAACAACTGCGGGGTGGACGGCTTTGGCCTGGGCGTGCTGCTGGAAGACCGGCAGATCCGCAAGATGATCGCCTCCTACGTCGGCGAGAACGCGCTGTTCGAGCAGCAGCTGCTCAACGGCGAGCTGGAGGTCGAGCTGACCCCGCAGGGCACCCTGGCCGAGCGCATCCGCGCCGGCGGCGCCGGGATCCCGGCCTTCTTCACCGCCACCGGCTACGGCACCGCGGTGGCCGAGGGCAAGGAGACCCGCCAGATCAAGGGCCGCCACTACATCCTCGAGGAAGCCATCACCGGCGACTTCGCCATCGTCAAGGGCTGGAAGGCCGACCACTACGGCAACGTGATCTACCGCCACACCGCGCAGAACTTCAATCCACTGGTGGCCAGCGCCGGGCGGATCACCGTGGTCGAGGTGGAGGAGATCGTCGAGCCCGGCGAGCTGGAGCCCAGCCAGATCCACACCCCCGGCATCTACGTCGACCGGATCATCCAGGGCAGCTTCGAGAAGCGCATCGAAAAGCGCACCGTGCGCGCCTGACCCTTTCGCCATTACCTGACAAGAAGAGGCCTGCGATGGCACTTACCCGCGAACAGATGGCTCAGCGCGTCGCGCGCGAGCTCAAGGACGGCTACTACGTCAACCTCGGCATCGGCATCCCGACCCTGGTGGCCAACTACGTGCCCGAGGGCATCGAGGTGATGCTGCAGTCGGAGAACGGCCTGCTCGGCATGGGCGCCTTCCCCACCGAGGAGGAACTGGACCCGGACATGATCAACGCCGGCAAGCAGACGGTCACCGCCACCAGGGGCGCGGCGATCTTCGACTCCGCGCAGTCCTTCGCCATGATCCGCGGCGGCCACGTCGACCTCACCGTGCTCGGCGCCTTCGAGGTGGACGTGCAGGGCAACATCGCCTCCTGGATGATCCCCGGCAAGCTGGTCAAGGGCATGGGCGGCGCCATGGACCTGGTGGCCGGCGCGGAGAACATCATCGTGCTGATGACCCACGCCTCCAAGGACGGCGAGTCCAAGCTGCTGCCGCGCTGCAACCTGCCGCTGACCGGCGCCGGCTGCATCCGCCGGGTGCTGACCGATCTCGCCTATCTGGAGATCGAGAACGGCGCCTTCGTGCTCAAGGAGCGCGCACCGGGGGTGAGCGTCGAGGAGATCGTCGCCAAGACCGCCGGCGAACTGGTGGTGCCGGAGCACGTCCCGGAAATGCACTTCGCCTGACGCCCGATCCGGCACCGAACCAACGGCAGGGTGGGAAACTCGCGCAGCGATTTCCCACCAGGCGGGGCGCAGCGACAGCCGCCTCGCCCGCCAGCGCAGCCCGCAATCACACCAAGGGAAGCCCCCCATGCACGAAGTCGTCATCGTCGCCGCCACCCGTACCGCCATCGGCGCCTTCCAGGGCGCGCTGAGCGCCATCCCCGCCGCCGAGCTGGGCGCCACAGTGATCCGCGCCCTGCTGGAGAAGACCGGCCTCGACCCGGCCGCCGTCGATGAGGTGATCCTCGGCCAGGTGCTCACCGCCGGCGCCGGCCAGAACCCCGCCCGCCAGGCCGCCATCCTCGCCGGCCTGCCGCACGCCGTGCCGGCGCTGACCCTCAACAAGGTCTGCGGCTCCGGCCTCAAGGCCCTGCACCTGGCCGCCCAGGCGATCCGCTGCGGCGACGCCGAAGTGGTGATCGCCGGCGGCATGGAGAACATGAGCCTGTCGCCCTATGTGTTGCCCAAGGCGCGCACCGGCCTGCGCATGGGCCATGCGCAGATGCTCGACAGCATGATCCACGACGGTCTGTGGGACGCCTTCCACGACTACCACATGGGCATCACCGCCGAGAACCTGGTGGAGAAATACGGCCTGTCCCGCGAGGAGCAGGACGCCTTCGCCGCCGCCTCGCAGCAGAAGGCCTGCGCGGCGCTGGCGGCCGGCCGCTTCACCGACGAGATCACCCCGGTGCCGATCCCGCAGCGCAGGGGCGAGCCGCTGCCCTTCGCCGTCGACGAGCAGCCGCGCGAGGGCACCAGCGCCGAGAGCCTGGGCAAGCTCAAGCCGGCGTTCCGGAAGGACGGCAGCGTCACCGCCGGCAACGCCTCGACCCTCAACGACGGCGCCGCCGCGGTGCTGCTGATGAGCGCCGCCAGGGCCGAGCGACTGGGGCTGCCGGTGCTGGCGCGCGTCAAGGCCTATGCCAACGCCGGCGTCGATCCGGCGATCATGGGCATCGGTCCGGTGGCCGCCACCCGCCGCTGCCTGGACAAGGCCGGCTGGCAACTCGCCGACCTCGACCTGATCGAGGCCAACGAGGCCTTCGCCGCCCAGGCGCTGGCGGTCGGCAAGGAACTCGGCTGGGACGCGGAGAAGGTCAACGTCAACGGCGGCGCCATCGCCCTCGGCCACCCGATCGGCGCCTCCGGCTGCCGTATCCTGGTGACCCTGCTCCACGAGATGATCCGCCGCGACGCCAGGCGCGGCCTGGCCACCCTGTGCATCGGCGGCGGCCAGGGCGTGGCGCTGGCCATCGAGCGCCCCTGAGCGTGACAACCCCGGCGCCCGACGGCGCCGGGTGATCGACCGCCTGCAGGGGTGACGGCTCGCTTCCGCCGAGCAGCTAGCGCGTCTGGACGGCGCCGCGGCCGAGCAACCTGGTCGCCCCCTGCGCCTTGCGGGTGAACCACAGCACCCGGCTCACCCCGCGGGTGATCGCCACGTAGGCCAGGCGCAGGCTCTCGTCCTGCATGGCCTGGTCGTAGCTGTTGCGGAAGAAGCCCGAGCGAGCGTACAGCGCGTTGCGCAGCGGGTGCGGCTCGGGCGCCGCGCAGTCGTCGACGATGATCGCCACCTCGGCCTGCAGGCCCTTGGCGCGGTGGATGGTCAGCGCCTTGACCGGCAGCTTGCGGCCCAGCTCACGCTGGATCTGCTGCAACGGCTCGTTGCGCCGGCTGAGCAGCAGCACCGCGGTGCGCTCGGCGCTCTGCCGGCTGGCGGCGTGCTCGCATTGGGCGCGCACCTGCGCGAGCAGCTCGGGCATACGGCTGTTCAGCTCGAAGCCGGTCACCACCTGCACGCCGTGGTCGCCCGGCTGCACGGCCCTGGCCGCCTGACTGGCCTTGGCCTGCTTGACCGCCACGGCGGCCAGCACCCGCTCGCCGTCGCGGATCACCGGCTCGATGGAGCGATAGTTGGTGGAGAGGTTGAGCACCGCACTGGCCTTCGCCTTGCCCTTGCCGGGGAAGTGCCTGTCGAAGTCCATGAACAGCTCCGGCGAGCTGCCGCGCCAGCCGTAGATCGACTGCCAGTCGTCGCCGATGGCCATCAGGCTGACCGGCTCGCCGCGGCGCGCCAGGCTGGCGTGGACGGCCTGCAGCCACTGGACGATCTGCGGCGAGATGTCCTGGAATTCGTCGATCAGCAGGTGGGCGAAGGGCGCCAGGGCCTCGCCCGCGATGCCTTCGCCGCCCTCGGCCAGCTGGCGGGTGAGGCGCTGGAAGGCGCCGTTGAAGGTCAGCAGCCCCTGCTCCTCGAGAACGGCCTCGAAATGCTTCCAGAACGCCACCAGCGCGGCGACGAAGCTGCGCTCGCGCTCCGGGCAGTCCAGCGCCCCGGCATCCAGCTGGTCGATGCGCAGGCCGATGCTCTCGATGAAGCCGGCCTGGGCGTAGAAGGCCTCGAACAGCGGCACGGCGGCGAACTCGCCGGCCAGGCGCAGACCGTCCAGTGGCGCGCGGCCGCGCTTGCCGCTCGGCGCCGGCAGACCGAGCAGCGCGTGCACCCGCTCGGCGAAACCCGGCTCCTCGGCATAGCAGCGCTGGTAGGCCTGCTTGAGCAGGCGCTGCTGGGCAGGCCGCAGGCGGCCACCGCCCAGCGGGGTGTCCGGCTCGTCGGTCGCGGCGGCCCGGTCGTCCAGCTGCTCGAACCAGGCCGGGGTGCACAGCTGCGTGCGGGCCAGCTGCGCCATCGCCGAGTGGAAGGTGCGCACGCAGTGGCGGGCCTGCGCCTCATTGAAGGGGTACTGCCAGAAGCCCAGCACCCGCAGCAGCTGCTCGCGCAGCTCGGCGCAGGAGGCGTTGGTGAAGGAAATCACCGCCAGCCGCTCGGCCGGGATGCCCAGGTGGCAGAGCATGAACACCACGCGCAGCACCAGGGTGGTGGACTTGCCGGAGCCGGCGCCGGCGAAGATGCGGGTCGCCGGCTGGCGGGCGAGGATCATCGCCCACTGCTCGTCCGAAGGCGCGCGGATCACTCCGGCGGCCACCGCCTCGGCCACCCGCGCGCGCATGGCCTCGACCTGCGCGGGCTCGACCGCCAGCAGCGCCGGACCGTAGATGCCGGCACCGCCGCGCGGCCTGGCCGGGGCCCGCGGCTTGTCTGCCTTGTCGGCCTTGGTTGTCTTGGTTGTCTTGGTTGTCTTGGCTGACCTGGCGCCTGGCTGCTTCGCCGCCGGGCGGGTCTTGCCGGCCGACGCCTTGCCCTGCTTGTTGGCCCGCGGCGCCGGCGCCTGGTGGAACAGCGCGGCCTCGCGCTCGGCGCGCAGGTAGGCCACGGTGCGCGGGAAGTAGCGCGCCAGGACTCCGGAGAGGAGCAGTTTGTAGCGCTTGACGGCAGACAGCATGCGACGGTTTCCGGTCAGGACATCAGATGGGGCGGCGCTATGGTAAGGGATTTGCCCGGAGCCGGCAGGCGGCGGCACGCCGCCATCACCCCCGCCCCGGCGTCCTGTCCCGTGCCCGCCAGCGCTCGCAGCGCGCGTCGATCCGCGCCCGGAACCGGCGGCGCCATGCGCGGGATCTGCTCCGCTCTGGTCGGAATCCAGACGGCCTTTTCTCTTCCTCTTCCACGCCAGCCACTCCCGGTAGGCCGATTTCGTACCGGCCAGCGACAGCGGAGCGGTATTTCCGCCCATCAGATTGGATAAATCTTGTTTATCAAATCACAGGATCGGCTGTTTCATGTGCAGCATATACGCATATCATGCTACATATAAACATACCACGTAATACAGTACGAAATCGTAGGAGCGACCCATGGCCCGAGGCGGCATCAACAAGGCGCTGGTCCACAAGGCCCGCCAGACCCTGCTGGCGCGCGGCGAGCACCCCAGCATCGATGCGGTACGCGTCGAGCTGGGCAATACCGGCTCGAAAACCACCATCCACCGCTACCTCAGGGAGCTGGAGGCGTCGGAAAGCGCGCGCCCCGTACAGGAAGTCACGCTCGGCCAGGAACTTGGTGAGCTGGTGGCGCAGCTGGCGGCGCGCCTGGAGGAAGAGGCGCAGCGGGCGGTGGCGCCGGAGCGCGAGGCCCTGGCCCGCGAGCGGGTCGAGTACCAGCAGCAGCTGGCCGAGGCGGCGGCACGCATTCGCCAGCTCGAAGCCGACAACGCCGCCCTGAGCGGGCAACTGCAGGCCGCGCGCGCTGCCTGCACAGAGGAGCAGCAGCTGCGCCACCAGGCGCAGATCGAGGGCGCGCGCCTGCTGCAGGCCGGCGAGGATCTGGCCGCGCGCCTGGCCGATCGCGACGCCCAGGTCGTTTCGCTGGAGCAGAAGCACCAGCACGCGCGCGAGGCGCTGGAGCACTACCGCACGGCCAGCAAGGAGCAACGCGAACAGGAGCAGCGCCGCCACGAGGCGCAGGTGCAGCAGCTGCAGGTGGAGCTGCGTCAGCTGCAGCAGACCCTGATCGTCAAGCAGGACGAGCTGACCCGGCTGAATCGCGACAACGAGCGCCTCGTCACCGAGGCCCGACAGTTGCGCAGGGACATGGCGGGCCGGGAGGCCGACCTCGAGCGTCAGGCCAGCGCCTGCGCCGGCCTCAGGGAGCAGCTCGGCCTGGCGGAAGCCGGCAAGGCCCTGCTGCAGTCGCGCGTCGAGGATCTGCAGGGAGAGCTGGCCCGACAAGTGGAGGGCATGACCCTGCAGGCGCGCCAGACGGAGGCGCTGCAGGCGAGCCTGATCGAGATGGCCGCCCAGCTGCGGCTGGCCGCCGCACAGGCGACTGGCGAGCGCACCGAGCCGCGCGGCGCCGAAGGCGAGGCAACCGGGGATGTGCCCGCTGCCGGCTCATCCGCGGAGGCCGCGGCCGAGGCGCGGGACGACTCCGCATCCTGACTCCGCCGCGAACGCCCGGCCGGCGCCAGCTCCGGCCGGGCACCTCCACCCCTGCCCGCGGATTTTCCACCCGCAAAATCCACCCCCGGTTCGACGCCGGCAAGGGGGCCAGCCTGATAGAAACTGCCGCCAGCAGCGCCGTCTTGCGCCTCGGACAAGGCCATCGGCGCGGAAAACCACCCAGAACAAATCCAAGAGGAGAACGCCATGGCTGAAGCAAAAGTGCTGAGTGGCGCCGGCCTGCGCGGCCAGATCGCCGGACAGACTGCCCTGTCCACCGTCGGCAAGGAAGGCGCCGGCCTGACCTACCGCGGCTATGACGTGCGCGAGCTGGCCAAGGACTGCCTGTTCGAGGAAGTCGCCCACCTGCTGTTCTACGGCGAACTGCCCACCCAGGCCCAGCTGGACGCCTACCTGACCCAGCTGCAGACCCAGCGCGACCTGCCCCAGGCCCTCAAGGAAGTGCTCGAGCGCATTCCGGCCAGCGCCCACCCGATGGACGTCATGCGTACCGGTTGCTCGATGCTCGGCAACCTGGAGCCGGAGGAGAGCTTCGCGCAGCAGCTGGAGAAGGCCAACCGCCTGATGGCCGCCTTCCCGGCGATCATGTGCTACTGGTACCGCTTCAGCCACGAAGGCGTGCGCATCGAGTGCACCAGCGACGCGCCGGATCTGGGCAGCCACTTCCTGACCCTGCTGCACGGCAAGGCGCCGAGCGAGCTGCACCGCAAGGTGATGAACGTGTCGCTGATCCTCTACGCCGAGCACGAGTTCAACGCCTCGACCTTCACCGCGCGCGTCTGCGCCTCGACCCTGTCCGACCTGTACTCCTGCATCACCGGCGCCATCGGCTCGCTGCGCGGCCCGCTGCACGGCGGTGCCAACGAGGCGGCCATGGAGATGATCGAGAAGTTCGCCTCGCCCGAGGAAGCCACCGAAGGCACCCTCGCCATGCTGGCCCGCAAGGACAAGATCATGGGCTTCGGCCACGCGATCTACAGCGTGTCCGACCCGCGCAACGAGGTGATCAAGGGCTGGTCGAAGCAGCTCGCCGAGGAAGTCGGCGACACCGTGCTGTTCCCGGTCTCCGAGGCCATCGACAAGGTCATGTGGGAGCAGAAGAAGCTGTTCCCCAACGCCGACTTCTACCATGCCTCGGCCTACAACTTCATGGGTATCCCGACCAAGCTGTTCACCCCGATCTTCGTCTGCTCGCGGGTCACCGGCTGGGCCTCCCACGTGTTCGAGCAGCGCGCCAACAACCGCATCATCCGTCCGAGCGCCGAGTACACCGGCGTCGAGCCGCGCGCCGTGCCGGCCCTGGCCCAGCGTTAACCAGCGGTAGCGGTCCCTGATATGGGAGCAGTACCGGGAAAGAGGCTGGTCGCCCTCGCTTTCCCGGTACTGCTCCCATTCTTTTGCCCGCCGTTTTCCCCCGAATGCCCTACACCATCGACATGACTGGAGATATCCCCTTGCTCGCAAGCTATCGCCAACACCTGGAAGAACGCGCCCAGCAGGGCCTGCCGCCCCTGGCCCTGAACGCCGAGCAGACCGCCGCCCTGGTCGAGCTGCTGAAGAATCCGCCGGCCGGCGAAGAACAGGTCCTGGTCGACCTGATCACCAACCGCGTTCCCGCTGGCGTGGACGAAGCCGCCTACGTCAAGGCCGGCTTCCTGACCGCGCTGGCCAAGGGCGAAGCCGCCTCCCCGCTGCTCTCCAAGACCCGCGCCGTCGAGCTGCTTGGCACCATGCAGGGCGGCTACAACATCGCCACCCTGGTCGAGCTGCTGGACAACGCCGAACTGGCCAACGCCGCCGCCGCGCAGCTCAAGCACACCCTGCTGATGTTCGACGCCTTCCACGACGTCGCCGAGCGCGCCAGGAAGGGCAACGCAGCCGCCAAGGCCGTGCTGGCCTCCTGGGCCGAGGGCGAGTGGTTCACCGCCCGCCCGGCGCTGGCCGAGAAGATCACCCTGACCGTGTTCAAGGTCCCGGGCGAAACCAACACCGACGACCTGTCCCCCGCTCCGGACGCCTGGTCGCGCCCCGACATCCCGCTGCACGCCCTGGCCATGCTGAAGATGGCCCGCGACGGCATCGAGCCGGTCCAGCCGGGCGCCGTCGGACCGCTCAAGCAGATCGAGGCGGTCAAGGCCAAGGGCTTCCCGGTCGCCTACGTCGGCGACGTGGTCGGCACCGGTTCCTCGCGCAAGTCCGCCACCAACTCCGTGCTGTGGTTCTTCGGCGACGACATCCCGTTCGTGCCGAACAAGCGCGCCGGCGGCTTCTGCTTCGGCAACAAGATCGCGCCGATCTTCTACAACACCATGGAAGACGCCGGCGCCCTGCCGATCGAGTTCGACGTCGCCAACCTCGAGATGGGCGACGTGATCGACGTCTATCCCTACGCCGGCAAGGTCTGCAGGCACGGCTCCGAAGACGTGCTGGCCAGCTTCGAGCTGAAGACGGAAGTGCTGCTCGACGAAGTGCGCGCCGGCGGCCGCATTCCGCTGATCATCGGCCGCGGCCTGACCGAGAAGGCCCGCGCCGAGCTGGGCCTGGCGCCGTCCACCCTGTTCCACAAGCCGCAAGCGCCGGCCGACAGCGGCAAGGGATTCACCCTCGCCCAGAAGATGGTCGGTCGCGCCTGCGGCGTCGAAGGCATCCGCCCGGGCACCTACTGCGAACCGAAGATGACCACCGTCGGCTCCCAGGACACCACCGGCCCGATGACCCGCGACGAGCTGAAGGATCTGGCCTGCCTGGGTTTCTCCGCCGACCTGGTGATGCAGTCCTTCTGCCACACCGCCGCCTATCCGAAGCCGGTCGACGTCAAGACCCACCACACCCTGCCGGACTTCATGCGCAACCGCGGCGGCGTCGCCCTCAAGCCGGGCGACGGCATCATCCACAGCTGGCTGAACCGCATGCTGCTGCCGGACACCGTCGGTACCGGTGGCGACTCGCACACCCGCTTCCCGATCGGTATCTCCTTCCCGGCCGGCTCCGGCCTGGTCGCCTTCGCCGGCGCCACCGGCGTGATGCCGCTGGACATGCCGGAATCCGTGCTGGTGCGCTTCAAGGGCCAGATGCAGCCGGGCATCACCCTGCGTGACCTGGTGCACGCCATCCCCTACTACGCCATCCAGCAGGGCCTGCTGACCGTCGAGAAGAAGGGCAAGAAGAACATCTTCTCCGGCCGCATCCTCGAGATCGAAGGTCTGGAAGGTCTGACCGTCGAGCAGGCGTTCGAGCTGTCCGACGCCTCCGCCGAGCGCTCGGCTGCCGGTTGCACCATCAAGCTGCCGGAAGACGCCATCGCCGAGTACCTGAAGTCGAACATCACCATGCTGCGCTGGATGATCGGCGAAGGCTACGGCGATGCCCGTACCCTGGAGCGTCGCGCCCAGGCCATGGAAGCCTGGCTGGCCGATCCGCAGCTGCTGTCCGCCGATGCCGACGCCGAATACGCCGCCGTCATCGAGATCGACCTGGCCGAGATCAAGGAGCCGGTTCTCTGCGCGCCGAACGATCCGGACGACGCTCGTCTGCTGTCCAGCGTTGCCGGTCAGAAGATCGATGAAGTGTTCATCGGTTCGTGCATGACCAACATCGGTCACTTCCGCGCGGCCGGCAAGCTGCTGGACAAGGTCAAGGGCGGCATCCCGACCCGTCTGTGGCTGGCGCCGCCGACCAAGATGGACGTGCACCAGCTGACCGAGGAAGGCTACTACGGCATCTTCGGCCGCGCCGGGGCGCGCATGGAGATGCCGGGCTGCTCGCTGTGCATGGGCAACCAGGCGCGCGTGCAGGCCGGTTCGACCGTGGTCTCCACCTCGACCCGCAACTTCCCGAACCGTCTGGGCGACTCGACCAACGTGTTCCTGGCGTCGGCCGAACTGGCCTCGGTAGCCTCCATCCTCGGCAAGCTGCCGACCGTCGAGGAGTACATGGAGTACGCGAAGAACATCGACAGCATGGCTGCCGACATCTATCGCTACCTGTCCTTCGACCGGATTGCCGAGTACCGGGATGCCGCCGCCAAGGCGGTCATCCCCGCCGTAGCGGTGTAATCCCTCGCCCGTCCGGCGCGCCTCCCCTGGCGTGCCGGACGGGCGCTGCCATGCGCGCTAGAGCCTCCACGGCCGGGATCTGCTACCTTCACGGGCAACCACGCCGTGAACAACAACAGAAGACCCCCGATGGCTTCCCCCCTCGTCAATCCGAGCCAGCTTCGTCCCCTGCCCCTGCCCGACAAGGTCCTGCCCCGTCCGCGCCTGCTCCAGCACCTGCAGGATGCCGCCGCACGCGGCTGCCGGCTGATCCTGCTCGGCGCGCCGCTCGGCTACGGCAAGACCACCCTGCTCGCCCAGTACGCCGCCAGCCTGCAGACGCCCTGGGCCTGGTATCGCCTGGACCGCGCCGACAACCAGCCGCTGCACCTGCTGCTGCACCTGGGCGCCGCCCTCGGCCTGCCCGCTCCCGAACACGGCCTGATGCCGGCCGACGAATCCCGCCTGTGGGGCGCCGTGCTGCAGCGCCTCGAACAGCAGGGCGAAGGCTTCACCCTGATCCTCGACGACCTGCACCTGCTGCGCGCCGAGCGCGCCCGCCGCTATCTCGACCAGTTGCTGCGCTACGGCCCGCCCGGCCTGCTGGTGCTGGCCGCCAGCGAGGGCGCCCCGGAGCTGGCCATCAACCACCTGCGCCGCGACGAGCGCCTGGCGGTGATCGACGCCCGCGAGCTGGGCGTGGACAGCGAGGAAATCCGCCAGCTGGCCAGCAGCCGCGGCGCCAGACTGGACTCCGACGCGCTCTACCAGCTGCGCGCCGGCAGCGAGGGCTGGATCACCGGCCTGCTGTTCTGGTTCACCGCCCACCGCGAGCTGGCGCCGACCGGCACGCAGCCCGAGCTGCTGCGCGGAGTGACCCGCCAGGCCTACACCTACGTGGTCGACTTCCTCGGCGAGGAAGTGCTGGCCCGCCTGCCCGCCGAGCTGCTCGACTTCATGGAGCGCACCTCGGTGGTGCAGACCTTCGAGCCGGCGCTGGCCAACCTGCTCGGCGGCCGTGCCGATAGCCGCCCGCTGATCGACCAGGCGCTGCGCCGCGACCTGTTCATCGAGCGGCGCCCCGGCGACCGCGTCGAATACCGCTACCACCGCGTGCTGCGCGAGGCGCTCTACCAGCGCCTGCAGCAGCGCGATCCGCAGCTGCTCCAGCAGCTGCACCAGCAGGCCGCCGCCTGGCTGCTCGAACAGCGCCGCTACTCGGAAGCCATCCACCAGTACGGCCGCGCCCGCGACTTCAACGCGGTGCTCGCCACCGCCGAGCGGCACACCTTCGACCTGCTGCGCGACGGCCAGATCAATGCGCTGGTCGACCTGCTCAGCCAGGTCGAGGTCAACGGCCAGACCGGCAGCGACCATTTCACCCTGGCGATCAGCGAAGCCTCCATCGTCATGGTCACCAACGGCATCGCCCGCATCCAGGCGTGCATCCAGCGCCTGCGCCAGCTGCAGCGCCAGGGCGTGCCGCGCCATCCGGAGCGGGTGCAGCAGACCATCGCCTACCTGCGCACCCTGCTGGCCTTCCTCGGCGGCAACCTGCGCCACGGCCTGGAGCTGGCCGGCCAGGCGCTGCAGCGCTTCCCGCAGCGCAACTCGGCCGGTTCAGTGCTGCGTCTCAACCGGGCGCGCTGCCTGTTCGAGCTAGGCCAGCTGGACGCCGCGCGCCGCGATGTCGAGCAGGCGCTGGGCGAGTTCGACGAGTTCGGCTTCAGCGGCTTCGTCAACATTCCCCACCTGCTGTGCGGGCAGATCGAGCTGGCCCAGGGTGGCAGCGAGGCAGCCATGCGCCGCTTCCTCGCCCTGGAGCGGCAGTCGCCGGCGACCGCCTCGCGCAACTTCTACGAGGTGTTCCACCACCTCGGCCTGGGCCTGGTGTTCGCCCAGCAGAACCATCTGGAACAGGCCCGCCAGCGCCTGGCCAAGGCGGAAACCCTGGCCCTCGGCTTCCCCCACTCCGCCGCGCTGGTCCAGGTGCTGCACCACATGGCCTGCCTGTACGACGCCATGGGCGAAGCCGGCAAGGCCCAGGCGCGCTGGGACGAGGCGCGGCGCCTGGCCCGCCAGTTCCGCCAGTTCGGCCTGTACCGCCTGGCCGGCGCCTGGCGCGCGCGCCTGGCGGTGCGCGAGCGCGACCAGGACTTCATCCTCGCCTGGCTCAAGGAGTGGCACTGGTGCCAGCGCCACTATGGCGAGGACCTGATGCCGGACGAGTGGCTGGCCTACGCCTGGGTACAACGCCACCTCGGCCAGCCGGCGGTGGCCCGGCAGATCCTCGCCAACCTGCGCGAGCAGGCCGAGGCGGAGCACAACCGGCGCCTGCAGCTCGACCTGTGGCTGCTCGACGCCGCCCTGCAGCGCGACCGCGGCGAGCAGAACGCCGCCCTCGCCTGCCTCGACGAGGCCCTGCAGCTGGCCGCCGGCCACGGCTTCGGCCAGCTGCTGCACCACGAGGGCCGCGAGCTGACCGAGCTGTTCCGCCAGCTGCTGCAGCCGGCGGTGCGCCGCCAGACCGGGCTGGAGCGTCCGCTGCCGCCGCGCGAACAGCTCGAACGCCTGCTGGCCGGGCTCGGCAGCGAGGGCGCCGCGCATCCGCTGCTCGAACCGCTGACCCGCCGCGAGCTGGACGTGCTGCGGCGCATGGCCCGCGGGCAGAGCAACCAGCAGCTCGCCGACGGCCTGTTCGTCAGCCTGAGCACGGTGAAGACCCACATCAACAACCTGTTCCGCAAGCTCGACGTCAGCGACCGCGACGGTGCCCTGCGCGTCGCGCGCGAGTTGCACCTGCTCGACTGAGCAGGCGCAACTGCGCCGCCAGTTCCACCCTCCCCTCCACCCGACTCCACCCGCAAATCCACCCGCGGTTCGAAGCGCACCGCGCGGGTGGCTTGCTAAAAATCCGGCAACCCTTCTCCCTGCATAACAACAACCAAGGGAACTGCCATGTACACCCTGATCGACTACACCCTGGACAACGAACTGGCCCTGATCGGCCTGGCCCGCGCCCCGGTCAACGCCCTCGGCCTCACCCTGCGCCAGGAGCTGCAGGCTGCCTTCCGCCAGGCCAGCGCCGATCCGGCGGTCAAGGCCATGGTCGTCTACGGCCGCGGCCTGCCGTTCTGCGCCGGCGCCGACATCGCCGAGTTCGGCGGCGCCGACTTCACCGCCACCCCGGGCCTGCCCGAGCTGCTCATCGAGCTGGCCGGCAGCACCAAGCCGATGATCGCCGCCGTCGGTGGCCTGGCCCTCGGCGGCGGCCTGGAGCTGGCCATGGCCTGCGGCTACCGCATCGGCGAGCCCAAGGCGCGCCTGGGCATGCCGGAAATCACCCTCGGCCTGCTGCCCGGCGCCGGCGGCACCCAGCGCCTGCCGCGCCTGATCGGCGCCGAGACTGCCCTGGAAACCATCCTCTCCGGCCAGCCGCTGCGCGCCGAGCGCGCCCTCGAGCTGGGACTGCTCGACCGCCTCGCCGCCTCGGCCGACGACCTGCTGGACGCCGCCTGCGCCTACGCCCGCGAACTGCTGCAGGCGGGCGCCCCGGCGCAGCCGGCCTACCCCCATGCCGCGCCGGGAGCCGCCCTGGCGGACAACTTCTTCGTCGACTACACCGCCAAAAAGAGCGGCCAGTGGAAGGGCCAGCTCGCCCCGCACCTGGCCCTGGAGGCGGTGCGCATCGCCTGCGAGCAGCCGCTGGCAGTGGGCCTGGCCCGCGAGCAGGAGCTGTTCATGGAGGCCATGGACTCGCCGCAGTCCCAGGCCCTGCGCCACCTGTTCTTCGCCGAGCGCGAGGCCGGCAAGGTGCCCGGCATCGACGCCTCGCTGCCGCTGCGGCCGATCCGCAAGGTCGCGGTGATCGGCGCCGGCACCATGGGCGGCGGCATCGCCATGAACTTCGCCAACATCGGCATGCCGGTGGTGCTGCTCGAGCAGAAACGCGAGGCGCTCGATCGCGGCCTGGCGCAGATCCGCAAGAACTACGAGATCAGCGCCAAGCGCGGCAAGCTGACCCAGGAGCAGGTCGAGCAGCGCATGGCCCTGCTGGCCGGCACCCTCGACTACGCCGACCTCGCCGACGCCGACCTGGTGATCGAGGCGGTGTTCGAGAGCATGGAGGTCAAGCGCCAGGTGTTCGTCACCCTCGACGAGATCTGCAAGCCCGGCGCCATCCTCGCCACCAACACCTCGACCCTCGACGTCGACCAGATCGCCGCCTTCACCCGCCGCCCGCAGGACGTGATCGGCCTGCACTTCTTCAGCCCGGCCAACGTCATGCGCCTGCTGGAAGTGGTGCGCGGCAAGCAGACCGCCCTCGACGTGCTGGCCACCGCGCTCAAGCTGGGCAAGCAGATCGGCAAGCTGCCGGTGGTTTCCGGGGTGTGCTACGGCTTCATCGGCAACCGCATGCTCGAGCCCTACGCCCGCGAAGCGCACCGCCTGCTGCTGGAAGGCGCCACCCCGGCGCAGGTCGACCGCGTGCTCACCGATCTCGGCCTCAACATGGGCGTGCTGAGCATGTACGACCTGGTCGGCATCGACGTCGGCTACCTGATCCGCACCCCGCTGCGCGAGGCGCTGGCCACCGACCCCAGCTACTACCGCGTGGCCGACGAGCTCTACGCCCTCGGCCGCTACGGCCAGAAAACCGGCCGCGGCATGTACATCTACGAAGGCCGCGAGCGCCACGACGATCCGGAAGTGCTGGCCATGGCCGAGCGCCTGGCCGCCGAACTGGGCATCCAGCGCCGCGTCATCAGCGACCAGGAAATCCACGACCGCTGCCTGTTCGTGCTGATCAACGAAGGCATCCAGATCCTCGACGAAGGCATCGCCCTGCGCGCCGGCGACATCGACCTGGTGTGGACCTGCGGCTACGGCTTCCCCACCTGGCTGGGCGGCCCGCTGCACTATGCCGAACATCTGGGCCTCGAGCGCGTGCTCGGCGGCCTCAATCAGTACCGCGAGCAGCTCGGCGCCTACGGCGAGCAGTGGTTCAAGCCTGCCGCCCTGCTCGAGCGCCTGGTCGCCGCCGGCAAGACCCGCATCAGCAAAGACTAACCCGCAACTTTCCAGATAAAAACAAGGAAATACCCATGAACAAGCGTGAAGTGGTCATCGTCAGCGGTGCCCGTACGGCCATCGGCGACTTCGGCGGCAGCCTCAAGGACTTCTCCCCCAGCGATCTGGGCGCCATGGTCGCCCGCGAAGCCCTGCAGCGCGCCCAGGTGAACGGCGACGAGGTCGGCCAGGTGGTGTTCGGCAACGTCATCCATACCGAGCCGGTCGACATGTACATCTCCCGCGTGGTCGCCCTGAAGAGCGGCGTCAGCGAGCAGTCCACCGCCCTGACCGTCAACCGTCTGTGCGGTTCGGGCCTGCAGGCAATCGTCACTGCCGCCCAGGGCATCCTCCTCGGCGACGCCGACGTCGCCCTGGCCGGCGGCGCCGACTGCATGAGCCGCGCGCCCTACTCCACCTCGGCGATGCGCTTCGGCGCACGCATGGGCGACACCGGCATGGTCGACATGATGGTCGGCGCCCTTACCGACCCGATGCACAAGGTGCACATGGGCGTCACCGCCGAGAACGTGCGCCGCACCTACGCCATCTCCCGCGAGGCGCAGGACGCGCTGGCGCTGGAATCCCATCGCCGCGCCGCCGTGGCCATCGAGGAAGGCCGCTTCAAGGAGCAGATCCTGCCGATCACCCTGAAGACCCGCCGCGGCGAAGTGGTGTTCGACACCGACGAGCACGTGCGCGACAACCTGACCCTCGAGGAGTTGAGCAAGCTCAAGCCGGCCTTCGAGCGCAACGACGGCAGCGTCACCGCCGGCAACGCCTCCAGCCTCAACGACGGCGCCGCCGCCGTGGTGCTGATGGAGCGCGCCACCGCCGAGCGCCGCGGCCTCAAGCCGATGGCCCGCCTGGTGTCCTACGCCCTGGCCGGGGTCGATCCGCTGCACATGGGCATCGGCCCGGTGCCGGCCACCAAGCTGGCCCTCGAGCGTGCCGGCCTGAACGTGGCCGACCTGGACGTGGTCGAGGCCAACGAGGCGTTCGCCGCCCAGGCCTGCGCGGTGATCCAGGAACTCGGTCTCGATCCGGCCAAGGTCAACCCCAACGGTTCCGGCATTTCCCTCGGTCATCCGATCGGCGCCACCGGCGCCATCATCACCCTCAAGGCCCTTTACGAACTCGAGCGCATCGGCGGCCGCTACGCCCTGGTGACCATGTGCATCGGCGGCGGCCAGGGCATCGCCGCGATCTTCGAACGCGTCTGAGAGAGGAATCCGACATGAAAGTACTGGTCGCGGTAAAACGCGTGGTCGACTACAACGTCAAGGTGCGGGTCAAGGCCGACAACAGCGGCGTCGATCTGGCCAACGTCAAGATGGCCATGAACCCCTTCTGCGAGATCGCCGTCGAGGAAGCAGTACGCCTCAAGGAAAAGGGCATCGCTACTGAAGTCGTCGTCGTCTCGGTTGGTCCGGCGACTGCCCAGGAGCAACTGCGCACCGCCCTGGCCCTCGGCGCCGACCGCGCCGTGCTGGTGGAAGCCAATGACGAGCTGGGCTCGCTGGCCGTCGCCAAGCTGCTCAAGGCCGTGGTCGACAAGGAGCAGCCGCAGCTGGTGATCCTCGGCAAGCAGGCCATCGACAGCGACAACAACCAGACCGGGCAGATGCTCGCCGCCCTGACCGGCTTCGCCCAGGGCACCTTCGCCTCCAGGGTCGAGGTCACTGGCGACAAGGTCAACGTCACCCGCGAGATCGACGGCGGCCTGCAGACCGTCGCCCTCAAGCTCCCCGCCATCGTCACCACCGACCTGCGCCTCAACGAGCCGCGCTACGCCTCCTTGCCCAACATCATGAAGGCCAAGAAGAAGCCGCTGGAGACCGTCACTCCGGAGGCGCTGGGCGTGTCCACCGCCTCCAGCGTCAAGGTGCTCAAGGTCGAGGCCCCGGCCGCGCGCAGCGCCGGCATCAAGGTCAAGTCGGTGGCCGAACTGGTCGAGAAACTGCAGAACGAAGCGAAGGTGATCTGAGATGGCAATCCTGGTAATCGCTGAACACAACAACAGTGCCCTGGCTGCCGCCACCCTCAACACCGTGGCCGCCGCCGCTCAGATCGGTGGCGATGTCCATATGCTGGTCGCAGGCCAAGGCTGCGGCGCGGTGGCCGAGGCGGCCGCCCAGGTCGCCGGCGTGGCCAAGGTGCTGCTCGCCGACGCCCCGGCCTACGCCCACCAGCTGCCGGAGAACGTCGCGCCGCTGATCGTCGAGCTGGCTCGCGGGACCTCGCCGGCCGCCTACAGCCATGTGCTGGCCCCGGCCACCACCAACGGCAAGAACTACCTGCCGCGCGTCGCCGCGTTGCTCGACGTCGACCAGATCTCCGAGATCGTCAAGGTCGTCTCGGCCGACACCTTCCAGCGGCCGATCTACGCCGGCAACGCCATCGCCACCGTGCAGTCCGCGGCTGCCGTCAAGGTCATCACCGTGCGCAGCACCGGCTTCGACGCCGTGGCCGCCACCGGGGGAGGTGCCGCCATCGAGGCCATCGGCGCCTCCTGCGATGCCGGCGTGTCCAGCTTCGTCGGCGAGGAGCTGGCCAAGTCCGAACGTCCCGAGCTGACCGCCGCCAAGGTGGTGGTTTCCGGCGGTCGCGGCATGCAGAACGGCGACAACTTCCAGCTGCTGTATGGCGTGGCCGACAAGCTCGGTGCTGCCGTCGGTGCCTCGCGCGCCGCGGTGGACGCCGGCTTCGTGCCCAACGACATGCAGGTCGGCCAGACCGGCAAGATCGTCGCCCCGCAGCTGTACGTCGCCGTCGGCATCTCCGGCGCCATCCAGCACCTGGCCGGCATGAAGGATTCGAAAGTCATCGTGGCGATCAACAAGGACGAGGAGGCGCCGATCTTCCAGGTCGCCGACTACGGCCTGGTCGCCGACCTGTTCGAGGCCGTGCCGGAGCTGTCTAGTCTGCTTGGCTGATTCGCCAGGCGGCACCAGCAGCTATTGTTGCCGCCGGCACTCAGCGTGCGCTCGAGGACATGGGCAACCCACGGGTTGCCCATTTTCCTGCCTGCCGGTTTTCTGCGAAGAAATTTGAGGTCACGAAATGCAACGCGAATACATGGAATTCGACGTGGTCATCGTCGGCGCTGGCCCTGCCGGACTGTCGGCCGCCTGCCGCCTGAAGCAGAAGGCCGCCGAAGCCGGCCAGGAGCTCAGCGTCTGCGTGGTGGAGAAAGGCTCCGAAGTCGGCGCCCACATCCTCTCCGGCGCGGTGTTCGAACCGCGCGCGCTGGCCGAACTGTTCCCCGACTGGAAGAGCCTCGGCGCCCCGCTCAACACCCCGGTCAAGCGCGACGACATCTACCTGCTGAAGAGCAGCGAGGCCGCCACCAGGATCCCCGACTTCGCCGTGC
>NZ_CAJGBM010000022.1:0-48765 GCF_904426495.1 Pseudomonas sp. OF001 | reverse complement strand
TTTTTTCGACGGAATGGCTGCAGGCTACAACGTCGTAGCCTGGCCAGAAAGCAGCAAGATCAATAGGATGCACGGTGACAGCAGGGGGCAGGCGTTGGTGTGTTTGGCGACTGCCAATTTACCTGCTTCCCTGTCTGTCAATCCGCTCTTCCCCACGATCCCGCGAAGAACCTTTTTATTCCCTCCACCCCCGGAGCCTTTCCGGGGGCTTTTTTTCACAGCACGCGCGCGCCGGCCGCGGCTCACTCGATCTCGAACAGGCCGTCGCGGATATGCGCGCCGGCCAGGCGCTCGCGGATGTCGGCGTCGATGCGCGGGTCGTCCGGGCTGTACAGCATCACCTGGCGATAGGCGGCAACGCGGTTGATCTCGCTGCCGAGGTAGTCCCACACCACCCGGGTGCAGGCCGGGGTGCGGCGGTCGCCGCTGGAGACGCCGGTCTTCAGGCCGTTGAGGCGGCTGATGCGGCTCTTGAAGCTGGGGATGAGGATGGTCTGGCTCATCTCGTTGCCGGTCAGCGACTCGTAGTCGATGAGGAACAGGCGGTCCTGCAGGTAGAAGGCGGCGCCCAGGTAGCGACAGCGCACCCAGTCCTCGGCGCTGCCGCCGGCGGCGCGCTCCTGGCGTTCCTGGCGTTCGAACAGGAAGTTGCCGCGCTCCTCGCGCAGGTGCACCAGCGACAGCAGGATCTGCCCGGGCACCGACATGCAGTTGGCGTATTCGAAGTAGTAACCGCAGTAGCGCGCCAGGCTGGTGGCGTGCTCGCGCAACGGCTGCAGCAGCTCGAGCAGGGGGTCCTGCACGGACTGCGCAGGGCCGTCGGTACGCGCGCCGATCAGGCGGGCGAACTGGTCGGCCGGCAGGCCCAGCTCGTATTCCTCGACACCGAAGAAGTCGCAGATGCGCTTGAGGTTGTAGGGGGTCGGGCGGCTCTGCCCGCCGAGGTACTTGTTGAACTGGGCGCGGTTGAGGCCCAGCTTGCGGCAGACCTCGGCGATGGAACGGTAGTGGCTGCAGAGCAGCTTGAGGTTGTGGCCGAGGTGTTCGGACATGGCGCTGCTCCCATGGTGCGACTGACGCAAATATAGCATCAGGTCGCGCCAACTCGCCGCTACCCGCGAAATTGTCTGACCAGCGGAGTTGGCCAACCATAGCCCCTTCGCGGCGGGCAACGGCAACACCCGGCAACACACTGACTAGAACAACAAGAGAGGCACCCCCCATGCTCGATCTCCTCAACGACCTGCTCTGGAGCAAGGTCCTCATCGTCACCCTGGTCGGCCTCGGCCTGTTCTTCACCCTGCGTTCGTCGGTGGTGCAGCTGCGCTACTTCGGCGACATGTTCAAGATCTTCGCCAGCGCCACCAAGCGCAAGGAAGGCCAGCTCAGCTCGTTCCAGGCGCTGATGCTGTCGGTCGCCGGCCGCGTCGGCGCCGGCAACATCGCCGGCGTGGCGGTGGCCATCATGCTCGGCGGCCCGGGCGCGGTGTTCTGGATGTGGGTGGTGGCGCTGCTCGGCATGGCCACCAGCTACTTCGAGTGCTCGCTGGCCCAGCTGTACAAGCGCCGCAACGCCGACGGCACCTACCGCGGCGGCCCGGCCTACTACATCCAGCACGGCCTCGGCCAGCGCTGGATGGCGGTGCTGTTCTCGGTGCTGCTGCTGGTGACCTTCGGCTTCGGCTTCAACGCCCTGCAGTCCTTCACCGTGGCCAGCTCGCTGCAGGACGCCTTCGGCGTGCCGACCATCGCCAGCGGCGTGGTGCTCGCCGCGATCATGGCGCTGATCATCTTCGGCGGCATCAAGCGCATCGCCAGCATGGCCGACGTGCTGGTGCCGATCATGGCGGTGTCCTACATCGGCATGGCGCTGTTCGTGGTCGGCAGCAACATCAGCGAAGTGCCGGCCACCCTGGCGCTGATCGTCAAGAGCGCCTTCGGCCTCGAGGAAGCCTTCGCCGGCAGCGTCGGCGCGGCGATCCTGATGGGCGTCAAGCGGGGCCTGTTCTCCAACGAGGCGGGCCTGGGCAGTGCGCCCAACGTCGCCGCGGTGGCCGAGGTGCCGCACCCGGCCGCCCAGGGCATCGTGCAGTCGCTCAGCGTGTTCATCGACACCATCCTGGTATGCACCAGCACCGCGCTGATCATCCTGCTCTCCGGCGTCTACCAGCCGGGCACCGAGATGGCCGGCGTGGTGCTGACCCAGACCGCCCTGGCCGCCCTGGTCGGCGAGTGGGGCCGCATCTTCGTCAGCCTGGCGCTGCTGCTGTTCGTGTTCACCACCCTGGTCTACAACTACTACCTCGGCGAGAACGCCCTCGGCTTCTTCAGCCAGAAGCCGGCGCTGGTCAAGGTCTACCGCGCCCTGGTGATCGCCCTGGTGCTGTGGGGCTCGGTGCAGGACCTGTCCACCGTGTTCGCCTTCGCCGACGTGACCATGGGCCTGCTGGCGCTGGTCAACCTGGTGGCCCTGGCCCTGCTGTACAAGACCGTGCTGCGCCTGATGCGCGACTACGACCAGCAGATCGACGACGGCATCGAGCAGCCGCAGCTCGACCGCAGCCAGTTCGCCGACCTCGACCTCGACCCGGCCGCCTGGTCGCAGGCGGGCGAAGCCGCCAAGGCCGCCGCGGCCAGCCCGGCCAAGGGCGGCGCCGCCAGCCGCGCCTGAGTGCTGCGGCCGGCGGAGTCCTCCGCCGGCCGTACCCCCTGCAGGCGCCGTCGGTGCCTTTGTCGGCCTCGACCGGCGGCGCCTGCACCCCTCCCCCGCAGCCCGGAGAATCCACCATGTCCGACACCCTGGGCCGGCTGCTGCTGCTCGCCCTCCTGCTGGTGCCCGGCGTCACCCGCGCCGCGCTGCCCGCCGACTACCGCGTGCACCTGCTGACCGAGAACTTCCCGCCGTTCAACATGGCCGCCGACGGCCGCAACTTCGCCCGCGACGACCAGGTGCAGGGCCTCAGCGCCGCGCTGGTACGCGAACTGTTCGCCCGCGCCGGCATCGCCTACAGCCTGACCCTGCGCTTCCCCTGGGACCGCGTCTACCGCCACACCCTGGAAAATCCCGGCAGCGGGCTGTTCTCCACCGCCCGCCTGCCCGAGCGCGAGGCGCAGTTCAAGTGGGTCGGGCCGATCGCCGAGTACCACAGCGTGCTGGTCGCCGCGCCCGGCCGCGAGTTCGCCCTCAGCGACCTCGAGCAGGCGCGCGCCTACCGCATCGGCGCCTACAAGAGCGCCGCGGTCAGCCAGCTGCTGGAGCGCCGCGGCATCGCCGCCAGCGCCGCGCTGAGCGATGCGGACAACATCGGCAAGCTGCAGCGCGGGCAGATCGACCTGTGGGCCACCTCGGCGCCGGTGTGGCAGCACCACGCCCGCCTGGCCGGCGCCAGCGGCCTGCACGAGGTGCTGCGCTTCAAGACCGATCCGCTGTACCTGGCCCTGCACAGGGACACCCCCGACGAGGTGGTGCAGCGCCTGCAGCGCGCCCTCGACCAGATGCGCAGCGAAGGCTGGAGCGCCTGCACCCGGCAGCCGCAGCTGTGCCAGTAGACCCGGGCCGGAACGGCCGCGGCCAATGGCTAGCTGCCACCCACCCGCTCCGGCTGCGACAATGCCGGCCTTTTTCGTTGACGTGCGTCCAGGAGCCCGAGCCATGAACGCCCCCCACAAGCTGCTGGTGCTGTACACCGGCGGCACCATCGGCATGCAGACGAGCGCGGACGGCCTGGTGCCGGCCGACGGCTTCGAGGCGCGCCTGCGCGCCGAGCAGGCCGCCCACCCCGAGCGCCCGGCGCCGGCCTGGGTGTTCCGCGAGCTCTCGCCGCCGATCGACAGCGCCAACATGAGCCAGGACCACTGGCTGGCGATGCGCGACGCCATCGTCGGCGCGGTGACGGAGGACGGCTGCGACGCCGTGCTGCTGCTGCACGGCACCGACACCCTGGCCTACAGCGCCGCGGCGCTGTCGTTCCTGCTGCTCGGACTCGGGGTTCCGGTGGTGCTCACCGGCTCGATGCAGCCGGCCGGAGTGCCCGGCAGCGACGCCTGGGACAACCTGTTCGGCGCCCTCGCCGTGCTGGCCGAGGGCGTCGCCCCCGGCGTGCACCTGTACTTCCACGGCCGCCTGCTGCACGGCGCGCGCGCCAGCAAGGTGCGCAGCGAGGCATTCGACGCCTTCGCCGAAGTCGCCCGCCCGCGCCACGGCGAGGCGGCGCTCGAGCTGCCGGCCGCCCTGCGCTGGCGCCAGCCGCGCCGCCCGGCGAACGTCGCCGTGCTGCCGCTGTTCCCCGGCCTGCAGGCCGCCCAGGTGCGCGCCCTGCTCGCCACGGGCGTCGAGGCCCTGCTGCTGGAGTGCTACGGCAGCGGCACCGGCCCGTCCGACGACGAGGCGCTGCTCACCGCGCTGCGCGAGGCCCACGCGCGTGGCGTGGTGCTGGCGGCGATCAGCCAGTGCGCCGAGGGCCACGTCGAGTTCGGCGTCTACGCCGCCGGCAGCCGCCTGGCCGCCACCGGCCTGGTCGGCGGCGGCGGCATGAGCCGCGAGGCGGCGCTGGCCAAGCTGTTCGCCCTGCTCGGCGCCGGCCTGGATCAGGCCGAGGTGGAGCACTGGTTCGCCGTCGACCTGTGCGGCGAACTGCGCGACTGAGGGCGCCCCGCCCGCAAACGAACACGCCTCCCGAAGGAGGCGTGTCGCATGCGCGAATCGAGGCTCAGACCATGCTCGGGTCCGGCTCCAGGCCCATCAGTTCGCGGCCGAGGATCTGCGCGCAGACGTCGTAGTCGGTGTAGGCGTGCGCGCCGGTCATGTGCGAGTCGCGGAACAGCCGCTGGATCTCGTTGCCCTCGAACCAGCTCATCGCACCGGCGGCGGCGAACAGGCGGTCGACCGCCTCGATGCACATCTTCACCGCATAGGCCTGGTTGGTCCGCCAGCAGGCCAGCTCGGCGCGGGTCGGGTACTGGTGGCGCGCGGCGAATTCGGCGTGCTCCTGCCAGGTCTTCTCGAGGAACGCGCGCGCCGCGGCGACCTGGTGGGTCGATTCGGCCAGGCGCATCAGCGCCGGGGTGGCGGTGCCGACGCTGGCGCCGGTGTAGGCGCGCACGCGGTTCTGCTGCTTCTCCCGGAAGGCGACCAGCATGCGCTCGGCGACGCCCAGGCTGATGGCGGCGAAGCCGCAGGCGAAGTACGGACGGTACGGCGCGTAGAAGATCTTGCTGTCCGGGTACAGGCCGAAGCCGGCGGAGCTGCCCTCCATCATGTCCTTCGCGGCCTGGATGCGGTGCTCGGGGATGAAGGCGTCCCTGATCACCAGGGTCTTCGAGCCGCTGCTGCGCATGCCGATGGCGAACCAGTCGTCGCGGATCTCGTAGTCGCTGCGCGGCAGCACGCCGAAGCTGTACACCGGCTCGCCCGCGGCGTTCATGCGGCGCATGCCGACGATGGCCCATTCGGCGTGGTCGCAGCCGCTGCTCCAGCCCATCTCGCCGCTCAAGCGCACGCCGCCCTCGACCTCCTCGATGGTGCTGAACGGCGCGATGCTGCTGCTCGCCGTGGCATCCGGATTGTCGCCCCAGATCTCGTCCTGCAGCTGTTTGGAGAACATCGCCAGCTGGTGGCTGTGGGTGCACAGCAGGCTGAAGGCCCAGGCGGTGCCGCCGCAGGCGCCGGCCAGGGCGACGATGCATTCGGTGAACTCGGGCAGGGAGATTTCCATGCCGTCGTAGGCCTTGGGCTGGAAGGCACGGTGCAGACCGATGCTCTTGAGCAGGGCGATGTTCTCGTCCGGAACCTTGCGCTCGATCTCGGCCTGGGCGGCATTGGCGGCGATCTGCGGCAGGATCGCCTTGAGGTCTTCGAGAAGCGGATTGTGCTTGTGCATTGCAGCCTCGACTTGTTCTTGGTGGCTTTTCGGAAGTCCCGTGCGCCCCGCAGCGGGGCCTGGTCCCTGCCCGGGATCGTTGACGCACGAGGATTATTGACCGCACGAAAAGTGGCGATAAATGCACGCAACGGTCTTACCGCTGTACTTTCCATGGCAGGCAGATGCTGAAAACCGGAAAACCACCGCGAAAAAGTGCAATACCGGACAGCCTGCAGCGTCCGGCAACCGCGCCCTCAGAACACCGACCAGCCGATCCGCTCGCTGAGCTTCTCCAGCGCCGCCATGCCGGCCAGCGAGTTGCCCGAGGCGTTCAGCTCCGGCGACCACACGCACACCGCGAAGCGCCCCGGCACCACCGCCACCAGGCCGCCGCCGACGCCGCTCTTGCCCGGCAGGCCGACCCGGTAGGCGAAGCTGCCGGCCTCGTCGTACAGGCCGCTGGTGGCCATCACCGCGTTGACCTGGCGGGTCTGCTGCACCGTCAGCACCGCCTCGCCGCTGTGCGGGCAGCGCCCCTGGTTGGCGAGGAAGGCGAAGGCGCGCGCCAGGTCGACGCAGTTCATCGCCAGCGCGCAGTTGTGGAAGTAGCTGCGCAGCACCGCCTCCACCTCGTTGGCGAAGTTGCCGAACGACTGCATCAGGTAGGCCATCGCCGCGTTGCGCGCGCGGTGCTGGTACTCGGACTCGGCCACCCTGGCGTCGGAGACGACGTGCGGATTGCCGGACAGGCGGCGGACGAAGTCGCGCATCGACAGCGCCGGGGCGGCGAAGCGCGACTGGTTGATGTCGCTGATCACCAGCGCGCCGGCGTTGATGAACGGGTTGCGCGGCTTGCCGCGCTCCAGCTCCAGCTGCACCAGCGAGTTGAACGGCTGGCCGGACGGCTCGTGGCCGAGGCGCTGCCAGATCGCCTCGCCGGAATGCTGGATCGCCTGGACCAGGGCGAACACCTTGGAAATGCTCTGGATGGAGAACGCCGTGCCGGCGTCGCCGGCGCTGTACAGCTGGCCGTCCACGCCGTACACGGCGATGCCCAGCTGGTTGGCCGGCACGCTGGCCAGCGCGGGGATGTAGTCGGCCACCTTGCCCTGACCGATCAGGGGGCGGACTTCGTCGAGAATCTCGTTGAGCAACTGCTGCATGGAGGGGGCGGAATCGTTGTTATTGGAGAACGACTAGACGCTCCGGCCGCCCCTGCGCATCACAGCCGCCGCGGGCTTTTCCGCACCGCCGGACCACGCCGGCCGGCCTTGCGCTAAGGTGCACTGCAGAGTTTCCCGCTCCGGAGCCCGCCATGCGCCCGCCAGCCCTGCCCCTGCTCGCCGCAATCCTCCTCGCCGCCTGCGCCACCGCGCTGCCGCCGCACGATCCGGGCAAGGCCTGGATCGAGGTCCGCGGCGACCCGGCCATCCAGCTCGGCGCCGACCAGCTCGACGGGCGGAGCTGGGCGGACCGCCGCTACTTCCAGGTCGAACCGGGCGAGCATCGCCTGCAGGTGCGCCTGGGCTTCGAGGTGCCCGGCGGCAGCGGCCCGGACAACCACGACGGCGGCGGCTGGCGTACCTGCATCCTCGAGGTGCGCTACGGCGGATTCGCCGCCGGCGCGCGCTATCGCCTGAGCGGCCGCGCCATCGCCCACCGCGCCGTGGCCCAGCTGCAGGACGAACGCGGCCAGACCCTGGCGCGCGCCCGGGTGCTGCGCTGCGGCGCGCTGTGAGGCGGCTCAGCTGCCGACGATGCGGAAGCCGATCTTGATGGTCACCTGGTAGTGGCCGACCAGGCCGTTCTCGATGTGCCCGCGGGTCTCCAGCACCTCGAACCAGTCCATGTGGTGCACGGTCTTGGCCGCCTCGGCCAGGGCGTTGTTGATGGCGTCCTCGATGCTGGTGCGCGACGAGCCGACCAGCTCGATCTTCTTGTAGGTGTGGTGATCCGACATGACGGCGCTTCTCCGCTGACTGGGGTCCACTGAACGCTAGTCAAGCCGCGCCGACCCGGCAAATCCGCCGCGCGCCTGCAGCGCCGCCAGCCGCTCGCGGCGCGCGCCCTCGCCCAGCGCGGCCAGCTCGGCAACCTCAGCATGGAAGCGCGGCCAGTCGCCGCCGGCCTCGGCGAACAGCGCGGCGAAGGCCGGCACCCACTGTTCGTAGAGGCCGAACGGCAGCAGCCGCGCGTTGTTCAGCGGGCGGGCGAACCAGCCGTCGAAGCGGGCGTCGCCCTGCCAGGGGCCTTCGCGCAGCGCCGCATACTCGCCGCGCAGGCGCTGGAACTCGGCCTGCTTGAGCGCGCGCAGCGCCTCCGCCGCCAGCGGCCGGGCGTACAGCGCTTCGAGGCGCGCGCGGCTGGCCATCACCAGCGCGACGAACTGCTCGCGCTGGCGCTCCAGGTGCGCCGGCGGCGGCGGCAGGCCGCGGGCGCGGCGCCACTGGCGCAGGCCCTCCTCCTCGACGAAGCGCGCGTAGGACTCGTTGAAGGCGGTGTCGCCGGGCAGGTACAGGCGCTGGTGAGCCAGCTCGTGGAAGATCAGCGCCGCCAGCCGCGCATCGTTCCAGGCCAGCATGCCGGCGAGCAGCGGATCGTCGAACCAGCCGAGGGTGGAATAGGCCTCCACCCCGGCCACCGCGGTGTCCAGCCCCTGCACGCGCAGCAGCGCGGCGGCGCCACGGGCGCGCTGCTCATCGAACCAGCCGCGGTAGGCCACGCAGCCGGCGATGGGGAAGCAGTGGGTGACGGGCTGCAGGGAGAACTCGGGCGTGGCGAACAGGTTCCACACCACGTAGGGGCGTTCGAGGTCGGCGTACAGCCGGTAGCTGCGGTTGTCCGGCAGGGCCAGCCGCGCGCTGGCGAAGTCGCGGGCGTCCTGTGCCAGCGTCAGGCGCTGGCGCAGCTCCGCCGGCTGGCCGGGATCGGCGAGCAGCTCGTCCACCGGCTGGCGCGCGGCCAGCAGCTGCCACTGGCCGCCGGCCAGCTGGGCGTAGTAGCCGAGGCTGGAGCAGCCGGAGAGCAGGACGAGCAGCAGGAGCAGGCAGAGGCGCGACATGCCGACCACGCTAGCCGATCGCCCCGTCTGCCGCCAGCCAGCGTGCGGCGCTATGCTGAACACAGATCCCCCACTCCCGGAGCCCGCCATGCGCGCCCTCCTCCTGCTGGCCGCGCTGAGCCTGCTCGGCGCCTGCGCCAGCCCCTTGCCTGCCCCCGATCCGCAGCAGGCGTGGATCGACTTGCGTACCGAGCCCGGCGAGCTGCTGATGGCCGAGAAGCTCGACGGCCGGCGCCTCGACGACGGCCGCTACTTCCAGGTCAGCCCCGGCGCCCACCGCCTGGAGGCGAGCTACCGCTTCGAGGAGTACATCGGCTCGATGTTCGCCCGCGACCCGGTGTACATGCTCTGCTACCTGCGCCTCGACTACGCCGGCTTCGCCGCCGGGACGCGCTACCGCTGGGTGGCGCGCCACCAGCTGCTGCGGACCGAGTCCTGGCTGGAGGACGCCAGCGGCCAACGCCTGGCCGACGGCCAGGAGTGGCATTGCATCACCCAGTAGGGGCGAACTCATTCGCCACAATGCCGCGTAAAGGCGAATGAATTCGCCCCTACGGGGTCGTCGCCAGCTCGGCGCGCAGCCATTCCGCCAGCTCCACCGCGCGGCGGTCGCCGCCGCGCGCCGGCACCCACAGCGCCAGGCGCGCCGGGGTGGCGACGAAGCCCCACGGCGCCTCCAGCCTTCCGGCAACCAGGTCGTCGGCAACCAGCAGCTCGGGGGCGATGGCCACGCCGAGGCCGGCCACCGCCGCCTCCAGCAGGTAGTAGAGATGCTCGAAGCCCTGGCCCAGGACCAGCCCAGCCGGATCGAGCCCCTGCGCGCGCGCCCACTGCGGCCAGGCCTGCGGGCGCGACACGGTGTGCAGCAGCGGCTCGCCGAGCAGCGCGCCAGCCGGTGCTTCGCGCAATCCCGCGTAGCGCGCGTGACGGGACGACAGCACCGGGCCGATGCGTTCCTCGGCCAGCTCGAACACCTGCATGTCCGCCGGCCACGGCGGCGCGGCGAACCACAGGGTGGCGTCCAGCCCCGGCCGGCGCGGGTCCAGCTCGCCCTCGCTGGCCGACAGCTGCAGGCGCAGCTGCGGCAGGTCGCGCTGCAGGCGGTCGAGGCGCGGGATGAACCAGCGCGCCAGCAGGCTGCCCGGACAGCCGAGCACGAACGGTGCCTGCTCGCGGCCCTCGCGCAGCTCCGCACACACGCTGCGCAGGTCGTCGAAGGCCCCCGCCGCCACCGCACTCAGGCGCTGGCCGGCATCGGTGAGTTTCACGCCGCGTCCGTCCTTGGCCAGCAGCGCCACGCCGAGGTGCTCTTCCAGCGCGCGCAGCTGGCGGCTGACCGCGCCGTGGGTGACGTGCAGTTCCGCAGCGGCGCGGCTGACGCTGCCGAGCCGCGCGGTGGCCTCGAAGGCGCGCAGGGCGTTCAGCGGAGGGAGGTCGCGGGGCTGGCTCATCGGTGAGTTTTCCTGACAGGTCTGAGCGATCTTATCGCTTTTCCCGCCGCCCGCCATTGGCTACCTTGTAGCCACTCGCCACAGGCGCGCGCCCTGCCCGCCCCTGTCGCCCCCATTCTCCACTGGAGCCAGCCATGACCCAGAGCTATTCCCACGGCCCCGACGAGCGCGGCCTGTTCGGCCCGTTCGGCGGCCAGTTCGTCGCCGAAACACTGATGCCGCTGATCAACGACCTGGCCGCCGAGTACGAGAAGGCCAAGCACGACCCGGCCTTCCTCGAGGAGCTGGCCTACTTCCAGCGCGACTACATCGGCCGGCCCAGCCCGCTGTACTTCGCCGAGCGCCTCACCGAGCACTGCGGCGGCGCCAGGATCTACCTCAAGCGCGAGGAGCTGAACCACACCGGCGCGCACAAGATCAACAACTGCATCGGCCAGATCCTGCTGGCCCGGCGCATGGGCAAGAAGCGCATCATCGCCGAGACCGGCGCCGGCATGCACGGCGTGGCCAGCGCCACCGTGGCCGCGCGCTTCGGCCTGGAGTGCGTGGTGTACATGGGCACCACCGACATCGACCGCCAGCAGGCCAACGTCTTTCGCATGAAGCTGCTCGGCGCCAAGGTCATCCCGGTCACCGCCGGCACCGGCACCCTCAAGGACGCCATGAACGAGGCGCTGCGCGACTGGGTGACCAACGTCCACGACACCTTCTACCTGATCGGCACCGCCGCCGGCCCGCACCCCTACCCGGCGATGGTCCGCGACTTCCAGTCGGTGATCGGCCGCGAGACCCGCGCGCAGATGCTCGACCATGAAGGCCGCCTGCCGGATTCGCTGGTCGCCTGCATCGGCGGCGGCTCCAACGCCATCGGCCTGTTCCACGAATTCCTCGACGAGCCGAGCGTGCAGATCGTCGGCGTCGAGGCGGCCGGCCACGGCATCGACACCGGCAAGCACGCCGCCAGCATGGCCGGCGGCGCCCCGGGCGTGCTGCACGGCAACCGCACCTACCTGCTGCAGGACGCCGACGGCCAGATCACCGACGCCCACTCGATCTCCGCCGGCCTCGACTACCCCGGCGTCGGCCCCGAGCACGCCTGGCTGCACAAGGTCGGCCGCGTCGAGTACGTGCCGATCACCGACGACGAAGCCATGCAGGCGTTCCAGCAGTGCTGCCGCCTGGAAGGCATCATCCCGGCGCTGGAGTCGTCCCACGCCCTGGCCGAAGCCTTCAAGCGCGCGCCCAAGCTGCCCAAGGATCACCTGATGGTGGTCAACCTGTCCGGCCGCGGCGACAAGGACATGCAGACCGTGATGCACTACCTGTCACTTGATGAAAAAGCCGACTCGGAGACCCGCGCATGAGCCGCCTGCAGAGCCGCTTCGCCGCCCTGAAGCAAGAGAACCGCGCCGCCCTGGTCACCTTCGTCACCGCCGGCGACCCGGACTACGCCACCTCGCTGGAAATCCTCAAGGGCCTGCCGGACGCCGGCGCCGACGTGATCGAGCTGGGCATGCCGTTCACCGACCCGATGGCCGACGGCCCGGCCATCCAGCTGGCCAACATCCGCGCCCTCGGCAACGGCCAGAACATGGCGAAAACCCTGCAGATGGTCCGCGAGTTCCGCGCGGGCAACCAGGACACCCCGCTGGTGCTGATGGGCTACTACAACCCGATCTTCTGCTACGGCGTGGCGCGCTTCGTCGCCGACGCCAAGGAAGCCGGCGTCGACGGCCTGATCGTGGTCGACCTGCCGCCGGAGCACAACGACGAACTGTGCGACCCGGCCCAGGCCGCCGGCATCGACTTCATCCGCCTGACGACGCCCACGACGGACGACGCCCGCCTGCCGACCGTGCTCAACGGCAGCTCCGGCTTCGTCTACTACGTCTCGGTGGCCGGCGTCACCGGCGCCGGCGCGGCGAGCATGGACCAGGTAGAAGAAGCCGTGGCCCGCCTGCGCCGCCACACCGACCTGCCGCTGTGCATCGGCTTCGGCATCCGTACACCCGAACACGCCGCCGAAGTGGCCAGGCGCGCCGATGGTGCGGTGGTGGGCTCGGCGTTGATCGATCGGATTGCCAAGGCGGCGTCGCCGGCCGAGGCGGTGAGTGGGGTGCTGGGGTTGTGTCGGGAGTTGGCTGAGGGGGTAAGAGGGGCGAGGAAGTAAGCCCTCACACTGCGCCTGTGCTTGAGGTAAAAGAAAGCCGCTGCTTCTGTGAGGAAGCGGCGGCTTTTTCGAAGAGGTTGACTCTTACCGCACAGAATTGACCGCCTAAGGGACGCTCATGATTCCTCAACCAGCTCGATAACCCTACGCCTTGCCAAAGCAACGTCCAATTTACCTGAGTCGACAAGACGTATGATCCCATCTGCAACCTCTTGCTCGATCTTCCCGGTCGCCACAAGAACCCCCATAGACTCAAAAAGCTCCGATCTTTCGTCGGCGATAACCGCTAACGACTGCCCCTCATGAGCCACACCAATTTTTTTTGATATTGATTTTATGTAACCCTCACGAACAGCATCCTGACGCGCCCCAGAGCGGATCAGTTTGGATACCCCATAGCCCGCCAATCCTGCGACTGCCGCAGCACCAACTACCCAGCCAACCGGAGTGGTGGTAACAAAAACACCACCCAACGCACTTGCAAGCGTACTTGAGCCTAACAAGGTAGTTGCACCTACCGAACTAGCGATAGCACCTGCAGACGCCGCACCTGCAACAGCCGCACCTGCAGTTATACCGACTTCGCCAGCAAGACCAACCCTGTCACGCCCTTTAAGCTTTTCAATGACATTACGATAGTCGGATTCTGTTAGCTCATTTTTCGCAGCGTCCTGAGTATCACCCATCAGAGACACCCTCAATATCAATCATTCAGGTGGATTTTGATAGCTTTGAATATAGCAAAAAACAAGCCAAAAAAATTCTCAGCAAGAGTAATAAGCCCAGACTCTATGCTTCCGTCAGCCTTGGGATTCTGCATCGCTGCGCCCGCAGCTGCTCCTGTCAGTGCACCAATGGCCGCAACGTATGGAGCAATAATCGCACCGAGAAATGGGATACCAGAAACCAACACACTGAAGGCAGCACCAACCGCCGCCCCAACAAACACTTTTGGATTACTCTCAACGAACTCAAAAACTTTCATGAGAATGATTTTTCCAATGGCAACGGACTCCCCCGCTATCTTCTTGGTTACGCCCCAGAGCCCCTCCAGTCTAGTCAACAACTCCGGCGGCCAGCCAGAGCAAATTCTGGAAACCATAACCTCTTCGAAGTTCGCATCAATAACTTCGGCATTTAACATGCTAACCCTGATTAGAGCTTGTTTTTCTGTCAGTTCCATATGCTCTCCCATTTGAGCAATTGACATCAGAGACTATCGACAGCTGACCACTGTCGATACAACTACCGAATCGGCAGGAAACAAACTTGACAGCAGCGCAACCTTGTATACCAAGAAACAAGGTGGAGAACCACGCCATAAATCATCCAACGCCATTGCTGCACTAACCACCGCCGCCAATTTGGCAGATTTTCAGCACCGTGCGATTAACGCAGCCCAGCGGATATGGCCGCGGTTATCGAGAGCGCCTGACTTGACCGAGATGTTGCCAACAGGCTTTCCCGAATAAGTACTGAGGTAGTCGATATACCGATTCCAGCTTTCTGTATCGAAGCCGACACCGAGCATGATCGAACTGCCTGAAACGACCTTTTCGCTACTTGCCTTGAGCCTCGACATGTACCAGAAGTCATCGGCGGCGCTTTGCATGACCTTACCTTGGTTGGTGTTGGCAAACGGCACCTTCAGTTCGACAAAGTGATAGCCGCTGCCGTCTTGATCCCGAATCCACAGATCGCACTGCTTGGTTTTCCGATCCATCGCGGCATGGCGCTGATCCAGGGCAACCTTGTACTCCATCCCGATGTCATGCTCATCATCCATGCGTGATGCACGGAGCTTCCGGTTCTTGATCAGCCAAAAGTAGAACTCCAACTTCAGCCAGCCCTCGAAGCCGTTGTTCAGCGAGATGATGGATTCGATCAGTTCTTGTCGCTCGACGCTCAGGGCGCGAGTAAAAGCTTCGAACTCAGCTGCTACGTCCTTAATGCCAGGCATAACCACACTCCCTTATTTAAAAATTCGATCGAGCCGACCCAACACCCAGGCGCAACACCCGCCTACGGGACGGAGCATACGCAACGAGCATGGACCTGAGCCATACCCAATGGGCCTCCGCAGTGCTCGCAAAGGCGCAGCATCGCCGTGGCAATCTCGAAGGCTCGGCGGTCTCGGTGCTCCAGATGCAGCGTACCGAAAGCCAGCCTGCCGCATTTCTGCTTGCACAATAGCCAGTAGGGTGGACAACGGCACAGCCTTGTCCACTGCTCCGCATCGGCGATCCTGTAGCGGGTGCTGCGTCCGCCACCCGGCAGGCGGGCCATTGCAGCACCGTAGCCCAAAGGCTACACTCGACGCATGACTGAGATCATCCGTAGTGCGACCTTTTCTGCATGGCTGTCCGCACTGGCGGATGGCCGGGCGAGAGTGCGCATCCAGATACGCATCGACCGGATGGCCGACGGCAATTTCGGCGACGCCAAACCGATTGGCGATGGTCTGAGCGAAGCGCGCATCGACTACGGTCCGGGCTACCGGGTGTACTTCATGCAGCAGGGGCGCCAGTTGGTGATCCTGCTCTGTGGTGGCGACAAAAGCAGCCAGAACCGCGACATCAAGCAGGCCCGACTGATCGCCAGGGCCTGGAAGGAGCAAAACCCATGACCGAGCAATTCTCACGCTGGGACTCCGCCGAGTACCTCAAGACCGAAGAGGACATGGCCAACTATCTGGACGCCTGCATGGAAGAAGCTGGCGACGATCCTGCCTTCATCGCCAAGGCTCTGGGCACCATCGCCCGCGCCCACGGCATGACCCAGGTGGCAAGGGATGCCGGGGTGTCTCGCGAGAGCCTGTACCGGGCACTGTCCGGCGAGGGCAACCCGGAGTTCGGCACCATCCTCAAGGTGGTCAAGGCGCTGGGGCTCAGGCTGCATGCCGCACCGGCGCATGGCTGAGTGAAACCCGTGATTACCGAGTTCGACCTGGCGGCGCATCCGCTGCGCGCCTGATTTCCAGACTGCAGAACACCGGACCATGTGGCACCAATACCGCTTCCAGCTCAAACCCCGCCGTCGCGGCTTTCATCTGGTGACGGACGAGATCCTCGCCCAGTGTCCGGCGCTGCGCGAGATGCGGGTCGGGCTGATGCACGTGTTCATCCAGCACACCTCCGCCTCGCTGACCCTCAACGAGAACGCCGACCCCACGGTGCGCAGCGACTTCGAGGCCTGGTTCGACCGCGCGGTACGCGAGGACGAGCCGTACTACCGGCACACCCTGGAAGGCAGCGACGACCTGCCGGCGCATATCAAGAGCAGCCTGCTGGGCAGCAGCCTGAGCCTGCCGATCAGCAACGGCCGGCCGGCGCTGGGCACCTGGCAGGGCATCTACCTGGGCGAGCACCGCGAGCATGGCGGGGTGCGGACGCTGGTGGTGACCCTGCACGGGGAGTGAGCCCCCCGTCCGGGGCCTGCCGCCCCGCTCCGGTCCGGGCTCAGTCGCCGACAAGCCACCCGCCGCCTGCCAGGTCGCTTCTGGCGGCTTTCCTGAACTCGCGCGCAGCGGCCGGCTCTGTCCGCCTTTCGAACACGTCACCGCGATAGTGAAAGGTCTGGATACCGACCGGATATGCCGTGCCACCGATGAACAGGTGGTCGTCGGTCGCCAGCTTGTGCAGCAGGGTCCGGAAGAAGCCGCACTTCGGGGTGCCCGGCTCGATCATTTCCGCATACTTCAGCTGGGCCGGCTCGGCCTTGCCGGGGCACAGCCCGGGAAAGGCCGACAGCAGATAGCTTCCGGCATGGACGAACTGCCCGGGCCGAACCTGCACTTTCGAGGCGTCGGCCATGGCGCGGGGAAAGTAGACGAAATACAGGCTCCGATCGCCCGGCATGCCCGAGCGAAAGACTGCGGCAACCGCCCGATATTCGCCGGGCTCGGCGTTCAGCAGGTAGAGGCGGCCATCCTTGCCGTAGTTCGAACCTGTCAGCCGCTCCTCGCATGCCTCGCCGGCGCCCGTCGCGCAGCTCCTGACGAAATACGCACCGTCTGCCCGGTAGGTGGCCAGAGCGGAGATGCGAACCTTCAGCGCCATGCCCACCGCGGCGCTTTGCGTGCTCTGCGGCCGCGGCACGGGCACGGATTGAGCGGCGCAGCCGGCGAGCAGCATGAGCACAACGGCAATCGGAGCAGCCCCGGACATTCCCGCCTCTGGACGAAGTGGCCATTCGATGGGCTCAGTCTAGTACTCCGGCCTGGCCCAGCCGCGGAGCGTGCCCGCGCTCCCGCGGCCGGACGCGGGGCGTGCACAGGGCAGGCAGCCACGCCGCAGCCTGGCAGCCACCGGTCGCACCGGTGATCGCCTCAGTACGGCGCCTGCCCCAGGTAGTTGCCCTTCGGGTCGTAGTGGCAGACCACGATCATCTTGTCGTCGCACTCGCTGACGCCGCAGCCGAGCTGGCGGGTGTCGCTCCAGACCATCTGCGTGTAGTGGCCGCTGGGCGCCCAGTTGTGCCGGCGCAGCGGGCCGCCGCGGTACAGGCGGCGCTCCCTTGCCCAGGCCAGGGCAGCGTCCTTGACCTCGTAGTAGCCGGCGGTGGCGCGGTAGAGGTTCTCGCCGTAGCCGGAGCCACGGCTGTGCTGCAGGCGGCAGCTGGTGTCGGCGAGGCGGTCGGCCCAGCGCTGGGCGCTGGCGGCGATCCGTGGCGACCATTGCAGCGGCGGCACGCCGACCTCGGCGCGGGCGCGGTTGTGCACGCGCAGCAGGTCGCGCACCTCGCCGCGGTCGAGGTGCGAACCGGTGGCGGCGGAGGCGTCGGTAGAGGCGAGCAGCAGCAGGGCGGCGAGGCAGGAGGACAGCAGACGGGCAGGGCGGAGCATGGGGAGTTTTCCCGGGACAGGGTGGACGGACCGAGCGCAGACCATCCGCCACTGGCCGCGTTCCCCAGCCACGCCGCGAGCCGACGAGCGCCTGCCGGAAGGCGGCCACGGTCGAGCCTTCGGCTTCCATCCCGGCGCCATGCGCCCTGGGTGACGCCCCGCGGGCATGCCGCAGCAAATAGCACTTGCACCGCCACCGCGATTGCCGCGATAAGCAGGAAAAAACCGGATGCGGGCGCCGGCCGGAGCGAGGCCGACCGCGCTGCCCATGAGGAAAGGAGCGGACGATGCAGGGCAAGCGGGCGCAGCTGAAACGACTGTTGCTGGCGCAGTGGCGCCAGCTGGTGACCATCAACCCCAGCGACCGGCCCTGGCAGAAGCCGTTCGCCGCGGCGCTGGCCAGCGGCCTGCCGCTGCTGATCGGCACGCTGCTCGGGCGCATGGACTACGGCCTGGTGGCCGCGCTGGGCGGCATGGTGTTCCTCTACACGCCACGCACGCCGCTGTACCACCGCATGCTGACGGTGATGGCCGCGGCCTTCGCGCTGATCGCCTGCTATGCGCTGGGGCTGCTGAGCCACTTCGTGCCGCTGCTGAAGATGCCGGCGCTGGTGTTCGTCACCATCCTGGTGAGCATGGCCTGCCGCTTCTACGGTCTGGGCGTGCCCGGCAGCCTGTTCTTCGTGATGGCCGCCTCGCTCGGCGCCTACACGCCGCTGGAATGGCAGCAGGTGCCGCTGATGGTCGGCCTGGTGGCCCTGGGGGCGCTGCTGGCCTGCCTGATCGCCTTCTTCTACAGCGCCTACATCCTGCGCTCGCGCGAGCCCGATCCGGCACCGCCGCTGCCGGTGCCGACCTTCGACTTCGTGGTGTTCGACTCGGTGGTGATCGGCCTGTTCGTCGGCCTGTCGCTGGCCATCGCCCAGCTCCTGCAGCTGGAGAAGGCCTACTGGGTGCCGGTCAGTTGCCTGGCGGTGATCCAGGGCGCCTCGCTGCAGGCGGTATGGAACAAGCAGCTGCACCGCCTGCTCGGCACCGCCATCGGCCTGCTGGTCGCCTGGGGGCTGCTCCTGCTGCCGCTCGAGCCCTGGAGCATCACCCTGACGATGATGCTGCTGGCCTTCGTGGTGGAGACGGCGGTGGTGCGCCACTACGGCTTCGCGGTGATCTTCATCACACCGATGACCATCCTGCTCGCCGAGGCCGCCACCCTCGGCCAGGGGCCGGTCGCCGCGCTGATCGAGGCGCGCTTCTACGACACCCTGCTCGGCTGCCTGGTCGGCCTGGCCGGCGGCGCCTGCATCCACAGCGCGCGCTTCCGTGCGGTGGTCGGCCGGCAGCTGCGCCGCCTGGTGCCGGCGCGTTTCGGGCGCGACGTCTAGAAGAAGATGGCCAGCAGCTGGCCCAGCGACCACAGCACGTGCAGGCCGACGAGGATGCGGGTCAGCAGGGTCCAGGCCGGCCAGCCGGTGTTCTCCGCGCAGCGCCACAGCGCCAGCAGGGAGAACAGCAGGAAGCCGGCGATGGGCGGCACGCCCAGCAGCAGGATGGTCGTCGCCGGACGCACACCGAAGACGCGCTCGAGAAACAGGATGAGCTCGGCCAGCACGGACTGCAGGCCGAGCAGCAGCAGGCCGAGCAGCAGCGCCGAACCGAGCCAGTAGAGCAGCCAGGCCTTCCACAGCGGCTGGCTGCCATCCAGGTAGCCGGCCAGGCCGGCGGACGGCGGCTTCGCCACGCAGGCGGCGGTGGGCGGACGATCGGGGGCTCGCGTGCTCATGGCGCATCCTTGCAGGCTGGTGGAGGGAGGCGGCCGGACTGTCCCGCATCCGCCGGGGCTGCCGGCAGCGGCGCTACCGCTGGTCGGCTTTCCCCGAAGCTACCCGATCCGCCCGGGGACCGCCAGAGGCGCGTCGCCCCGGCGGCAGGGCGCCGGGGCGACGAGGGTCGCCGCCGGGATGCCGGCGCCGCGAACCTCAGTGGGCGGCATGGCCTCCGCCGACGGGCGGCGCGAACCTGCCAGCAGGTAGCCGACCACGGCCGGCCGCCTCAGCTGCTCGGCGGGAAGCCGAAGATCAGCGCCCGGTCGAAGCCTCCGGCCAGGGTGGTGATCAGTGTGCTCCAACCGCGCGCCGGCGCGCCTTCGCCCGCGCGGGATGCCCCGGCGGCCGGCCGCGGCGGTGTTACCTCGCCATCACGGCGTAACGTCCCGCTGGGGAGCACGGTAACGGTAGCCCGCTTCTTTGCGGGCTACAGGCGTCCTCTTTAAATCACAAGTCTTTGATTTTAAAGGATTTTCAAAAACTGGCACGCCACCTGCATTGTTATTGGCACAACAAAAACAAGAACGCGGAACCAACAGAATAAAAACAAGACGTAACGGCTCCAACACAACAAGAACAACAGGGTGGAGGCGCAACAAACTGATTCTTTTGGAGAGGAGTTGCCCGACAGGGTTCTCCCCCGACCGGCCCGAGAACGATAAAACTGCCCCGAGGCAGCGGCCAGCACCGGTCAGACCCGCAAGGGTGGCGGCAACATCAGCGTCCAAAGGAATCCGCTTGTTCTTGAGTCCCGTCTTGGGACTCCAGCCGGACCATGACGTCCGGACGGGTGACCGACAAGAACAACAAGCCCGCAAGCACAAGAAGAACAAAGCACGACCGACTTGAAGGGGGAGCCTATGGCTCCCCCTTGTGCTTTGTGGCGCCCACGTTGTGGCGCTCACGACCGGCGCCCGCCGATCCGCTGCGACCCTCGCGTCGTCAGCTTCCCCCGCAGGAGGCGCCCGCCGTCGCCGCCCACCCCGCCTCGGCACGACGCCGGACGTCAGCCTGTTCCGGCCGGGAGGCGGCCTAAGGCGCGGCCCGGCAGGTCGGCCCGAGGCGAATCAGCAGCGCGGACTTCTTGCGCTTGAGGTAGGGCGCGAAGCGCGCCTGGGTGCAGTTGGCCAGCCCGGCCAGCGGCTCCGGCAGCGGCTCGCGGGCGAACAGCAGCCCCTCCTCGCCGACCCGGGCCTCAACCTCGTCCACCGTCAGCGCCGCGACCGGCCGGCCGGCGTAGTACACCAGGCGCATGTCAGGGATGCCGAGGCTGTAGAGCGGCTGGCCGGGATAGTCGGCCAGCGCCCTGTCGATCTCCGGCAGCGCCTGCAGGCGGTGGGCGAACACCCGCGCCTCGAACAGGCCGAAGAAGACGACGAAGGCCAGCAGCAGCGCCGGCGGCAGCCAGGTCATCAGCTTGCGCCGCCAGCCCTGCAGGGTGTCGAGCACGCGGGTCCAGTGCCAGGCCAGCAGCAGCGCCACGGCCGGATAGGCCGGCAGCAGGTATTTGGCGTGCTTGTCGGTGAACAGCGAGAACACCAGCAGCGGCAGCAGCACGCAGCAGGCCAGCAGCAGCAGCTCGGCGCGCGCGCGGATCTGCTGCCACAGCTGGCGCGGGCGCACCAGCAGCACCAGCCAGAACGGGGCGAAATCGCCGGCCAGGTAGAGCAGGTAGGCATACCAGGCCTCGCCGCCCTGCGAGCCGCCGACCTTGTTGACGATGTCCCGCTGGAGGACCGTGGACCAGATGTCCCAGCCCAGCTGCAGGCTGACGGCCAGATACCAGGAGCCGCCGATCAGCAGGGCGGTCAGCCAGCCGGGAACACTGCACAGATAGGCCCGCGCCCGCGGCTGGCGGAGGAAGGCGAACGCCAGCAGCGGCGCGGCGACGAACAACAGGCAGACCGGCCCCTTGGTCAGCAGGCACAGGCCGGTCAGGGCGAAGCTGAGCAGCACCCAGCGCCGACCGCCCTGGCCGAACAGGTAGGGCCAGGCTGCCAGCAACGACAGCAGGCTCAGGCCGGTCAGGGTCATCTCGATCTCGGCACGGCGGGCGAACAGGCTGAAGCCGGTATTGGCCGCGAGGATCATCGCCGCGTACAGGCCGACCTGCCGCCCACCCAGGTGCCGGCCCAGCCCGTAGACCACCGCACAGGAGGCCAGCGCGAACAGCGCCGAGGGCAGGCGCAGCGTCCACTCCGTCGCCGCGCCGAGCAGCTGTGTCGGCAGCAGGGTGAGCCAGTTGAACAGCGGCGGCTTGGTCAGATACAGCTCGCCGTTCATGTATGGCAGCAGCCACTGGCCGCTCTCGAACATTTCGCGGGCGGATACCGCGCGGCGCGCCTCGTTGACGCTGAGGAAGGGGATGTCGCCGATCCCCCAGAAACACAGCAGCACTACCAGCCCCAGGACAGCGATGGCAAACGGCGTCCCGGCGGACGTGTCGGTTCTGGCGTTCATCGGTTCATGCTCTCGGACAGGGGCGCGGCGGTCGTCGGCGCCCGGCGGAAACAGGGCCATCGTGGAAGCCGGAGGGCCAGGCAGAGGGGGCCCGGTCTGGCGCGGCGATCGAAGACTACACGAACAGCTGGGCCGCAAACAAAAGGGAAACCACGCTCACGCCACTGCCAGCTGCCCGCCGCAATGGGCGCGGCGCATGCCGGTGGCGCCGCCACGGGCAAGCACCTGACGCTCCCCGGCGGCCGCCAGGGTGGCGACACCTCCGGACGCGTCCGGGCCAGCACCGGCCCCGAAATCAACGACGCCTAATGCTGGCTTAATACTCCGGAAACTAACATTCGCGACGCTCCCGCCAGCCGCTGCTGAGCGGAAGATGACCGCTCGTACTCACCGTCGCCCGGCATGTCCGGCGCCGCCGACCCGGGGCGCACGCACGGCCGCAACATATCCCGGGCAGGCTCCATGGCCGGCCCTACAACAAGAGAGTTCGCGATGATCACCATTGGCAACCGCCTGCTCGGGCAGCTGTCCGGCCGGCGCCGCAGGGCCTGGCTGCCGCTGTTGCTGGCCGTGCTGCTGGCATACCCCGTCCTGGGGCTGCACCTGCACGAGCACCTGTACTTCTGGCTGAAATTCGCCGGCTCGCCAGCGCCGGTGGCGGAGGCCGGCCTGCCGCAATACCGGGTACGGGTCGAGGCGCAGCCGGTGGCCGGGGTCGACGGCAATCTTTCCGGGCTGAGCTACGACGACGACCGTCAGCAGCTGTGGGCGGTGATCAACAACCCGCCGGAGCTGCTCGCCATGAGCACCGCCGGCGAGGTGCTGGAGCGCTATCCGCTGCACGGCTTCCAGGACGTCGAGGCCGTGGCCTACCTCGGCGACGACCAGTTGCTGCTGGCCGACGAACGCCGCCAGGAGCTCGTCATCGTGCCGCGGCCCAGCGGGTCCGCTCCGCTGCAGCGCACCGACTACCGGGCGCTGACCCTCGACCTCGGCAACCCGGAGCGGCACAACAGCGGTCTCGAGGGGCTGGGCTACGATCGCGCCGGCGATCGCCTGTTCGTGGTCAAGGAGCATTCGCCGCGCAAGCTGTACGAGATCCGCGGCCTCAAGGCCAGCCTGCGCGGCGACTTCAGCCTGGCGGTGATCGACCACGATGCCTGGATCCGCCACAAGAACTTCGTCAGCGACCTGTCCTCGGTGGAGTTCGACGCGCGCAGCGGCCATCTGCTGCTGCTCAGCGACGCCAGCCAGCTGATGATGGAGCTGGGCATGGACGGCCAGCTGTTCGGCTACCGCTCGCTGTGGCGCGCCTCCGCCGGCCTGGAACAGAGCGTGCCGCAGGCCGAGGGGGTCGCCCTCGACGGACGCGGCAATCTCTATCTGGTCAGCGAGCCCAACCTGTTCTACGTGTTCAGCCGCGAGGGCTGAAGGGCTCAGGCGCCTTCCAGCCAGACCTGCTCGACCCACTCCCACACCGAGTCCCAGGTGTTCTCCTCGTCGAGCTCGCCGTCCCACAGCAGCACCTGGCCCTCGGGATCGACCGCGTAGTAGCGGCCGCGGTCCTCGCACAGCGGCACCAGGTAGCGCGGCAGGCCCTCATCCCAGGCGCGCGCGGCGACCTCGGGCAGGTAGGTGTGCGACTGCGGATCGCAGACGGTCACCGGCTCCAGCTGGCCGTAGACCACGTCGCTGGCCTTGAGCAGGTACTCGCGCAGCTCGAAGGGCAGGTGGATGAGGATCTGCTCCTGGATCTCCACCAGCAGGTCCTCGTCCGGCAGCTCCAGGGGCACCGGTACCGGCTCGTTCAGTTCGCGCAGACGGTCGATGGTTTCTTCCACGATGGCGGTTCTCTCGATGGGGGAATGGGGGAGCTTTATAGCGCACCCCCCGAAAACGACAAGACCCGGGCAAGCCCGGGTCTTGTGGTCACTGCGCTGCGGATCAGCCGTTCTGGCGGATGCCGGCGATCAGCCACGGCTGGTTGTCGCCGTCGGCGCGCTCCATGCGCCAGCTTTCGCTGAAGGCCTCACCCTGGTCGAAGCGCGAGCTCTTCGACACGCCGGCGAAGGTCAGGGTGGCGATGGTCTTGCCGCCCTGCTGCTCGACGCCGTCCAGCTGCACCTGCAGGTTGTCGACGTAGGTGGACTGGAAGCCGTCGCCCAGGCTGGCGCGCTCCTGCTTGAGGAACTCGAGCATCTGCGGGGTGACGAACTCGGCGATCTTGTCCATCTCCGCCGCGTCCCAGTGCTGCTGCAGGCTCATGAAGTGCTCGCGGGCGATGCCGACGAAGCGCTGCTCGTCGAACCAGGCCGGGGCGTTGAAGGTGCGCACCGGCTGGGCGGAGCCGCCGAACACCGGGTTGGCCGCCGGGCTGTAGGCCGGCTGCTGCGGGGCCTGGTAGGCCTGGGCGTGGCCCATGCCGGCGTAGGCCGGGGTGGCCTGCTGGGCCTTGCGGCGGGCGAACAGGCGGAACAGCACGAAGGCGATCAGCGCCAGGATCAGGAAGTCGAGGAACTGGAAGCCCTCGAAGCCGTCACCCATGAACATCGAGGCGAGCAGGCCGCCGGCGGCGATGCCGGCCAGCGGGCCGAGCCAGCGCGAGGCGCCGCTGGGCTTGGCGGCGGCACCGGCCATGGCGCCGGCTGCCGGCGCGGTGGGCGCCAGCGCCGCCTGCTGGGTCTGGCGCTGCTGGGTCTGGTGAGCCGGCGCGGAGCCGAAGGACTTGCCGCCGCCGAAGCGCTTGGCGGCGAAGGCGTCGACGCTGAGCGTCAGGCTGAGGCACAGGGCCATCGCCAGGCTGAGGATTCGTTGCATGTTGAGAGTGCTCTCGGTGTGGTGATTCACGCGCGTCATCTTTGCCCAGGGCGGGGCAGGCGACCAGTTGCAGATTGTTTCGGACTGTTGCGCGGGAAGGGGGCGGGAGCCCGCCGGCGCCGCAGCGCCGCCGGGCAGGCTGGACTCAGCGCCAGTTGTACAGTTCCTTGTCGGTGACCTTGCTCATCTCCACCGCCTGCTCGCGGTAGGCCTTCATCGAGGCCCAGATGCGGCCGTTCAGCTCGTTCTGCGCGGCCAGTTGGTCGAGCACCTGCTCGGACTCGTGACGCATGGCGGCCAGCACCTCGTCGGGGAAGCGCTTGAGTTCGGTGCCCTGCTTCTTCAGCTCGCCGAGGGCCTTGGCGTTGTTGAAGGCGTACTCCTCGAGCATGACCTGCACGGAGCCGCGCGCGGCTTCCTCGACGATGGCCTTGAGGTCGGCCGGCAGGCTGTCCCAGGCCTTCTTGTTGATCAGCAGCTCGATGACCGCCTGCGGCTCCTGCCAGCCCGGGAAGTAGTAGTACTTGGCGGCCTTGTGGATGCCGAAGGCCAGGTCGTTGTACGGGCTGACCCAGTCGGTGGCGTCGATGGCGCCGGTCTGCATGGCGGTGAACACCTCGCCGCCGGGCAGGTTGACGGTGGTCGCGCCCAGGCGGTTGTAGACCTCGGCGCCGAGGCCCGGAGTGCGGATCTTCAGGCCCTTGAGGTCTTCCAGGCTGTTGATTTCCTTGTTGAACCAGCCGCCCATCTGCATGCCGGAGTTGCCCGCGGCCAGCGGCTTGACGCCGAACGGCGCATAGGCCTCGTCCCACAGCGCCTGGCCGCCGCCATGGCTCAGCCAGGAGTGCATCTCCATGGTCGACAGGCCGAAGGGCACGGCGGTGAAGAACTGCGCGGCCGGGGTCTTGCCCTTCCAGTAGTAGGGGGTGGTGTGGGCCAGCTCGGCGGTGCCCTGGGACACGGCGTCGAACGCCTCCAGCGGCGGCACCAGTTCGCCGCCGGCGTAGACCTTGACGGTCAGGCGGCCGCCGCTCATGGCGTTGACGCGCTGGGCGAAGCCCTCGGCGCCGGTGCCCAGGCCGGGGTAGTTCTTCGGCCAGGAGGTGACCATCTTCCAGGTGAAGGTCTGCGCCGGCGCGGCCGCCGGCTGCGCGGCGCCCTGTTGCGCGGCGGGTTCGTCCTTGCAGCCGGCCAGACCCATGGCGGCCAGCAGCGCTGCGGCAGCGCCGAACAGTTGGCGACGATTCATCGGGTGTTCTCCCTTGCTCGATGGGGCCGACGGGCGGCCTTGTTGGTGTTGTTGTATGGAATGCCGCGCTAGAGCGCTTCCAGCTTGGCGTAGGACAGCATCAGCCACTTGCTGCCCTCGCCGTCGAAGTTGACCTGCACGCGCGCCTGCGCGCCGGAGCCCTCGTAGTTGAGGATCACCCCCTCGCCGAACAGGGCGTGGCGCACGCGCTGGCCGAGGGCGAAGGCGGTGTCCGGCACGCCGGCCCCGGCGAACGGGCTGGCCACGCTGCTCTTGCCGGCGTAGGGGCGGCTGACGCTGCCGGCCAGGCGCACCTCGTGGACCAGCCCCGGCGGAATCTCGCGGACGAAGCGCGACACCTTGTTGTAGGTCTCGCTGCCGTACAGACGGCGGGTCTCGGCGTAGGTCAGCACCAGGCGCTGCATGGCGCGGGTCAGGCCGACGTAGGCGAGGCGGCGCTCCTCCTCGAGGCGGCCGGGCTCCTCGAGGCTCATCTTGTGCGGGAACAGGCCTTCCTCCATGCCGGCGAGGAACACCAGCGGGAACTCCAGACCCTTGGCGCTGTGCAGGGTCATCAGCTGCACGCTGTCCTCGCCCTCGTCGGCCTGGGCGTCGCCGGCCTCCAGGGCGGCATGGTCGATGAACGCGGCGAGCGGCGACAGCTCGTCCTCGCCGCTCTCGAACGAACGCGCGGCGCTGACCAGCTCCTCGAGGTTGTCGACGCGGGTCTGGCCCTTCTCGCCCTTCTCGGCGAGATGGAAGGGGATCAGCCCGGTCTGCTCGATCACCGTCTGGGTCAGGAGGTGCAGCGGCATGTCCTCGACGCGCAGGGCGAGGGTGTCGATCAGCTCGACGAAGGCGTTCAGCGCGCCGGCGGCGCGGCCGGGCAGCAGCTTCTGGCCGACCGCCTGGTGCAGGGCGCGCCACAGCGACAGCTGCTGGCTGCGCGCCACCTCGCGGAGGATCTCCACGGTCTTCTCGCCGATGCCGCGCGGCGGCAGGTTGAGCACCCGCTCCAGCGCGGCGTCGTCGTCGCGCTGGCGGATCAGGCGCAGGTAGGCCATGGCGTTCTTGATCTCGGCGCGCTCGAAGAAGCGCTGGCCGCCGTAGATACGGTAGGGAATCTTCTCCCTGAGCAGCGCTTCCTCCAGCACCCGCGACTGGGCGTTGGAGCGGTAGAGGATGGCGATCTCGCGGCGCTGCAGGCCGTCCTTGCGCACGGCGTCCTGGATGCGCTCGACGATGAAGCGCGCCTCGTCGTGTTCGTTGAAGGCGGCGTACAGGCTGATCGGGTCGCCTTCGTCACCCTCGGTCCACAGCTCCTTGCCCAGGCGCCCCTGGTTATTGGCGATCAGTGCGTTGGCGGCCTTGAGGATGCGTGCGGTGGAGCGGTAGTTCTGCTCCAGGCGGATGGTCTCGGCGTCGGCGAAATCGCGCTCGAACTGCTGGATGTTCTCGATGCGCGCGCCGCGCCAGCCGTAGATCGACTGGTCGTCGTCGCCGACCACCATCAGGCTGGTGCCGGCGCTGCCGCTGGGTGCGGCCAGGTGGCGCAGCCAGGCGTACTGCACGGCGTTGGTATCCTGGAACTCGTCGACCAGGATGTGGCGGAAGCGCTGACGGTAGTGTTCGAGCAGGCCCGGGCTGTCGCGCCACAGCTCCAGCGAGCGCAGCAAGAGTTCGGCGAAGTCGACCACCCCGGCGCGCGCGCAGGCGGCCTCGTAGGCGCTGTAGATGTTGAGCATGGTGGCCAGGTACAGGTCGCCGGCCGGCTGGATGTGTTGCGGGCGGATGCCCTCGTCCTTCTGGCCGTTGATGAACCACTGCGCCTGGCGCACCGGCCAGCGCTGCTCGTCGAGGCCCAGCTCGCGGATCACCCGCTTGACCAGACGCTGCTGGTCGTCGGAGTCGAGGATCTGGAAGTTCTCCGCCAGCCCCGCCTCCTGCCAGTGGGCGCGCAGCAGGCGGTGGGCGAGGCCGTGGAAGGTGCCCACCCACATGCCGGCCGGGCTGCTGCCGAGCAGCTGCTCGATGCGCGCACGCATCTCGGCGGCGGCCTTGTTGGTGAAGGTGACCGAGAGGATCGAGTGCGGCCCGGCGCCCTCCACCTCGATCAGCCAGGCGATGCGGTGCACCAGCACGCGGGTCTTGCCGGAGCCGGCGCCGGCCAGCACCAGCTGGCGGCCGAGCGGGGCGGCGACCGCCTGGCGTTGGGCATCGTTGAGGGAACTGAGCAGAAAGGATAGGTCTTCGCGCATCGCGGCATTCTAGCGGTCGGGGCGAAGACGCGGCAAACTCTGGCCTGGCCGGAAGTGCCGGCCCACCGACGCAGGGAGAGCTGGCGCACATGTCCGGGACGATACGACAAGAACAACAGCACAAGTTGCGCCCATGACCTTTCTCTTCTCCCCCGATGTCCAGCCGCCGGCCATCGACCCCCAGGCGGTACGCCAGCAGTACGCCGTGGCGATCGATGCCGCCCTGACCCGCCAGCTGTATCGCGGTTCGCGCCTGCCCAGCCTGCTGATGCTGCTCGGCGGCCTCAGTTGCGTCGTCCTGCTCTGGGACCAGCAGCGCACCGGCATGCTCGCCGCCCTGCTCGGCTGGCTGGGCCTCTTGGTCGGCCTGCGCCTGTGGCAGACCCGCACCTTCCAGCGCGCCCCGGCCGAACGCCAGGCCGACCCGATGTGGCGGCTGACCCTGCTGCTCGGCGCCGCCGCCTCGGGGCTGACCCTGGCGCTGGCCGGCATCCTGCTGATGCCGCTGGCCGAACCGCTGCAGCAGGCGCTGGTCTACGGCCTGCTGGCCGCCGCGACCATCTCCGCCAGCGTGGCCTACGCCGCCAGCCTGCGCGCCTTCCTCGCCTTCGCCCTGCCGGCGCTGCTGCCTTCCAGCCTGTCGCTGCTCGGCAGCGACGACCTGCAGCTGCGCGGCTGGGGAGTGTTCGGCCTGCTCCTGCTGCCGGCCCTGCTGGTCAGCGCCTGGCAGATCAACCGCGCCTGGCAGCGCAACCTGCTGCACCGCTTCCAGAACCAGTCGCTGCTGGAGTTCCAGGAGCAGGCGCGCAAGGCCAGCATGCGCATGAACCAGGAACTGGCCAGCGAGGTGCGCCAGCGCCAGCAGGTCGAGGCCGAGCTGCGCACCGCGCAGCGGGCGCTGGAGGAGCGGGTCAGCGAGCGCACCCGCGCGCTCAGCGAGAGCGAGCAGGCGCGCCGCGCCGAGGAGGCGCAGCGGCGCTTCCTCGCCAGCCACGATCCGCTGACCGGGCTGGCCAACCGCAGCCTGCTGCTGGAGAACCTCGACGCCGCCGTGGCGCGGGTGCGCGCCGCGGGCGGCGAACTGGCCCTGCTGCACCTCGACCTCGACCGCTTCAAGCTGCTCAACGAGAGCCTCGGCCACCAGGCCGCCGACAGCATCCTCTGCGAGATGGCCCAGCGCCTGCGCGCCAGCCTGCCGCAGGCCGACACCATCGCGCGCATCGCGGTGGACGAGTTCGCCGTGCTGCTCGGTAGCGGCGGCCCGGCCGGCGAGCTCGAGCCGCTCGGCCGGCGCCTGCTCGCCGTGCTGCGCCAGGGTATCGAGGTCGACGGCCAGGAGATGGTGGTCGGCGCCTCGCTGGGCATCGGCCTGCTGTCCGTCGCCGGCGACCCGGCCAGCCTGTTCAGCCAGGCGAGCATGGCCATGCGCCACGCCAAGCAGTTGGGCGGCAACAACCTGCAGTTCTACCGCAACAGCCTGCGTACCGGCAGCCGCGAGCGGCTGCTGCTCGAGGCGCAGCTGGACAAGGCGCTGGAGCGCAGCCAGCTGGAGGTGTTCTACCAGCCCCGCCTGACCCTGCGCAGCGAGCGCCTGCACGGCGCCGAGGCACTGGTGCGCTGGCGCCACCCGGAGTTCGGCCTGCTGTCACCGGGGGGTTTCATCGGCCTAGCCGAGGAGACCGGGCAGATCACCGCCATCGGCGACTTCGTCCTGCGCCAGGCCTGCCGCCAGGCGCAGGAGTGGCGGCAGAGCGGGCTGGCCGAGCTGCGCGTGTCGGTGAACGTCGCCATGACCCAGCTGCGCCAGCCGGGCTTCGTCGCGCGGGTCGCGGCGATCCTCGCGGAAACCGGCCTGCCGGCGCACCTGCTGGAGCTGGAGCTGACCGAGAGCCAGCTGGCCGACAACGTCGAGACCCTGGCCGGGCAGTTCCGCGAGCTGCGCGCCCTCGGCGTGCGCCTGGCGATCGACGACTTCGGCACCGGCTATTCCTCGCTCGGCTACCTCAAGCACCTGCCGGTGGACGTGGTGAAGATCGACCGCACCTTCATCCGCGAGCTGGACGCCGGCGAGGGCGGCGACGCGGCGATCACCCGGGCGATCATCGCCATGGCCCACAGCCTCGGCCTGCAAGTGGTGGCCGAGGGGGTGGAGCGGCCGGCGCAGCTGGAGTTCCTGCGCGAGCACGCCTGCGACGAGATCCAGGGCTACCTGATCAGCCACCCGGTGGAGGCGCTGACGCTGGCCGGGCTGCTGGACGCGCAGAAACCCAGGGTCAGCGCCCTCGCCTGAAGCGCGCGGCTGAGCCGGCGCCGCCCCGGGGTGCGCCGGCTCAGCCGCGGGTGCTGCCGCCGTCCAGGTGACGCATCAGCAGCGCGTACTGCAGGTCGACCTCCTCCGGCACCGGCAGGTAGACCACATGGCCGTCGCCCGGCGCCACCGTGGCGCTCTCGCCCTTCTTGTCGAGCATATGCTCGAGGCGGAAGTTGAGGTTGCCCTGCGGGCTCATCAGCTCGAGCAGGTCGCCGACCTGGAAGCGGTTCTTCACCGTCACCTCGGCCAGGCCGTCCTTGCGCACCCCGGTGAACTCGCCGACGAACTGCTGGCGCTCGGACAGCGAGTAGCCGTGCTGGTAGTTCTGGTATTCGTCGTGCACGTGGCGGCGCAGGAAGCCCTCGGTGTAGCCGCGGTGGGCCAGCGATTCCAGGGTGTCCATCAGCGACATGTCGAACGGCCGCCCGGCCACCGCGTCGTCGATCGCCTTGCGGTACACCTGGGCGGTGCGCGCCACGTAGTAGTGGCTCTTGGTGCGGCCCTCGATCTTCAGCGAGTGCACGCCCATCTGGGTCAGGCGCTCGACGTGCTGCACGGCGCGCAGGTCCTTGGAGTTCATGATGTAGGTGCCGTGCTCGTCCTCGAACGCTTCCATGTACTCGCCGGGACGGTTGCTTTCTTCCAGCAGCATCACCTGGTCGGTGGGCGCGCCGGCGCCGAGGGTCGGCTCGACCGCCGACGCAGCGGCGCCCGACGCAGCGGCGCGCGGATCGATCTGCATCACCGGGATCGGCTCGTGGACGTGGACGACGTTGCCCAGCTCGTCCTCCTTGCCCTCGTGCACCTTGTACTCCCAGCGGCAGGCGTTGGTGCAGGTACCCTGGTTGGGGTCGCGGTGGTTGAGGTAGCCGGACAGCAGGCAGCGCCCGGAGTAGGCCATGCACAGCGCGCCGTGGACGAACACCTCCAGCTCGATGGCCGGCACCTGCTCGCGGATCTCGGCGATCTCCTCCAGCGACAGCTCGCGGGAGAGGATGATGCGGCTGACGCCGATGCGCCGCCAGAACTCCACCGAGGCCCAGTTCACCGCGTTGGCCTGCACCGACAGGTGGATCGCCTGCGCGGGGAAGTGGTCGCGCACCAGCATGATCAGCCCCGGGTCGGACATGATCAGCGCGTCCGGCCCCATCGCCACCACCGGCTCGAGGTCCCGGATGAAGGTCTTCAGCTTGGCGTTGTGCGGGGCGATGTTGACCACCACGTAGAACTTCTTGCCCAGCGCGTGGGCCTCGTCGATGCCCAGCTTGAGGTTGGCGTGGTCGAACTCGTTGTTGCGCACCCGCAGGCTGTAGCGCGGCTGCCCGGCGTACACCGCGTCGGCGCCGTAGGCGAAGGCGTAGCGCATGCTTTTCAGCGTGCCGGCGGGGGAGAGCAGTTCGGGACGGAAGGCGGTGGTCATGGCGCGGCAGACTCGCAGGGCGTCGGAAAAACGCAGCATTTTACTGTGGATTGCCGGCGAATGCGCGCCCGCCCGCCAGCGGCGCGACGGGCGCGGCCTTGCCCCGGAGCGCGGCGCTGCCTAGAGTCGCGCCCCTCGACAGCGTGGAGTGAGACCCAAGATGCGCAAACCGGCCAGACGGAAACCGGCCCGCAAGAAACCCGCCAACCGCCTGCTGCAACTGGGGATCGCCCTGCTGGCGGCGCTGGCCGCGGCCTTCCTGATCCCGCCGCAGGCCCCGGACAGCTTCCAGGCAGCCAAGCGGATCGCCCGCGACATCCACGGCGAGCGGGGGCAGACCTTCTACTGCGGCTGCGCCTACCAGGGCAACCGCGTCGACCTGGCCAGCTGCGGCTACCGCCCGCGCAGGAACGCCCAGCGCGCCGCGCGCATCGAGTGGGAGCACGTGGTGCCGGCCTGGGTGATCGGCCACCAGCGCCAGTGCTGGCAGCAGGGCGGGCGCGACCGCTGCAGCGAAAGGGACCCGGTGTTCGCCCGCGCCGAGGCCGACCTGCACAACCTGGTGCCGGCCATCGGCGAGGTCAACGGCGACCGCAGCAACTTCCCGTTCACCGACCGGCTGTCCGCCAGTCCCGGGCAATACGGCCGGTGCGGGATGGTGATCGACTTCCGCAGCCGCCAGGCCATGCCCCCCGAGGCGACTCGCGGCGCCATCGCGCGCACCTACCTGTACATGCACGAGCGCTACCAGCTGCGCCTGTCCAAGCAGGACCGCCAGCGCTACGAGGCCTGGCACCGCCTGCACCCGGCCAGCGAGGCCGAGCGCAGGCGCAACCAGGCGATCGCCTGCAAGATGGGCTGGGGCAATCCGTACGTCGGCGAAGTGGCGCTGTGGCGCTGCGGCTTCGGCCGTCTCGGCGAGGTGGCCGGCAGCGCGCTCGGCATCGCCGGCTCGCTGGCCGAGGCGGCTCTCCGGCGCTGAGCACGGCGCGGGCCGGATGCCCGCGCGCGCCGTTTGCCGTATAAGGGAGACTGGAATTCCCCACGCCACAACGAGCACCGCACAAACCGATGAAAACCCCGAAACGCCTTGAGCCGCTGGTCGAGGACGGCCTGATCGACGAGGTCATCCGTCCGCTGATGAGCGGCAAGGAAGCGGCCGTGTACGTGGTGCGCTGCGGCAACCAGCTGCGCTGCGCCAAGGTCTACAAGGAAGCCAACAAGCGCGGCTTCCGCCAGGCCGCCGAATACCAGGAAGGCCGCAAGGTGCGCAACAGCCGCGACGCGCGCGCCATGGCCAAGGGCAGCAAGTACGGCCGCCGCGAGCAGGAGGAGTCCTGGCAGAACGCCGAGGTGGCCGCGCTGTACCGCCTGGACGGCGCCGGCGTGCGCGTGCCCAAGCCCCACGACTTCCTCGACGGCGTGCTGCTGATGGAGATGGTCGCCGGCGCCGACGGCGATGCCGCGCCGCGCCTCAACGACGTCGAGCTGACCGCCGAGCAGGCCCGCAAATACCACGCCTTCATGATCCGCCAGGTGGTGCTGATGCTCTGCGCCGGCCTGGTGCACGGCGACCTCTCCGAGTTCAACGTGCTGCTCGGCCCGGACGGCCCGGTGGTGATCGACCTGCCGCAGGCAGTGGACGCCGCCGGCAACAACCATGCACTGCGCATGCTCGAACGCGACGTCGCCAACATGAACGCCTACTTCGGCCAGTTCGCCCCCGAACTGCGCGAGTGCAAGCATGCCAAGGAGATGTGGGCGCTGTACGAAGCCGGCAAGCTGACGCCGAGCAGCGTGCTGACCGGCGAGTTCGACGAGCCGGAGGAAGCCGCCGACCTCGACGCGGTGCTGCGCGAGATCGAGGCCACCCTGGCCGACGAGGCGCGGCGCAAGGCCGCGCTGGAAGCGGCCGACGCGCCGGCAGTACGCGAGGAACCGACGCCGCCGTGGCTGCGCGGCTGAACGGCGGGACTGCCGCCGCCGGCACGGGGCGCAGAAAAGCCACGGCCCGCCGGATGGCGGGCCGTGACGGCAAGGCCGGGCGTCAGGCCGCGGCGGCGTCCTTGAGGATCACGTAGAGCTGATCCTTGAGGTTGAGCTTCTCCTTCTTCAGGGTCTCGATCTCGGCATCGGTGGCCAGCTCGATGCGCGCCTCGAGGTTCTTGATGCGCTGGTCCAGCTCGTTGTGCTCATCGAACAGACGGGTGAAGTGCGCGTCTTCGGTCTTCAGGCGGGTGATCAGGTCGCGATATTCGGGAAACATGCAAACTCCTGGTTCGTGGCTACAGCGAAGGGTCGGGGCGGCCATGACGGCCGCAGCATCGGGAAACCGTGACTTGCTCTTGGCTTCATGGTGGCACCGCCGCGGCCGCGCGTATTGACCGGGATCATGCGCTATCGCGGCGCCGACCGTGCGCCGGCTCGCCGCGCGACTGGACAGCGGGCCCCGGCTCCGGTCAGATCAGCCGGTCAGTTCCGCAACCATGTCATCGAAGGAGATTCCCCATGCAAGGCAAGGCCATCTACGTCCAGCCGGGCGGCGGCTACGACAGGGTCAGCGTCGGCAGCAGCACCGCGGCCGCCCCCGGTCCGGGCGAGATCAGCGTGCGCCTGCACGCCAGCTCGCTCAACTACCACGACTTCGCCGTGGTCAGCGGCATGTGGGGGCCGAGCGAGCCGCGCATCCCGATGGCCGACGGCGCCGGCGAGGTGATCGCCGTGGGCGCCGGGGTCGACGAGTTCGCCGTCGGCGACTCGGTGGTCAGCACCTTCTTCTCCGACTGGCTGGACGGCGAACCGCAGGTCGAGGGCTTCGCCACGGTGCCGGGCGACGGCATCGACGGCTACGCCCGCGAAGTGGTGACCGCCCGCGCCAGCGCCTTCACCCGCGCGCCGCGCGGCTGGAGCCACGCCGAGGCGGCCACCCTGACCACCGCCGGCCTCACCGCCTGGCGCGCACTGATGGCCGACGGCGCGCTGCAGCCGGGCGACACTGTGCTGGTGCAGGGCACCGGCGGCGTGTCGATCTTCGCCCTGCAGTTCGCCAAGCTGGCCGGCGCCACGGTGATCGCCACCTCGTCCAGCGACGCCAAGCTCGAGCGCCTCGCAGCCATGGGCGCCGACCACCTGATCAATTACCGCACGGATCCGGCCTGGGGCGAGACCGCCCGCGCGCTGACCGGCGGGCGCGGCGTCGACCACGTCATCGAGGTCGGCGGCCCGGCCACCCTGGCGCAGTCGATGGCCGCCGCGCGGGTCGGCGGGCACATCGCGGTGATCGGCATCCTCAGCGGGGTGGCCGGCGAGCTGCCGCTGGTGCCGGCGCTGCTCAAGCAGCTGCGCCTGCAGGGCGTGCTGGTCGGCAGCCGCGCCCAGCAGCAGGCGATGGTCCGCGCCATCGACGCCAACGGCCTGCGCCCGGTGATCGACCGCCGCTTCGCCCTCGAGGAAATCGTCGAGGCGTTCCGCTACCAGGAAAGCAACCGGCACTTCGGCAAGATCTGCCTGGAGTTCTGATTGCTGCGGCGCTCCGCAACCGCGGAGCGCCGTTCAGGTCCAGCCGTAGCGCAACAGATGAAAGAAGATCGGCGCGGCGAAGCACACCGAGTCCAGGCGGTCGAGCATGCCGCCGTGGCCTTCGATCATGTGGCCCCAGTCCTTCACGCCGCGGTCGCGCTTGATCGCCGACATCACCAGGCCGCCGAAGAAGCCGAGCAGGGTGACCACCAGGGCGACCGCCAGCGCCTCCCAGAAGCCGAACGGGGTGATCCAGAACAGCGAGGCACCGACCAGGGTGGCCAGCGCCACGCCGCCGGCGAAGCCTTCCACGGTCTTCGACGGCGACAGGTGCGGGGCGATCCTGCGCCGGCCGAACAGCTTGCCGCAGACGTACTGCAGCACGTCGCTGAGCTGCACCACCAGCACCAGCCAGGCGATCAGCAGCAGGTTGCGCCCCGCGTAGCCGGGGATGTCGAGGGTCAGCAGCGCCGGCACGTGGGAGATGCAGAACACCGCGATCATCATCCCCCACTGCACCTTGGCGGTGCGCTCGAGGAAGGCGGTGGTGTCGCCGCCCAGCGAGGCGAGGATCGGCAGCAGCAGGAACACGTAGACCGGGATGAAGATCGAGAACAGTCCGTACCAGTCGTGGGCGATCAGCAGGTACTGGGCGGGCAGCACCAGGTAAAAGGCCGCCGCCAGCGCCGGGTAGTCGCTGGCGCGGGTCGGCGTCAGGGTGATGAACTCGCGCAGGGCGCAGAAGGAGATGGCGGCGAACAGGCCGATCACCGCGCCCTGGCCGAGCCAGAAGGCGCCGCCGAGCACCGCGACCATCACCCACCAGGCGTTGATCCGCGCGTTGAGGTTGTCGATCACCGGGCTGGCGGCGCCGCGGCTGCGCCACTTGAGGACGAAGCCGATCAGGGAGGCCAGCGCCAGCAGGGCGCCGATGCCGGCGAACAGGGTCAGGGTGTCGCGGTCCATGTCAGTCGGCCTCCGCAGCCAGTTCGAGCAGGGCGTCGCGGGCGCGGGCGAGGAAGGCTTCCTTGCTCTCGTCGGCGCCGATGCTCAGCGGCGCGCCGAAGCTCACCGTGCACAGCAGCGGCAGCGGCAGCACGCGGCCCTTGGGCATCACCCGGTTGAGGTTGGCGATCCACACCGGCACCAGCTCGACCTGCGGGCAGGCCCGGCCGAGGCGGTACAGGCCGCTCCTGAACGGCAGCAGCTCGTCGGTCAGGTTGCGGGTGCCCTCGGGAAACAGGATCAGCGAGTCGCCGGCGTGCAGTGCGGCGAGCAGCGGCTCGAGCGGGTTGGCGGCGGAGCTGCGCTCGCGGTCGACCAGCACGCCGTGGAACACCCGGTGGATCAGGAAGCGGCGCACGGCGTCGCGCTGCCAGTAGTCGGCGCCGGCCACCGGACGGGTACGCGCGCGCAGGGCCGGCGGCAGCGACGACCACAGCAGCACGAAGTCGGCATGGCTGCTGTGGTTGGCGAAATAGATGCGCTGGCGCGCCTCGGGCAGGCAGCCGCGCCACAGGCTGCGCGCGCCGGTGAGCAGGCGGGCGAAGCCGATGATCAGACGGGCCAGCAGACGCTGCGCCGGGCCGCTGGGCGGGCGCGGCGGCGGCGGGGCTGGCGGCAGGTCTTCGCCGCTGGGCGGGATCGGGGTGTCGTTCATCGGCGTGCTCCTTGCTGCGACGGCTCGGCGCTCAGGCCGGCGGTGACTGGCGTGCGGCCTCGACGACGCCCTGGCGCACGCGGTTGACCAGGGTCAGCAGCAGCAGGGCGGCGATCAGCAGCAGCAGGGGGTCGAGCCAGGCCGGCGGCAGCAGGCCGGTGGCCACTCCGGCGCCGAGCACGCCGAAGGCGAAGGCGCGGTCGCTCTTGCCCATCGGCCCGTCGTAGCGGCGGCTGGCGCCGGCCAGCGGGCCCATCGCCCCGGCGTATTCGGCGAGCAGCGCCAGCAGGGTCACCAGCACCACCCACAGCGGGCTGACGCCGGGCAGCAGGGCGAACGGCAGGAACAGCGCGCTGTCGGCGATCACGTCGCACAGCTCGTTGAGGTAGGCGCCGAGGTGCGATTGCTGGCCGAACTCGCGGGCGAGCATGCCGTCGATGGCGTTGAGCGCCATGCGCAGCAGCATCCACAGCGGGATCAGGGCGAACAGCCAGACCTGGCTGGCGCAGGCGGCGAGCAGCGCGCCGAGCGCCACGGAGATCGCCGCGGCGGCGAGGGTCACCTGGTTGGCGGTGACGCCACGCGCGTGCAGGCGCTGCACCGTGGGGCGCAGCAGCGCCTGGAAGCGCGGCTTGAGCTGGTAGATCGAGGGCATGGCGGGGTCCGTTGCCGGAGGCGTCCTTGGGATGGAGCCACGATAGCCGGCCGGCCGGGGCGGCGTCCACGAACTGCGTCAGCCCGCGGGTCGACTCAGATCACCAGTACGTCGCTGCGCGCCTGGGTGAGGATGTGGCGGGTCACGCTGCCGAGCAGCAGTTCCTCGAGAACGCCCTGGCCACGCTTGCCGATGACGATCAGCTCGCTGCCGTGCAGCTGCTGCTGGTCGAGGATGTGCACGCTGGCGTCGCCGTGCAGCACCAGGGGCTGCACCGCGTCGGCCGGCAGGCCGCTGGCGGCGACCAGCTCGGCCATGCGCGCCTCGGCCTCGCGCCGGGCGCTGGCCGTCAGCGCGGCCAGCTCCGCCTCGCCGACCCCGGCGTGGCGCAGGCGGCCCTCGAAGGGCACCTCGAAGGCGTGCAGCAGGAGCAGCTCGGCCTGCGGCGCCAGCGCGCGGGCCATGGCGATGGCCTGGCGCGAGCGCGCCGAGAAGTCCACCGGCAGCAGCACCTGCCGGTAGGCGTGCGCGGCCGCGCGGCGCACCACCAGCAGCGGGCGGCCGGTCTTGCGCAGCACGCGCTCGGTGGTCGAGCCGAGCAGCAGATCGTGCACCAGGCTGGCGCCGCGCGCGCCGAGCACCAGCAGGCCGGCGTCGAGGGCATCGGCCTCGCTGGCGATCTCGGCGGCCACCGCGCCGCTGCCCAGGTGCAGCTCGGCGTCCACGCCGCAGCGCTCGTGCAGCGCGGCGCCGAGCCCGCGCAGCTCCTCGCGCGCCTCGTCGAGCAGGCGCTGCTGCAGGTCGCCGGGAGCGGCGCCGAACAGCTGGCGCAGGGTGTCCAGTGCGCCGCTGCTGACCACGTGCTGCAGCACCAGGCGGGCGCCGCCGTCGGCGGCGAGCCGGGCCGCGCGCTCGGCGGCCTGGCGCGCCGGGGCGGAAAGGTCGGTGGGCGCGAGCAGGGTATGCAGACGGATCATGGGCGTTCTCCTTGTTGCCGGCGATCTCGGCCGTGGCGGACGGCCACCTGCCGCGACCATAGCACGGATGCCGCGCCGCCCGGTGCGCAAGGAGGGGGAGGGGAAATGGCCGTGCCTCGCGCCCGGGAGGCACGGCCTGCAGCGCGTCAGGCGGCGGCGATCACGTCGCCGTGGTTCTCCGGCTCGATCAGCGCACGGTGCAGCGCGGCGATGGCGGCGGCGTAGTCCTCCTCGTTGACCACGCACTGCATCTCCACCTGGCGGATCGACTGGTGCAGCGCCTGGATGCTGATGCCGGCCTCGGCCAGCGCGCTGGCAGTACGCGCGAGGATGCCCTTGACCTTGAGGTTGGAGCCGATCGCCGAGACGATGGCGACGTTGTGCACGGTCACCTCGGCGGCCGGGTAGCGCTCCTCGACCAGCTTGGCGGCGCGGTTGATCAGCTTGCGCGAGCCGGTGACGTAGTAGGTGATGCTGTTGGCGTCGGAGTCCTTGTTGACCACGTACAGCTTGAGCTGCTTGAGCAGCTTGCTGACCTCGATGTCGTGGTCGGGGTCGCCGAGCATCTCTTGGTCGAATACCTCGAGGCCGAACACGTCCTTGCGCCCGGCGATGATCTCCACGCAGGGCCGTGCGCTGCAGTAGTCCTGGCTGATCAGGGTGCCGGCGTGCTCGGGCTCGAAGGCGTTCTTGATGCGCAGCTGGATGCCGGCGCGGCGCAGGGTGCGCGCGGCGCGCGGGTGGATCGCCTCCATGCCGAGGTTGGACAGCTGGTCGGCGACGTCGTAGTTGGTGCGGCCGATGGTCACCACCTTGTCGACGCCGACCAGGTTGGGGTCGGCGCTGCTGAGGTGGAACTCCTTGTGGATGATCGCCTCGCGGGCGCCGGTGGCGGCGGCGATCTGGGCGAAGGTGATCTCGCTGTAGCCGCGGTCGAAGGTGTTCATCAGGCCTTCGGCGCAGTGCGCGTAGCCGGTGGCGATGACCAGCTCGCGGGACAGGTCGATGCCAGCGAAACTGGCGCGGATCATCTCCTCGAACGGCAGCGGGGTTTCCATCTGCCAGCCGCTGAGGTCGACCAGGCGCGCGTTGACGTCGCGCTGCTGGAGCGCCAGCACGCTGTTGAAGGCGCTGTGCGCCTCGCCGAGGGAGGCGAGCATCTCGCGCACCTTCATCAGGTTCTCGGTGAGCTGGAAGTGGCCGTAGCTGCACAGCTTCTGCAGGCTGTCCATGCAGTCGCGGGCGTCGTCGATGCGCGAGCCGATGAAGGCGTCGGCGGCGGCCTGCTCCGGTGTGCCGGCGAACAGCTCGGCGTTCTTGGCCAGCATGCGCGCACGCACGTCTTCCAGGGCCTCGCGCCAGGCGCCCTCGTTGTGGGCATCGGCGAAGCGCTGGTAGACGCCCGGCTCGCCGGTCTTCTTGTGTTCGAGCAGCAGGTTGGTCATGCCGCTGTAGGCCGAGACGACGAAGATGCGCTGGTACAGGGCGTCGCCCTGGCGCTGGCCGATGAAGATGTTGTCGAGGAGTTCCTCGAAGCGGCTCATCGAGGTGCCGCCGATCTTTTCTACGGTATGCATGTTCTTAAGGCGTTGGCGTCGTGGACGAGCGGCTCCGCCGGGGGAAGCCGCGGGAATGATGGCGGGGCAAGGGTAGCACGGCACTGCGGCGCCCGGCTGCAGCGCCGGTCAGCCGCCGCGCGGCCGTCAGTCGTGCCACTGCCGGCCGGCCAGCTCGAGCAGGCTGTGCGCCTGCTCCGGGCCGGTCGAGCCGGCCGGGTAGGGGCGCGGCTTCTGGTAGTGCTGGTGCCAGCCGTCGAGGATCGGGCTGACCCAGCGCCAGGCGGCCTCGACCTCGTCGCGGCGCATGAACAGGGTCGGGTCGCCCTCGATGACGTCGAGCAGCAGGCGCTCGTAGGCGTCCCAGCGGCGCTGGCGGGAGAAGGCGGTGGCCAGGTTGAGGTCGAGCTCGACCGGCTCCAGGGTCATGCCCTTGCCCGGGGTCTTGGCCAGCAGCTGCAGGCTGATGCGCTCCTCCGGCTGCAGGCGGATCAGCAGGCGGTTGGCCTGCTCGGCGGCGCCGGGGAACAGGCGGTGCGGCACCGGCTTGAACTGGATGACGATCTCCGAGCACTTGCGCTTGAGGCGCTTGCCGGTGCGCAGGTAGAAGGGCACGCCGGCCCAGCGCCAGTTGTCGATCTCCGCCTGCACGGCGACGAAGGTCTCGGTGTCGCTGTCGTTGTCGACGTGCTTCTCGAAGTAGTAGGCCGGCACCTCCTGGCCGCCGATGCGGCCGCTGGCGTACTGGCCGCGCACGGTCTTGTCGCGCACGTCGAGGCCGCTCAGCGGCTTGAGCGCCTGGAGAATCTTGACCTTCTCGTTGCGCACCGCCTCGGCGTCGAAGCGCACCGGCGCCTCCATGGCCACCAGGCAGAGCAGCTGCAGCAGGTGGTTCTGCAGCATGTCGCGCATGGCGCCGGCCTGGTCGTAGTAGGCGCCGCGGTTCTCCACGCCGAGGGTCTCGAGCACGCTGATCTGCACGTGGTCGATGTGCCCGGCGCGCCACACCGGCTCGAACAGGGCGTTGGCGAAGCGCAGCGCCATCAGGTTCTGCACCGTCTCCTTGCCCAGGTAGTGGTCGATGCGGAACACCTGCGACTCGTCGAACACCTTGCCGATCGCCCCGGTGATCGCCAGCGCCGACTCCAGCGAATGGCCGATGGGCTTCTCGAGGACGATGCGGGTGTCGGCGCCGGCCAGCCCGGCGACGGCCAGGTGGGCGGCGATGGGGGCGAACAGCTGCGGCGCGGTGGCTAGGTAGTAGATGCGCGCCCGCGCGCAGGTCTCGCCCAGGCGGCGCGCCAGGCGGCCGAACTCGGCGCTCTGCGACACGTCCATGGCGAAGTAGTCGAGGCGCGCGGCGAAGCCCTGCCAGGTGTCGGCGTCGAAGTCGCTGCGGGCGATCTGCGCGCGGCAGCGGCGCTCGGCCAGCGCGCGGTAGGCGTCGCGGTCCAGCCCGGTGCGGGCCAGGGCGAGGATGCGCAGATCGGCGGGCAGGCGCTGCTCGCGGTGCAGGTGGTAGAGTGCCGGCAGCAGCTTGTGCAGGGCCAGATCGCCGGTGCCGCCGAACACCAGCATGTCGCAGGGAAGAACGGGAGAGGGGGACGGCACGGGGAATTCTCCGATGCGGTTTGCCTGGGCGCTGGCGCAGTTCTTGTAGTATAACTACAAGGTCACTACCTCCGGCTTTGGCCGATCATAACCCGAGTCCGCCCCGTGAATCTGTTGCAACACATTGCCCAATCCCGCTCCCTGCTGCGCAAGTCGGAGCTCAAGGTCGCCGACTACGTGCTGCAGGACCCGGCTTCCGTCATGCACAGCTCGATGGCCGACCTCGCCCACGAGGTCGGCATCAGCGAGCCGACCATCGTGCGCTTCTGCCGCGCCATCGGCTGCACGGGCTTCCAGGATCTCAAGCTCAAGCTGGCGCAGAGCCTGGCCGCCGGCGCCAGCTTCGGCCAGTTCGCCATCCACGAGGAAGACTCGCTGGCCGACTTCAGCCTGAAGATCTTCGACACCACCCTGCACACCCTGATGGAGGTGCGCGAGCACCTCGACATGCAGGCGCTGGAGCGCGCGGTCAACGCCATCGCCAACGCCTCGCGCGTCGAGTTCTACGGCTTCGGCGCCTCCGGCGCGGTGGCCGCCGACGCCCAGCACAAGTTCTTCCGCCTGCTGCTGACCGCCGCCGCCTACTCCGACCCGCACATGCAGGCGATGAGCGCGGTGACCCTCAAACCCGGCGACGTGGCCATCTGCATCTCGCAGTCGGGGCGCTCCAAGGACCTGCTGACCACCGCCAACCTGGTGCGCGAGAGCGGCGCCACGCTGATCACCCTGTGCCCCAGCCAGACCCCGCTGGCCGACCTGGCCACCGTCAATCTGGCCATCGACGTGCAGGAGGACACCGAGATCTACACCCCGCTGACCTCGCGCATCGCCCACCTGGTGGTGATCGACGTGCTGGCGATGGGCGTGGCCATGGCCCGCGGCCCGGACCTGGTCAACCACCTGAAGAGCGTCAAGCGCAGCCTGCGCAGCCTGCGCCTGTCGCCCAAGACCGCCAAGCCGGCCGAGGACGGCCCGGGCGGCGCCTGAGCCGGCCCGGGCCGCCAGCCGTTACTCGAACGGCTGCGGTCGCGGCGTGTCGGCCGCCGACGGCGGCAGGATCGGCAGCGGGAATTTCGGCTGCTCGCCGGTCAGGGTCTTGAGGAAGGCGGTGATCTTGCCGATCTCGTCCTCGCGCAGCTGGCGGCCGAGCTGCAGGCGCGCCATCACGTCCACCGCCTCCTCCAGCTTCCAGTAGGCGCCGTCGTGGAAGTAGGGATAGGTCAGCTCGACGTTGCGCAGCGTCGGCACCTTGAACTTGAAGCGGTCGGCATCCTTGCCGGTCAGCCCGGCGACGCCCTGGGCCGGGTTGTTGGTCAGGTACGGATTGACCAGGCCCATCTTCTGGAACGAGTTGCCACCGACCGCCGGGCCATTGTGGCAGCCGGTACAGCCGACGTCCTTGAACAGGCGGTAGCCGTCCAGTTCGGTCGTGGTCAGGGCGCTCTGGTCGCCGCCCAGCCAGCGGTCGAAGCGCGAATTCGGGGTGACCAGGGTCTTCTCGAAGGCGGCGATGGCATCGGTGATCGCGTCGATGGTGACCTGGTCGGTCTTGTAGATCTGCCGGAAGGCGGCGCGGTATTGCGGGATCGAGCCGACCACGTCGACGGCCAGGTCGTGGCTGAAGCCCATCTCCATCGGGTTGGCGATCGGCCCGCCGGCCTGCGCCTTGAGGTCGGCGGCGCGGCCGTCCCAGAACTGGGCGATGTTCATGCCCGAGTTGAGCACGGTGGGCGAGTTGATCGGCCCCTTCTGCCAGTTGTGGCCGATGGAGGTCGGCAGGTTGTCGCTGCCGCCCAGGCTCAGGTTGTGGCAGGAGTTGCAGGAGATGAAGCCCGACTTCGACAGGCGCGGGTCGAAGAACAGCTGCTTGCCCAGCTCGACCTTGGCCGGTTCGGTGATGCGCGCCGGCTCGACCGGCTGGATGGGTTCGTTGGCGGGGGCCGCAGCCCAGGCGCTGCTGCCGAGCAGCAGGCCGGCAGCCAGCAGGAGGGGTTTGTGCATGGTGCATTCCTCTTCCGATGAGGTTGTCGCGGATTGATTCGCGGCGCGCAGGGTAGCCGAATGCCCTCGCGCTGAACAAGGTCATTGCCGGGAGGCGCAGCTGTCACGCCGGCGTCACCGCGCTGCCGTCAAGCCGTCACTCCTCCTGCGGCATGCTCGAACTCCCTGGATCATTCGCGATGGGAGAGACGCCATGCCCCGCCACCATGCTGTCGCCGCCAACCCCGAAGCCCCGCGCCTGGACGCCAAGGCCCGCCGCAAGCTGGAGGACCAGCGCCGCATGGCCTTCCGCCGGGCCATCGAGCTGTACAACGAGGAGCGCCGCCTGGATCAGGAGATCCACGACTATCCCGAGCTGATCGCCGTCAACTACGTGCGCGCGCTGCGCGCCGAGGCACGCCGCCAGCCCGGCGCCTGACGCCGCTCAGAGGCGCTGGCCGAGGGCGTTGATCGCCGCGCGGTTGGCGCGGATGTACTCGAGGAAGGCGCTGGCCACCGGGCTCAGGTAGCGGTCGCGCGGGTACACCACGCACCAGCTGTGCTGCAGCGGCAGCTCGGCCACCGGCAGCTCGCGCAGGCGGCCGCTGGCCAGCTCCAGGCTCACCGCATGGCGCGGCAGCAGGGCCAGGCCCAGGCCGGCCAGCACCCCGGCGCGCTGCGCCTCCTGCGAGCCGAGCTGCAGGGTCTGGGCGAAGTGGGCGCGCTTGTCGTGGCAGAAGCGCTCGCAGGCCTGGCGGGTGCCCGAGCCCGGCTCGCGCACCAGCAGCGGCCAGGCGGTCAGCTCCTGCAGGGTCAGCGACTCGCGCTGGCACAGCGGATGGCCGGGCGGCGCCACGGCGACGATGTGGTTGGTGAGGAACGGGTTGAACTCCAGGTTCATGCCGGTCGGCACCTGGGAGAGGATCATCAGCTCGTCGCGGCTGACGCCCATGCGGCGCAGCACCTGGGCGTGGCTGGCGACGGTGAGCTGCAGGCCGACCTCGGGGTGCTCACGGCGAAATTCGCCGAACAGGTGGGGAACGAAGTACTCGGCGCTGGACTCCACGGTCAGGCTGAGCAGCCCCTGCAGCGAGCCCTGCAGGTCGGAGAGCTGCATGTCGAGGCTCTCCAGGCGGCCGAAGATGTCGGCGCCGGCGCGGCGCAGCGCCTCGGCGGCGTCGGTCAGGTAGAGCTTCTTGCCGACGTACTCGAACAGCGGCTGGCCGACCAGCTCCTCGAGCTGGCGGATCTGCAGGCTGACCGCCGGCTGGGTGAGGGCCATCTCCTCGGCGGCGCGGCTGTACGAGCGGGTCTCGCACACCGCGCGGAACACCTGCAGCTGGCGCAGGGTGAGACGCATCAGGGACTTGCGCATGGGGGCCTCGGCAACGGGAGAAAGGCACTCGGCAGCGCGCTGCAACCATTCGGCAACCGGGTTGCAACATGTAGCGACGAGCGGCTGGCCGCGACCGGGCGGCCGGCTGCAGCCCAGAAAATCCGGGCGCTCCGCCGATGCATAAGTTGTAGTTTATGCTCAACCTAACAAATATTCATTTTTCTTAATCGACCCCGCGGCGCTAGGGTGAATGCACCTGCGGCCTGACCGGCCGGTCAGCCAGCCCAAGCCGAGGGAGACCTCCGTGATAAGAAAAATCCTCATCGCCAACCGTGGCGAGATCGCCGTGCGTATCGTGCGGGCCTGTGCCGAGATGGGCATCCGCTCGGTGGCCGTGTATTCCGAAGCCGACCGTCATGCGCTGCACGTCAAGCGCGCCGACGAGGCGCACAACCTCGGCGACGAGCCGCTGGCCGGCTACCTGAACCCGCGCAAGCTGGTCAACCTGGCCGTCGAGACCGGCTGCGACGCCCTGCACCCGGGCTACGGCTTCCTCTCCGAGAACGCCGAACTGGCGGAGATCTGCGCCGAGCGCGGGATCAAGTTCATCGGCCCGTCGGCCGAGGTGATCCGCCGCATGGGCGACAAGACCGAGGCGCGCCGCTCGATGATCGCCGCCGGCGTGCCCTGCACCCCCGGCACCGAAGGCAACGTCGCCGACCTCGAGGAAGCCCTCTCCGAGGCCGAGCGCATCGGCTACCCGGTGATGCTCAAGGCCACCTCCGGCGGCGGCGGCCGCGGCATCCGCCGCTGCAACAGCCGCGACGAGCTGGAGCAGGCCTACCCGCGGGTGATCTCCGAGGCCACCAAGGCCTTCGGCAGCGCCGAGGTGTTCCTCGAGAAGTGCATCGTCAACCCCAAGCACATCGAGGCGCAGATCCTCGCCGACAGCTTCGGCAACACCGTGCACCTGTTCGAGCGCGACTGCTCGATCCAGCGCCGCAACCAGAAGCTGATCGAGATCGCCCCCAGCCCGCAGCTGACCCCCGAGCAGCGCGCCTACATCGGCGAGCTGGCGGTCAAGGCGGCGCGCGCGGTCGGCTACGAGAACGCCGGCACCGTGGAGTTCCTGCTCGCCGAGGGCGAGGTGTACTTCATGGAGATGAACACCCGGGTGCAGGTGGAGCACACCATCACCGAGGAAATCACCGGGATCGACATCGTCCGCGAGCAGATCCGCATCGCCAGCGGCCTGCCGCTGTCGGTCAAGCAGGAGGACATCGTCCACCGCGGCTACGCGATCCAGTTCCGCATCAACGCCGAGGACCCGAAGAACAACTTCCTGCCCTCGTTCGGCAAGATCACCCGCTACTACGCGCCCGGCGGCCCCGGCGTGCGCACCGACACGGCGATCTACACCGGCTACACCATTCCGCCGTACTACGACTCGATGTGCCTGAAGCTGATCGTCTGGGCACTGACCTGGGAAGAGGCGCTGGACCGCGGCCTGCGCGCGCTGGACGACATGCGCGTGCAGGGGGTGAAGACCACCGCGCCCTACTACCAGGAAATCCTCCGCAATCCGGAGTTCCGCAGCGGCGTGTTCAACACCAGCTTCGTCGAAGCCCACCCGGAACTGATCAACTACTCGGTCAAGCGCAAGCCCGAAGAGCTGGCCCTGGCCATCGCCGCCGCCATCGCCGCCCACGCCGGCCTGTGAGGAATTGAGCATGAACAAGAAGATCCACGTCACCGACACCATCCTGCGCGACGCCCACCAGTCGCTGATCGCCACCCGCATGCGCCTCGAGGACATGCTGCCGATCTGCGCCAAGCTCGACCAGGTCGGCTACTGGTCGCTGGAAGTCTGGGGCGGTGCCACCTTCGATTCCTGCGTGCGCTTCCTCAAGGAAGACCCGTGGGAGCGCCTGCGCCAGCTCAAGGCCGCGCTGCCCAACACCCGCCTGCAGATGCTGCTGCGCGGCCAGAACCTGCTCGGCTACCGCCACTACAGCGACGACGTGGTCAAGGCCTTCGTCGCCAAGGCCGCGGTCAACGGCATCGACGTGTTCCGCATCTTCGATGCGATGAACGACGTGCGCAACCTGCGCACCGCCATCGAGGCGGTCAAGGCCGCCGGCAAGCACGCCCAGGGCACCATCGCCTACACCACCAGCCCGGTGCACACCACCGCGTCGTTCGTCGAGCTGGCCAAGCGCATGCAGGAGAAGGGCGTCGACTCGATCGCCATCAAGGACATGGCCGGCCTGCTCACCCCCTACGCCACCGCCGAGCTGGTGCAGGCGCTGAAGGCCGAGATCGACCTGCCGATCTTCGTCCACGCCCACGACACCGCGGGCTTGGGCGCCATGTGCCAGCTCAAGGCCATCGAGGCCGGCGCCGAGCACATCGACACCGCCATCTCCAGCTTCGCCTGGGGCACCAGCCACCCGGGCACCGAGTCGATGGTCGCCGCCCTGCGCGGCACCCCGTTCGACACCGGCCTGGACCTGGAGCTGCTGCAGGAGATCGGCCTGTACTTCTACAACGTGCGCAAGAAGTACCACCAGTTCGAGAGCGAGTTCACCGGCGTCGACACCCGCGTGCAGGTCAACCAGGTGCCGGGCGGCATGATGTCCAACCTGGCCAACCAGCTGAAGGAGCAGGGCGCCCTGCACCGCATCAACGAGGTGTTCGAGGAGATCCCGCGCGTGCGCGCCGACCTCGGCTTCCCGCCGCTGGTCACCCCGACCTCGCAGATCGTCGGCACCCAGGCGGTGTTCAACGTGCTGGCCGGCGAGCGCTACAAGACCATCACCAACGAGGTGAAGCTGTACCTGCAGGGCCGCTACGGCAAGGCCCCGGGCGAGGTCAACGAGCAGCTGCGCTTCCAGGCCATCGGCCACGAGGACGTCATCGACGTGCGCCCGGCCGACCTGCTCAAGCCGGAAATGGCCCGCCTGCGCGAGGAAATCGGCGCCCTGGCCAAGTCCGAGGAAGACGTGCTGACCTTCGCCATGTTCCCGGACATCGGCCGCAAGTTCCTCGAGGAGCGCGCCGCCGGCACCCTCAAGCCGGAAGCCCTGCTGCCGCAGCCGGACGCCGCCGGCCGCCCGGCCGCCCAGGAAGGCGTGCCCACCGAGTTCGTGGTCGACGTGCACGGCGAGAGTTACCGCGTCGACATCACCGGCGTCAGCGTGAAGACCGACGGCAAGCGCCACTTCTACCTGGCCATCGACGGCATGCCGGAAGAGGTGGTGTTCGAGCCGCTCAACGCCTTCGTCGGCGGCGCCGCCGGCGGCAAGCGCAAGCAGAGCGCCGCCCCGGGCGACGTCAGCACCACCATGCCGGGCAACATCGTCGACGTGCTGGTGAAGGAAGGTGACGTGGTCAGGGCCGGCCAGCCGGTGCTGATCACCGAAGCGATGAAGATGGAGACCGAGGTGCAGGCGCCGATCGCCGGTACCGTGAAGGCCATCCATGTGGTCAAGGGCGACAGGGTCAATCCCGGTGAAGTACTCATCGAGATTGGAGAATAAGTCCCTTGAGGGGAGCCGAATGGCTCCCCTTTTTTTTGGTTCTTCGCGGGATCGTGGGGAGGAGCGGATTGACAGACAGGGAGCAGGTAAATTGGCAGTCGCCAAACACACCAACGCCTGCCCCCTGCTGTCACCGTGCATCCTATTGATCTTGCTGCTTTCTGGCCAGGCTACGACGTTGTAGCCTGCAGCCATTCCGTCGAAAAAA